>JAICWH010000006.1 GCA_025934895.1 Nocardioidaceae bacterium | reverse complement strand
GAGCGGCCGTCGCAGCGCCGCGAAGGATTATCGTGACTGCGCCCCGTCCCCGGGGCCACAACGAAAGCTCCCGTAGCTCAGGGGATAGAGCGTCGGTTTCCTAAACCGTGCGTCGCAGGTTCGAATCCTGCCGGGGGCACCACACAAAACCGCAGGTCAGACGGCACTTTGGGTCACCGAGCCGTCGTCGTCGAACAGCGTCAGATCGTCCGGAGTACACGTTACACACCGGCCTGGCGGACCGCCTGGCGGACCGCCTGATCGAGGGGCATGATCGAGGGGCGTCGCCACGCTGTCGAGCTCGTCCCCGAACTCGTGGCCGGAGCAGGGTCAAGGTTGAGAGTCGCGGTGGCGCGACCACAACGCGCGCCGAGCCGGCTAACTCATCCGGTTGTCAATGCCTTGAACCGAGCCGTCGAGATGGTCATACTTATGACCATGACGGTCTTGTCGCTGGCGGAAGTGAAGTCACATCTCTCCGAGCTCGTGGGGCGCGTGAACACCCAACATGAGCGCGTCACGGTGACCGTGCACGGCAAGCCCTCGGCCGTCCTCATCGCCACCGAGGACCTGGAGTCCCTCGAGGAGACCATCGCGATCTTGTCCGACCCCGACACCCTCAGCCGTCTCGCCGCCTCAGAAGCAGAGCTCGTGCGCGACGAGGTCGAGTCCGAGGAGCAGCTCGCCCAGGCCATGAACGCACGCCGGCAGCGTGCGTGAGCGACAACCCGGCCCGCTACAGGCTCGCCATCACACCCACGGCACGACGTCAGCTTGCGCAGCACCTGCCTGAGGCCGTTGCTTTCGCCGCCCACGAGTTCATCGTCGGGCCGCTGCTCGACAATCCTCAGCGAGTCGGCAAGCGTCTCCAGGCACCTCTCGAAGGTCGGCACAGTGCCCGGCGAGGCACCTACCGCGTCATCTACCGCATCAATGACGCGGAGCGAACGGTGACGGTCATCGACATCGCTCACCGTCGGGATGCGTACCGCGCCAACCGCTGACCTTCGGCGTCTCACCGGCGCACACAGTCCCTGTGGGGGTACCTCCGTCGCGCTAGGTCCCAAACTGGCGCCTCACCGAGAAGGTGTGCGCGAGCTGCAGGATGTGCCGTTCGAAGTCCTCCGGTGACTGCCCCGAGAGCAGGTCCACCAGGACCCGGTCCACACACGCGGCGGCGGTCACCTTCCGGATCCGGGGCAGGTACTCCCGACCGTTGACCTCCCGGGCCAGATCGCAGGTCACCATCGCGGGCTGCCACCACCGGCCGTAGGGCCACACCCGACGCCACCGCGACACCACCACCCGCCGACACGACTCCGGCCCAAGCCGCGCTCACACCACCAGGGCGACGACCGCGACCAGCAGCACGCACCCGGCCCCGATGACCCCGGTCCAGGCCCACACCATGGCGACCAGGACCACTCCGGTGGCCGTCACCGGATGCTTCCCCGCGGCCCGCCACAGCACCACTGTTAGCCGGGCCAGGTTCACCATGAGCACCAACGTCAACGTGGGAGGCGGGGTGATCACCTGGACCTCGCTGGACGAGGTTGCCCCCGCATCCCCCCGAACATCGCGCCGGTCCGGACCTGCTCGTTCGCCTCCCCCATCGGTCACCCGCTCACAGAGCGCGCAGAGCGTCGTAGGCCCAGCGGCCGACCGACCCGACCACCTCGACCGACGCCGGTCCCATCGGGGACATTCCCAGCACCCAGACCGAACACCACACAGACCAGCGCCCCGGACAACCGCAGCCACCGAGTCCTGATCAGCAGCACCAGCAACGCCCCAAGCACCACGAGGACCGCCGTCACCGACAAGACGACTCATCGTCCTAGGCGACCCGGGCCGGCTTGCGGGACTCACCCGGAGCCTCCACCCGGTCGCCCGCAGGCTGTACGCCACCCGCGCCCGGCCGCTCTTCGTCTCCTCCACATACGGCGTCACCGTCATGTTCCGGAACACCACCGGCCGGAAGTTTGTCCCTAGCACCACCTCGGGCAGCGCAGGGCAGTGCGGCGCGATGATCTTCACCTTGAACTCGTTCTGCCGCGCCTCCGGGTCGTTATCGATCACCCGGAGCACCCACACCCGCTCCCCGGACTCCTTGTCCCGCGCCTGCGCGGCCTCCACCTTCGCCAACGACTTCTCAAAGTCCAGCTGGCCATTCACCGCGATCGCGAACAACCCATGCGGGAACTGCTCACCACGATCAATCTTGAACAAACCATTAATCCGACACGCATTTCCTTCCATGGAGCCCTGGGGCGGCCTACCTTCGTCTTGCCAGAGGCGCTAGGTACGACGGAGCGAGACGACCCGGAAAATCCTCCGGGGCCTGTCGGAGAGCGGTGGGACGCTCAGGTCATGCGAGGGATGACATCCACACTCACCATCGGCGAGCGCGTCGCGTCGTACCGCTGGCGACGGGGCATGTCCCAGGAGGTCCTGGCGGGCCTCGTCAGCCGCACAACTGACTGGCTCAGCAAGGTGGAGAACGGTCGGATCGCGCTTGACCGGATCTCCGTCCTCCGATCCCTGGCGAACGCGCTCGACGTTGCACTTGGCGACTTGATCGACGAGCCGTCCCTGATGGAGCGGACCCATGACAGCGGCCGAGTCACGGTCCCTGGTCTCCGGTCCGTCTTGATGGACTATCGCCAAGTCACCGACCTCGCTCGCCACCAGCATCTGGGCGAGGCACCCACCGTTCAGAGGCTGAAGCTCGATGTCGACACGCGTGGAGCGCCTACCAGGAGTCCCGGTTCGGGTACGTGACTCACCAGCTCGTGCGCCTCATCCCGGCATTCAAGGTCGCGACCCACACCTACACGGGCGACGAGCAAATGCTGGCGTTTGGGCGGCTCGCTCTGCCGTACTACGTTGCCGCGAGCACACTCACCAAGCTCGGCGAACCGGATCTCGTCTGGACCGCGTCAGACCGAGGTGTGGAAGGCAGCGCAACGAGAATCCAGTGGTGATCGGATCGCTTGCTGCGATCGATCGCGCACTCGCTGCTCTCGACCGGCGACTACGCCGAAGCAATCCGGCTCACCCGCGACGCAGTCGACTTCTACGAACCGCACCTTGCCAAGCCCTCGCCCACGATGCTGTCGGTGTACGGCACACACCCTCTGTCCTGGTCAATGGCAGCCGCTCGACACGACGACCGAGCCGCCGCACGAGAGTTCCTCGAGGAGGCGAGCGTCGCAGCCCGTCGCCTTGGACACGACTCGAACTGACTCTAGACCGCGTTCGGACCAACCAACGTCGCCATCCACCGAGTATCCACGGCAATGGAGCTCGGCGACGTCCAAGTCGCCATCGATATCGGCCTAGGGCTCGACACAAGCGCCGTTCCGACCGAGCGACGAGCCCGCCACGCCTTGGAGGTCTCCCGCGCGCTCAGCAGCACCAACAAGCGGGACGAGGCCCTGGCAACCCTGCTCGAAGCCGAGCTCCTCGCACCCGAGCAGGTGCGCTACCACTTCCTGAGCCGCAATCTCGTCCAGACCTGGGATCCGCACCCAACGCGGCAAGTCAAGCCACCGGCTCGCGCAACTCGCCCACCCCGGCGGCTACGTGGAACCCGGGGAGACGCCGACCGAAGCTTGTGTCCGCGAGATCAAGGAGGAGCTTGGTCTCGGCCGTACCGTCGGAGCTCTTCTAGTCGTGGACTGGTCGCCCTCACGGAACGAAGGTGACAAGGTCTTGTTCATCTTCGACGGGGGCGTCATCGACGAGGATGGCCATGCGCAGCTCGAACTGGAGTCCGCCGAGCTGTCAGACGTCCGCTACTTCGACCGGGCGGAACGAGCCGCGGTTCTGAATGAAAGACTCACTCGCCGAGTCAGCGCCGCGCTCGACGCCAAGGCCGATCAACACTCTCGCTACCTGGAGCACGGCCGACTGGCCCCGTCACCCTGGGGCCAAGTCAGGTTGACATTGCCAGCCGACCTCACGGCATCGCTCGCTGAGGCTTCGGGGCTCCCGGCTGAAGGAGATCGCTGCACTCTTGCGGCCCAGTCCCGGCGAGGGTAGCCGCGCCCAACGCGGCTCCGGACGTTCGTCGATCAGGACTGCATGTCACGAAAACGAGTTCGCGCAGCCGGGCGGGACCCAACTGCGCCGGCGATTGAAGCGATAGCCTGCCGGTTGTGCGCCGATCTCACCTTGATCGACCTCCGGCCAACCGCCCCTTGCGCCGGTGACTACCGGTCTGGCGGTCGGCGCTGCGCTTGGTTCTGCGCTGTGCTTCGCCGTCGCGAGTGTGTTGCAGCAACGAGGCGCGTCCCGGGCGCCCAAGGGAAGTGGGTTGCACCTCAGTCTTCTGGCCAGTCTGCTGGCTCGTCCGATGTGGCTTGGTGGTCTGGTCGCGGCGGTGGGCACGGTGACGTTGCAGGCACTGGCGCTCGCGGCAGGTCCGCTGGCGCTGGTTCAGCCGCTGCTTGTGTGTGCGTTGTTGTTCGCGCTGCCCGCCAGTGTGCTCTTGGAGAAGCGGCGCCCGAGCGTTGTCGAGTGGGCTTGGGCGCTGCTGCTCGTCGCTGGCCTGGCCGTGTTCCTGAGGGCGGCTCAGCCCGGGACGGGACCGGCCCTGCCTCGTGACGGCCCGCTGCTGCTGGTGGGTGGTGTCGCGGCTGCGGTGGCGGTGTCCGCCGCCGCGATTGGTCGCGGTCCAGGCCGGCGCCACCGAGCCGTTCTGCTCGGGCTCGCCACCGGCATCATGTACGGACTGATGGCGTCGCTGATCAAGTACACCGTTGCGCTGGCTCGTGCCGAGGGTTGGCACCTGTTCCTGGAGTGGCCGGTCTACGCGTTGCTCGTGGTCGGGGCCGGGGGCATCGTGCTCAGCCAGGCCGCGTACCAAGCCGGTCCGTTGGCAGGTGCGTTGCCACCGTTGATCATCGCCGACCCCATCGTCGCGATCATCGTCGCGGTGTGGGCGTTCGGTGAGGAGCTCTCCACCGAGGCGGCCGCGGTCACGTTTGAAGTCATCGGTATCAGCGCCATGGCCCTGGCGATCGTTCGACTTGCCCATCTGGCGTCAGGGCGAGGCTCACGGGCAGGTGGACGACCATGACCACTGTGCCTGGGTTCCAATCACCTCGCGCCGCGTCAACGTCTCGTCATGCTTCGCCGAACGGTTACTCTCATCGGCAAACCCGCTAAACGCGAGGCTCATGGGGACGAGGCCCTGGTGGGAACTTTCTTCTCTCCGCTTTTTTAATGGCGGCCTTCGGCCGCCAACCCGGACAAGAGCAAGCGCCTGTTCGAGCAGCTTCACCAGTACGCAATCCCATCCTCCTGACGTTGAATGATCCGATCAACGTCCGGAGCGTCAAGGTCGCTCACGCGTCGCTCCGCGAGCGAGCAAGCTCGAACCCTGACCCACCGACCGATGACCGAGTGCGGGCTGGTTGTCAGGGGGACGGGGCAGTTGTGGTCGAGCGAACTGCGCGGCAGCGATGTCTGAACGGGAAGACCCAACGGAACAGGCTTAAGCCAGGTCGCTTGCACCAACAGTCGTCACCGCACCCGCACTCGACCGCGCCCATGCGCTCCACGAATCGGCCGATCACCGCGAACAGCAGGTACAACCGAACCAAGATGACGAGCAGACGCTTGATGCGAGTCATGCGAGCGCCTCCGACAGCTGCTCGATGGTGGGTGACCCGGCGAGACCCCCCGGCGTCTGGAACACCCGACATGCGAAGGCCCCACCCTCATCGCCACGACTCAGCGAATCGTGCCCGTCGACGAGCACGGTGGGCGAACCGACGAATCCAAGATCCTCGGCCTGCGCCAGAGTCTCCACCTTCGTCCGCCGCACCACGACGTCACCGTGCCCGGTACGAGTCAAGGCGACTAGAAGACGCTCCTCCGTCACCTTCCAGCTCGGACAGCCCTCAAAGTAAAGCAGTTCAACCCTCATCGTCGGTCTCCCCAAGACCCCACAAGCGACGCCAGGTCGATCGCCTCGCGGCCGCATAGTCGTCCAGCACCCCCCGCGAATCGGTGGCGGCGGGACTCCGTGACATCGCCGCCCCGATCTCGCGCCAGGTGTGACCGGAGGCGACTGCCTCCCTGATGGCTTCACCCAGAGCCTTGTCCACCGCCGTAGCCGCCCGGCAGGACTCTCGGACCGTCGCCAAAGGATCCGGTGACTGCCTCACTCGCAGACGAAAGTGCTCGCCCGAACCGTGTATGCGCAACGCCGGTCTTCCGCCCATCACCATCAACCTCCAACCAGACCCGGAAACAGACCTCCGAGGGAACATCATCCGCCACGAGACCACGTACCGCGACCAGCTCGAGCCGGACTCTGTCGTTGGTCAGACAACGGCCAAGTGATGGATCTGGAAACCGAAGATCGCGATTCTGTACACATTCTGTACGCGCCAGCCGGAGAAGGGCCGTAAAGCGCCGACAAGGGCCAACAGGTGTTTGCCGAAGTCAGGAGGACATGTGACTGCCTTGAAGGCGCCTCGTGAGAGCTTTCCTTACTCGCTGCACTTCCCTTACTCGCTCAAGTTTGCTCTCACAACTCTGTCGGCATCGGGTGCTGCACGTGTTGTTGGCGACTAACCTGCTGATGTCCCGGTGTCCACGCTGGACGGCGCCGGGATTACGCCCAACTGGGTTAGCCAGCTGAGCTGGTCGATGATGTTCCAGTGTTGGACGATCCGCCCGTCGCGCACGCGCATGATGTCGACGTATTGGAAGGTCACGCGCCTGCCCGTCGCTGGAACGCCTGCGAAATCTCCGGTATTGATACCCGACATTGTTTTCTTGGTCACGACCTGGTCGCCCTCGGCGATCATGTCGTCGACGGTGAACGTTGCGTCGGGGTAAGCCTGGGCGAACGCCTGAAGAAACAGCTTGCCACTTTCCCGATCCGGCGGGACACCCGGAGGGCTGCTGAGGTTGACGAAATCCGGGTCGTTGAGTTCGTCGTAGACGTCGAAGTCCTTGCCGTTCTGAACTTCCGCGACGAACCGCCTGATCACTGCCTTGTTCCGCTCGGTCTGGTTGCGCTCTTCCATGTTTGTCACCACCTGGGCGGCGCGGCGTCGACCACCGGCGCCGACAGCACCTAGCGTCATTGTGCACCTTTCCCGACCGACAGAGAACCCCTGTACCACTGGAGACGATCGTCAGTTCCGTCCGTCCGGGAACGCGCCGTACGGAACCGGGTGGCGAGCCGGTGGAGGTCGTCATCGTCATCGGTGTTCTCCTTCGCTGGTATCGCCGGCGGGGATGAGCGTGATCTGCACGCTCCGGCGGCCGTTGCTGGGCCTGTTGCTGGATGCGGTGGGTACTCGCCCGGGTCGCGGGCGAACCGACCCCTCCGGCTGGTGCCTGATGAGCCGGCTGTGGCGGCCACACCGGCGTGTGGTGCTCGGTAGCGCGTTCGAGAATCGCGGCGATCGTCGACACGGACACGATGTCGAGGTCCAAGGACCGTTTGCAGGCCGCGTCGACCGGGTCGGGGGCGTAGCGGCGGATTGGAGCCGGTAGACCGCGCGCATCCGGGTCCAGGGCATGCGTCGTCGAGCAGCCGCTCGGCGTAGATCCGATGTGGGACCCGTGCTCGGCACAGCGCCGACGTCCAGTCCCTGCCGGGACTCCTTGCGGAGCCGCACGATCCGATCCTCGAGGTCCGCCGAGACCGCCCCGGGGCTGGTATGTGGGCGCCGCGAGCGGGCCTCCGCGGCCTCCCCCTCGGCTCGGTACTGGGTGACGAGGTGATGGACCCACTGGCAGGAGACGTCGTAGTCGCGGGCGGCCTCGCCCTTTGAGCGTCCCTCGAGGACCACAGCGGTGATGATTAGTCGGCCCTTGGACATGGCCGGCACCTCCAGGACAGGAGAGGTGTCAACTATGTCCCGAGACAGGTGTCAACTATGTCCTGGAACCGGACACTGCCGGGGGCACCGTGCCGGGGACACCACACCCGAGGGCCACATGACATCTCGACCCCAGAGGCACGCCTCGGCGCAGCGCTGCGGGAACCATCATCGCTGCTCGGTCTCCGTGGAGTCTCCCGGGCCCGTGCTGGGGGTCACGTCGGTGCGTCCCTGCGAGCGACGACCGCCCGAGATCGAACGCATGGTGAGAAGCAGTGTCACGAGGGCCGTCGCCTGCACTCCGGTGGTGATGATCACCAGGGCGGGGACGGACCAGCCGTACAGTGCACCGGCGAGGGTCCCGCCGACGGCGGCCGCGATCCCGACGACGGCGCCGAACACGCCGTAGGCAGTGGCCCGCCGCTGTGGCCCTACAAGGTCAGCAACCGTCGCCCGGAGCGTCGACTCCTGGATGCCGAGCACCGTCCCCCACGCCAACGCGCCCGCGACGGCGAGCCCGACCGAGTCGCTGAACGCGAGCGCCGGAACGACGGCTGCGACGACCGGGAGCGTGACGAGCACCTTGGTGCCGAACCGGTCGTACCCCCAGCCGGTGGCCAGAGCGGCGACGGCGTCAATGACCATGACCGTGGCGTACAGGACGGGTACCGCGGCGGGGGTGAGTAGGTGACGGGTGACCAGATGAAAGGAGATAACGCCGAAGGTCGCGAAGCCGGCCATCGTGAGACCGGTGAAGATCGCGTAGGCCCAGAACACACCCGGGAGCTTCGGTACCTCATCTGGAGACAGTCGGCGGCTGCGGCTCGGCGTTGGCTGGGATGCCTGCTCATAGGCAGCAGGATCGGGAACGCGGGTCCGCAGCCAGATGACCAGCACCAGAACACCCGCTCCCGGGACCGCCAGGACCGCGAGCGCCGGGGTGTAGTTGTCCTGCGTGGCGGCGAGGACCCCT
Source organism: Nocardioidaceae bacterium (assembly GCA_025934895.1). Taxonomy (GTDB): domain Bacteria; phylum Actinomycetota; class Actinomycetes; order Propionibacteriales; family Nocardioidaceae; genus Nocardioides_B. The sequence goes on along the minus strand of JAICWH010000006.1, from coordinate 41,457 downwards.
GCGACGACCAGCGGACCGATCAGCGCACCGATCTGGTCGAGGGCCTCATGAACGGCGAACCCTTTCCCTCGGCCGGTCGAAGCGGTCGCATGGGACAACAAGGTGTCCTTGGCGGGTGAGCGGACAGCTTTACCGACGCGCTCGAGGATGACGAGTGAGCAGGCCAGCCAGAGGGCGGTGGCGAGTCCGAGCACCGGCACGCTGAGCATCGTCACGGCGTATCCGGCGATGGTCCAGTCCCAGAAGCGGCCACTGCGGTCGACCAGTGGACCCGACACCAGTCGTAGGGCCAGAGCGGCCGTCTCGCCGATCCCGGTGACGAGGCCGACGACCAAGGCGCTGGCACCCAGGTGAGCGAGCAGCGGCCCCGTTATCGAGCGTGCGCCTTCGTAGACGACATCGCCGAGCAGCGCGACGACACCGAACCACACCACGAACCGCCACGGGCTCAGACCCGTGCTGCCGGACTCTCGTCGGGGCGTCCGGGCTGGTTCGCGTGCTGGACCGTTGCTCATCGCCGGGGGACCCCAGCCGTAACGGGTGATGGGACGGGCATGGAGAGATTGTGCCGAACGTGGGGACCGGCTCGAGGACCGGCGAGGCGTCCCGACGGTGGGCGGGCCGTCAAGACCCCTTTCCTGCCCGTCGTTCGACCTTGCGGGGCGTGGGTCCGCGAGGGCGCCGATACATCAGCCGAGCAGTCTCGGCAGACCTTCATCCTGGCTTCATCCGTGATCCGTAGCGTCCAAGACGTGAACCACCGTCTGCACTCCGACGCGGGCGTCATCCGGCCGATCGTGAAGACCTCACCACCCGCTGGGGCCAGCCCGCCTCCCACACGGCTACGTCGGCTGCGCCGGCTCGGCCGCGGTGGGCGCGCCGGTCGGTGGAGACGTCCCGGCTGGACGGATATGGACGCACGCAGGTCGGTGCAGGTGGCCTGCCTGCTGACCTTCGGGCTGCACTTGCTGTTCCTCTCGCGCGAGCTGACCTCCGACGAAGGCGGGTTCGCGATGGTCGCCCGCGGCTGGCGGGCTACGGGCCCCTACCTGTACGGCGCCCAGTGGGTGGACCGGCCGCCGGGGCTGCTCGTGGTGTTCGAGGCGGCTCAGGCGCTGGGTCCGTTCGGGGTCCGGCTGATGGCCGGCATCTGCGCCACCGCACTGGTCGCCGCGGCTGCGTGGGCGGCGGGTGCCATCGGCGGCAGCCGGGCAGCGACCTGGTCGGCGTGGACGGCGTTCGCGTTGGCGACCTCCCCGTTCTTGGGCGCCTACCAGCTCAACGGTGAGCTCATCGCAGCGCCGCTGGTGATGCTCACGTCGGCGGCTGCGCTGCACGCCCTGTACCGGAGCTCCAGACCCACCCGCACGTTGCTGCTCGGACTGGTTTCGGGTGCGGCCGGAGCGAGTGCCGTGCTGGTGAAGCAGAACTTCGTCGACGGCCTGGTCTTCGCAGGCATCTTCCTGCTCAGCAGCGTGATCCCGCGCCGAGGCCCACTCCAGCGCGCCTTGCTGCTGGCCACCGGTCTCGTCGCGGGAGCTGCAATTCCGGTGGGTGCGGCCGCCTGGTGGGCGACCTCGCGTGCCGGTATCCGAGCGCTGGTGTATGCGATGTACGGGTTCCGTAGCGACGCCGGCGACGTCATCGCCATGCACTCGTTGGCCGCGCCGGAGGCCCGGCTCGGGACCCTGGTCGAGTTGGCGTTCGCCAGCGGCATCGGGCTGTTGGTCACCCAGTTGGCGCTCAGCCAGTGGCGCGCTCTGTTCCACCCCAGCCCCGTCGTGTGGGCGGTCACCGGCGCAGCAGCCGTCGAGCTGGTCGGGGTGCTGCTCGGAGGGAACTACTGGCCGCATTACCTGATCGCCCTGATCCCAATGTTGGCCCTGGTCACCGGCCTCGCCGCCGGCCGCCCGCTCTCCGGTCATCCCGTCCCGGCGCGGGTCCGGCGAGCACGACACGGGACCCAGCTCGTAGCGCTCCTCGCGGTGCTCACCACCATGGTCGCTGCCCCAGCTGACGCCGTCGCGGTGCACAGCTACCGCAGCCACTCCTACCAGGTCGGTCGGTGGCTGGCATCCTCCGCGAAGGGCACCGACACGGTCGTGGTGCCGTTCACCCATCCCAACGTCATCGACGAATCCGGGCTCTCCTCGCCGTACCCATACTCCTGGAGCCTGCCGGTCCGCACCCTCGACCCCGGCCTGAACCTGCTCACCCACACACTCACCCGACTCCACGGTGCCCCGACCTGGGTGGTGCGCTGGGACGCGCCGCACACCTGGGGCCTCGACCCACAGGACCACGTCAGCCACGCGCTCCAGACGCGCTACCGCGAGGTCGCGGTCGTCTGTGGACACCCCGTGTGGCTGCTCCGGGGCGTCCACCGATCACTGCCCGTCCTGCCCGAGGGATGCGGTCCCAGCTACTCCGTGTCCTCACCCGCCAGCTCGTCCTAGGAGATTCCTCCCTTGCCTACACTCACATCGACGTCTCTCGGGCAGCTGCCGCTGGACCGTTCGTGGTTCCTGCACGTGAACTCGTTCGCACGGGCGACGCCCTGGCTCCATGACGCGCTTCGGGCATACGCGCTGTACGGCGTGGTGCTGTTCGCCGCCCTGCTGGTCTGGTCGTGGTGGACCGCACGCGGCCGGCGCGACCTCGCGACCATGGCTGCGGCGCTGTGGGCGCCCGTTGGGACGTTGATCGCCGTCGGGCTCAACCAGCCGTTGGGGAACTGGGTCCACGAGCCGCGCCCCTACACGAGCCTCCGGCACGTCGAGGTCCTGGTGGCCCGCACCAGTGACTTCTCCTTCCCCAGCGACCACGCGGTGATGGCCGGTGCCGTCGCCGCCGGCGTCTGGCTGGTCAGCCGCCGCCTGGGACTGCTCGCCACCGTCGCGGCGCTGCTCATGGCGTTCACGCGCGTCTACGTCGGCGCCCACTACCCCGGTGACGTGGCCATCGGGCTCATCTTCGGAGCAGTCGTCACCCTCCTCGGGTACGTCGTCCTCCATCGCGTCCTCAAGCTCGTGGTCAGCCGTCTCGCGCGCACCCCCGCCAGACGCCTGCTGCACTCCGGCCGCGAGCCGCTCAGGCCATGGCACGAGGAGACGCACCGATGATCGACGCAGTCGCCGCGCACATCCTGGCCCTCCCGGTCTGGGTGGCGCTGCTGCTGGTCTTCGTCGTCCCGGCCCTGGAGTCCTCCGCGTTCGTCGGCTTCATCTTCCCTGGCGAGGTCGCGCTCATCCTCGGCGGCGTCCTGGCCTACGAAGGGCGCATCCCGCTCCTCGCGGTTCTCGCCGCCGGCACTCTCGGCGCCGTCATCGGGGACTCGATCGGCTACCTGGTCGGGCGCCGCTACGGACGGGGGCTGCTCGAAGGCACCCTGGGCCGGTTCATCAACCACAAGCATCTCGACCGCGCCCAACGATACCTGGCCGACCGCGGCGGCAAGGCGGTGTTCTTCGGCCGGTTCACCGCGGCCCTGCGGGTCATGATCCCGGGCCTGGCCGGCATGTCCCGGATGCACTACCCGAAGTTCGCGCTGTACAACGTCGCCGGCGGCGCCGCCTGGGGAACGATGTGTGTCCTGCTCGGATACCTCGGCGGAAGCAGCTGGCGGCACGTCGAGCACCTGGCCTCCCGGATCGGGCTCGGAGCGCTCGTCGTCGTCCTGCTCGGGTTCGTCGGAGGCTATCTGCTGCGCCGCAGCCGCGGCGGCTGGGGGCAGCGCCAGATGGACCGCATCCGCCACAGCCGAGCCGCGGACCTGCTGGTCACCCGGTTCCCCGGCACCGTGGCCTGGACCGGCCGTCGGCTCGACCCGGGGTCGCGGACCGGCCTGCCCGTGACGTTCATGACGGCCGTCGCGGTCTCCACCACGTGGATGTTCCTCGGCATCACCCAAGACGTCGTGGCACGGGAGGAGCTCGCCCTGCTCGATCCCCGTGCCCACGCCTGGGCTCTGGCTCACCGGCTGGGCTGGTTGACTCACCTCTTCCAGGTTGTGACCTGGCTGGGTTCGAACGCTATGGTCGTGCCGCTGCTCGTGGCCGCAACCGTTCTGGCGTGCCGTTCGCGTCGCTCGTGGAGGCCCGCGGTGGCGGTGGGAGTGGTGTACGCCGCCACCCTCCTGCTGCACGCCGGGGTCGGGGAGCTGGTGCACCGACATCGGCCACCGGTCGCCGACTGGTTGACGGGCGCCAGCGGCTGGTCCTACCCCTCGGGTCACACGATCCAGGCGACCGTCGCCTACGGTGTGCTGCTGGTGCTGGTTACCCCTGGACGAACGAAGCGGACCAAGACGATGCTGACCGGTGCCTACGCGGCGATCGTGGTCGCCGTCGCTGCCAGCCGCGTCTATCTCGGGGTCCACTGGCTCACCGACGTGCTGGGCTCCATGAGCCTGGGTCTGGCGCTGCTAGCGGTCTGGGGGGTCATCCGGTTGACTGCTGATAGACGTGGCCTCACCGAGGCCGCTGCGGCCTACCTGCCTCCCGACGATGCGCACGCTTCGTCGGGAGACCCGACGGGCACCGGTCACATCGACGTCTGATGTTCGAGTCGAGGCCACATCAACCCTCGCCACATCAACCCGCGCCGAGCCGCCGTAGCGAGTCGGCAGCATGCGGCGAGCGTTTCGAGATCGGGAGGTCGACTGGTTCGCAGCCGGTGCACGCCAGGTGCAGCGCGGTGCCTTACCCGGGTGATGATGCCCTGTGCTGCTGGATGATGCCCTGTGCTGCTTGCACGACACCGTCATCTGCGGGCGACATTGCGTCTTCCCCCTGCGCCAACTCGCCACCCTCGGAGAGTCAGCTGCGTGCAGGCATCTCGGTCACGGCTGGGAGCAGCACGGTGACGGTCATCGCGCCGCCATGGGCGCAGGGCGTCGGCACCTGAAGGCCCACCGCCTGGTGGTGACCGTCATAGCACAACCGCAGCTGCCCGCCGGCGGCCGTCACGATCGCGGCCACCAGCGACAGCCCCAGGCCGGAACCTGGTCGGCTGCGGGCCTCAGCCGACCGGGCGAACCGCTCGGTGGCGGTGGCCAACAGCTCCCGCGGCATCCCCTTCCCGCTGTCGCTGACCTGCAGCCGCGCCCATCGGTCGACCTGGTCGACGGTCACCTGCACCGGTGCGGCGCCGTGCAGCGCAGAGTTGTCCAGCAGGTTGTCCAGGACGCGTCGAAGGGTGACCGAGTCCAGCTGGACCGACACTGGGCCCTCCGACTCCAGGGTCAACGCCCGGGGGTGGCTGTAGACCGTCCCCGGGGACGCGAGAGCGGTCCGGGCCTGGACCGCGGCCCATGCCTCCGTCACCAGGTCGTGCGCTTCCGCACCGTCTTGACGGCCCTGGCTCATTCCGAGCTCGAGAAGCTCATCAGCCATCCGGGTCATCCGGGCCAGGTCGTGTCTCATCTCCACCAGGGCGGACTCGTGCTGCTCGACGGTCCGGGGACGGCTCTGGGTCAGCTGGACCCGGCTGGTGATCAACGTCAGCGGTGTCCTGAGCTCGTGGCTGGCGTCGTTGATGAACCGCCGTTCACGTTCCAGGGCCGCAGACAGGGCGGCGAGCATCCCGTTCAGGGTGTGCCCGAGCCGGGTGATCTCGTCGTCTCGACCGGTCGGGACCTGGAGGCGGAGGTCGGTGGCACCGGCGGCGATGTCAGCGGCTCGGCGGCGGTACATCTCCACCGGCCGCAGCGCGGCCCGGGCCAGCAGGTCACCGACGAGCGAGGTGAGCACCAAGGTCCCCAGCCCCGCGGCGGTCAGCTGAAGCAGCAGCTCGCGCAGCGCCTCGTCGTGCTGATCCCTGCGGATCGCGATGACCAGCACCAGCTGCCGCGGTGTCGACCGCGAAGAGGCTTCGACCCGCACCGGGGTCGCGTACAGGCGGAACGGGCGCCGGGTCACCGGCAGCAGGTCACCGGTGTCGCGTCGTATCGGGGACACGGCCGCTTCACGCAGCTGCGCCGTCGTCAAGGCGGAGGTGGAGCCCAGCTTGCCGTCCTGGTCCAGCACCCGGCCCGAGGGGACGAGTACCTGGAACCCGTCGATGCGGGCCAGCGTGGCGGAGTCAGCGGGAAGCTGACCGGTAGCGGTGACCATCGGGGTGAGCACCGCCGCAGCACCGTCCAGATCGCGGTTGAGGCTGCGGTCCAGCGCGAACTGGACCCGCCAGTAGACGAAAGCTCCGGCTCCGGTGAGAAGCACCACCATGGTGGCGGCGAACCCCGCCACGAGCCGGCGTCGCAACGGGATCCGCGAGATCCGCCCGCGGGTGCCGCGCCCGACTCGAGTCACGGTGCCCCAGCGTCCGGCGCACCGTCAGTCGTCGACTTCTCGACTCGGTAGCCCGCGCCGCGCAAGGTCTTGATGGTCGTAGTCCCGAACGGCCGGTCGATCTTGGCTCGCAGGCTCCCGACGTGCACATCGATCACGTTGCTGCGCAGGTCGGTCTCGCCGTCCCACACCTCATCGAGGATGGTGTAGCGGCTCACGACCTTGCCAGCGCGTTCCATCAGGAGCCGCAGGATGTCGAACTCTCGCACCGACAGCTCGATCTGGGTCCCGGCTCTGCTCACCCGACGTTCCTCCGGGTCCAGCATCAGGTCTCCCACCTGCAGCAGCTGGTTGTCGGCGATCTCAGGCCGGATACGTCGGTGCAGCGCCCGCAGCCGCGCCAACAGCTCGTCGAGGTCGAACGGTTTCGCGAGGTAGTCATCAGCCCCGGCGTCGAGCCCGACGATCTTGTCCGGTGTGGCTCCGCGAGCAGTGAGCATCAGAATCGGGGTGAGGACACCGAGGCTGCGCAGTCGGCCGCAGACCGTGAGCCCGTCCATCGACGGTAGTCCCCAGTCCAGCAGCAACACGTCGAAGCCCACCGCCGCGCCTGCCCGTGACACGCCGGCAGTGAGCGCGGCATCGAACGCCCTCCGACCGTCGTGCTCGACGCGCACCTGCCAGCCCGCCTCGGACAGCGACTGCTCCAGGATGTCGGCGAGTCGGACGTCGTCCTCAGCGACGAGCACGCGCATGAGGTCCCCTCCAGTCGAATGGACCAACGGGTGAACTGCCGTGGAGGACACGAGCAGTCGGCAGAACCGCCGCGGACGCCGCGGTCCACGCCTCAGGCAGCGTGGCGACGCGGCGGGAGGGAGGCGTGAACCGTTGCGCCGAGCGGTTCATCGTGATGTCGAGGTAGGCACTGCGGTGGCGGTGCCGGCAGTGGGAATGCTCGACCCGGACGCGGACATCTCTCGTTCCCGTCGGCATCCGGGCACAACCATTGCCACCCCGGGGTAGTCCTGCTTCCACACCGCGGTATGAGGTCACGAACGTGACGGAGTCGAGGTGGCGGTCGTCGGCGCGGGGGTGGGTCTCCTGGTTTGCGGTCCTCGTCGCTGAGCAGCTCGCCGGCTCTGATGCTCATGTCGTCATCAGCATCACCTCGGCGGGGGAAACCAACCAGTCGCTCGGCTGCCGTGCCTCGTGCTGATCGACAAGGGGCTGCGTGACGGGGGCACCAGCGCACACTAGCAGCCGTCGACGCGGTCGATCCATCTCGACCCGAGGGCTCCGGAGGTGGTTGAGAGGGACGTTGGGTCACTCCCTCCCAACCGCTAGCCTGGCCGACCCGAGGGACGTCGACTACGCACCCGTTCCGAAACTGACGGCGACGGGTTCTGCGAAGCGGTCTGCGCGGCGCGAGGGAAGCCGGTCATGCGAGGTCACCTAACTTCCCCGCTGGACTCGCAAAGGACGAGCCGTGGGTGGCTAGACCATCCGCCCACCGTTGAACCCCCGCACCTCGTCACCCGTAGTCGCAAGCGACAGCAGCGATGTGCCGTCCGAGTCACATCGCGCGACACGCGTGGAGGCGCCATGCCAAGACTGTCCCAATCGCGATCGTCGACCTTGCTGGCCGTCGTCTCGCTCGTCGGGGCCCTTGTAGGGCTCACCACGGCCACGCCGGCCCAGGCCCGGGACCACGACGACGTCAACCGCTTCCGCGTCGCCCGGCTGGTTGCGGACCAGCCAGGCAAGGCGCAGACCACCGACCCGAACCTCGTCAACGCCTGGGGGCTGGCGTTCTCGCCGACCAGTCCGCTGTGGGTGTCGAACAACGGCACGAGCACGTCCACGCTCTACACCGGGGCGACCTCGCCGAGCCCGTCGATCACTCAGGTCCCGCTCGTAGTGAAGATCCCGGCCGGGGGGGCGCCGACAGGCGTCGTGTTCAACCCGACCACCGGGTTCGCATTGGGCAGCGGTGGCAAGACGGGACCGGCGCTGTTCATCTTCGCCGCCGAGACCGGTTCCATCACGGCTTGGAACTCCTCCGGCGACCCGACCCGGGCGGTGACGGTCGCGCACGTGCGCAACGCCGTCTTCAAGGGCCTGACGATGGTCACGATGGACGGCGAGCCCTACCTGCTGGCTACCGACTTCCACCACGGTCGCGTCGACGTGTTCGACAGCAAGTTCCATCGGGTGTCCATGCCCCGCGCGTTCCGCAGCCACCGGATCCCCCGCGGCTACGCACCGTTCAACGTCGCCGATCTCGACGGCCGGGTGTACGTCACCTACGCCAAGCAGGACTCGGCGCGTCATGACGACGTCGCCGGGCGGGGTCACGGGTTCCTCAGCGTCTTCGGGTCCCGCGGGCACTTCCTGCGCACGCTGGTACGCCGGGGGCCGCTCGACTCGCCCTGGGGCCTGGCGGTCGCACCTCGCGGGTTCGGCGGGCTCGCCGGGAGGCTGCTGGTCGGCAACTTCGGCAACGGGCGCATCCACGTCGTTGACCGGGGCACCGGCCGGGTGGTCGCGACGCTGCGCAACGGTTCCGGACGTCCCGTCGTGATCGACGGTCTCTGGGCCCTGCTGCCCGGCAACGGCGTCAGTGGATCGACGTCGGACGTGTGGTTCAGCGCCGGTCCGGACGGCGAGTCGCACGGCCTGCTGGGCATGCTGCACGCCCGGCACTGAGCCGACCCCGGGCGTCGCCCTCCCGGCCGTTTTCGCAGAGGAGGGCGACCCCGACGGTCACCGCTGCACCAGGGATAATCGGGTCATGGATGCGTCCCGGCAGGATGAGGTCGAGCGCAAGTACGACGTCGGGACCAGCACGGTCCTGCCCATCCTGACTGACCTGGACGGGGTGTCGAGGGTGGGTCAGTCGACGGAGACGAGGCTGGTGGCGGTCTACTTCGACACTTCCAACCTCGACCTCGCTCGGCGTGGGATCACGCTGCGCCGACGTACCGGTGGCTACGACGAGGGGTGGCACCTGAAGCTGCCACGTGGGAGCAAGGACACCCGCACCGAGGTTCGGCTGCCTTCGGGCCGGGCCACCGAGACGGTTCCGGTCCAGCTGCTCACGCCGGTGCGGGCCGTGGTTCGCGACCGGCCACTGGCTCCAGTCGCCCGGCTGAGCACCCGGCGGCTGGAGTATGAGCTCTTCGGGAGCGACGCGACGGTGCTCGCGCAGGTGTGCGACGACGAGGTCCACGCGGAGCGGCTCCACGGTGCAGCGAAGGTGGAGGACTGGCGAGAGTGGGAGGTGGAGCTGGTCCACGGAGACAGGCGCCTGATGGAGGGCGTGGAGCAGCGGCTGCTCGAGGCCGGCGCGGTGCCGGCGTCGGTGTCGTCCAAGCTGCGTCGGGCCCTGGGCGTTGTGGCTCCGCAGACTCCCGCGGGCCGCGCTTCACCCAAGCAGCTGTCGCGGGGCAGCGCCGGGCAGCTGGTGGTGGCGCACCTGGCGGGACAGATCGAGCAGCTCCACGAACAGGATGCGCGGCTGCGCGCAGGGCGTCGCGGTTCGATCCACAAGCTGCGCATCGCCGTCCGCCGGCTGCGGTCCGCGCTCAAGACCTACAGGCCGCTGCTCGCGTCGCACTCCGTTGACGCCGTGAGTGGCGTCGGGGAGGAGCTGCGCTGGCTCGGGCAGGTGCTCAGCCCGGCCAGGGACGCGCAGGTGATGCGGGAGAGGCTGCGCCGGCTGGTGGCCGCCGAACCGGTCGAGCTGGTGCTGGGACCGGTCTCCCAGCGGATCGACGACGACCTGAGCGCCGCGTTCCGGGCCGGACGCGAGCAGGCCTTGGAGGCCCTGGAGACCGAGCGGTACTACCGCCTGCTCGACGCCCTTGACGACCTGGTGGAGTGTCCGCCCTTCGCCGGCACGGCCCAGGCATGGGCCGGTGACGTACTCCCCGGCCTGCTGCAGCGCGATGCCAAGCGCCTGCGCCGGGCGGTGCGGAACATCGACCGCGCCGACAGCCGGCAGGACCACGACGCGGCGCTCCACGATGCCCGCAAGAAGGCGAAGCGGCTCCGCTACGCCGCCGAGTCAGCCATCCCGCTGTTCCCCGCCCGGGCCAAGAAGCTGGCCGCTGCAGCCAAGAGGGTCCAAGAAGCGCTCGGAGAGCACCAGGACGCCGTCCTCGCCCGCCACAAGCTGCGCGAGTACGGCGCCCAGACCCACCTCAGCGGTGAGAACGGGTTCACCTTCGGTCGGCTTCACGCCCTCGAGCAGGTGCACGCCGACCACGCCGAACGCAGGTTCGTCGAGGCCTGGGACCGCCTGCCGCGCAAGAAGCTCCGCACCTGGCTCCGCAGCTAGCCGGCGGCGTGGAGGTCGATCAGCACACCGCCGACCCCTCGCCGGGACCACCGTGCGGAAGGGGAGACTCTCGTCGGGACCTTCACCGCACGCCCGCCAGGCGGTCGGCCGGGTCGTCGGTTCGAGCAGGTGGGGACGTGGGCGCGAACACGAAGCGGCTGTAGGACCAGTAGCGGAACACCGTGCCGAGCGCGAGCCCGACGACGTTGGCGGAGATGTTGTCCGCCAGCCTGCTCGTCAGGCCGAGCAGGTCGTGCGACACCACCAGCGAAGCGACCGAGAAGCCGAGCCCGATCACGTTGAAGACGACGAACAGGGACACCTCGCGTCGACGGTCGTCCCCGCTCTCGCCGCGCCAGGTGAGCAGTCGGTTGCCGAGGTAGGTGACCACCATCGCCACGGCGACGGCAGCGACCCGGGCGTACGACGGGTCGACGCCTCCCAGCCACGGGGTGGATCGCAGCAGGTTGAACGACGCGACGTCGACGACGTAGCCGGTGCCGCCGACGGCGAGGAACGTGAGCATCCGCCGGTTGACGAAGCGCGACAGCGGACCGTCAGGCGCCGACACGGTGCCGGTCCTCCGGGGTCCCGAACACCGTCGGCTCCAGGAGCTCTCGCCAACGCCAGGTGAGCACCCGCAGCATCGCCTCGCCGACGATGGTCGCAGACATCTTGGACTCCCCCAGCGTGCGGTCGGTGAAGGTGATCGGTACCTCGGTGACGTGCAGACCGATCCGGTCGGCGCGCCACAAGGTCTCGATCTGGAAGCAGTAGCCGTTGGACTCCGAGCGCGCGGACATGACCCGCAGGAGCGCGCCCCTGCGGAACGCCTTGAACCCGGAGGTGGTGTCGTTGACTGTCGTCCCCAGCACCATCCGCACGAAGAGGTTGCCGGCCCGGGAGATCGCGCGGCGGGTCAGTGGCCAGTCCCGGACACCTCCACCCCGCACGTAGCGTGAGCCGATGGCGACGTCGGCGTGCTCGAGCGCCGCGAGCAGCGCCGGGAGCCGCTCGGGTGGGTGGGACAGGTCGGCGTCCATCTGGACCACCGCGTCGTAGCCGGCATCCAGCGCCCAGGCGAACCCGGCTCGGTAGGCAGGGCCGAGCCCCTGTCTGCCGGGACGAACCAGCAGCTGGACCCGGCCACCGTGGTCGGGGTGCGCTCCCACGACGGCGGCGGTGCCGTCGGGGCTGCTGTCGTCGACGACCAGCACGTCGACGTCGGCCGCGAGGCGGAGGACCCGGTCAAGAAGTGCGACGATGCCGTCCGCCTCGTTGTAGGTCGGAACGACGACGACGGTCCTCATCGAAACTCCTTCATGCCACCATCGTGCGTGGTCGACCTGACCGCCACCTGACTGTGCGCTCCCCGGCACCCCTGCGGCCGTCGGAGCCGAAGCGGCCGACGCCTCCCCGGCGGGGCCGCAGGATGCGGCGCCTTCACTCAGTCAAGGTGCGGGAGGGGTCCGACACCGTGGTCAGCCGGGCCGCAGCGTCGCCTGACGCGCTCACGTCCGTGGTCCGGGGCAGCACGACGCGGGCGACCAGGCCTCCTCCGGGAGCCTCCTCGAGCCGGACCTCACCGCCCGTACGACGGACCAGCTCACGCACGATCGGCAGACCGAGCCCACTGCCACCGGCGTCCCGGGCCCGCGCGTCGTCGAGGCGGGTGAACCGCTCGAAGACCCGCTCGCGCTCAGCGGGCGGGATCCCGAGCCCGTCGTCGGACACGGTGACCTCGACCTCCGGGCCGTTCGCACGTGCGGAGAGGTGCACCGACGTGGTGGCGTGCCGGACCGCGTTGTCCACCAGGTTCGACAGCACCCGTCGCAGGTCGTCCGCGCGGCCGACCACGAACGCCTCCTCCACGAAGGACGTGGTGACCGGCACGCGTGCCCCGGCGTAGCGCTGCGCCACCTCCATGAGGAGGGGCCGCAGCGCCACCGGATGAGCCGTCCGCGGCAGCGGGACGTCCGCGTCGAGCCGAGCCAGCGTCAGCAGGTCCTCCACGAGGGTCGTCATCCGCAGCACCTCCGCGTGCAGGTCCCGGGTCACCTCGCTCCCCTCGCCGAGGCGCTCGGCGATCTCGAGCTGCGTCAACATGGATGCGAGCGGGCTCCGCAGCTCATGTGCGGCGTCCGCGACGAAGGAGCGCTGTCGGGCTCGCGAGGCTGTCAGCCTGTCCAGCATCGAGTTCAGAGTCACGGCCAACGCGCGCACCTCGTCCCGGGACGCCGGCACCGGCAGCCGCGTGTCCTGGCCCGTTCCCGAGATGCGCTCCGCGGTCGAGCGGAGTGCCTCCACGGGCCGCAGGGTCGCTCCGACGACCCGCCAGGCGATCAACGCCAGGACCGCCAGCAGCAAGGGATAGGTGGCGAGCAGCGTGAGCCGCAGGGTCCGTTGGCTGCCCTGGATGTCGTCGAACCGCTGCGCGACGATGACGGTCCGCCGGGCCCCCTGCGGCCCGGCGCGCAGGGCGTTCACCCGCAGGGGCGAGTCCAGGCCGACTCGGGAACCGGACACCTCCAGGTGCGCCCCGGACAACGTGTCGGCGATCTCGTGCGGAAGCAGGACAGCCGTCAGCCGGTCGCCGTTGACCGATGCGCTCACCACCCGGTCCCGGGAGTCCACGACCTGCACGATCTGGTCGCCCGTGACGGGAATCGGATCGGGCAGCCGACCCTGATCCACGAGGGTTGCCACGTCGGCGGCCGTGGCGGCGCCGGCGTCGTCCAGGCTGCGGTAGCTCACCACGGAGAGCACGGCGTACAGGGCGATGCTGCCGATCGCGAGAGCGGCCGCGACGCCCGAGACGCCGATAACCATCAGCCGCGCCCGCAGGCTGAGCCGCTGCCACAGGCTCGTCATGACCCGGTCGTCACGGCTCGACCCGGTAGCCGACGCCGCGCACGGTCTCCACGAGGTGCCGACCGAGCTTGCGACGCAGGTAGCCGACGTAGACCTCGACCGCGTTGGGGTTCACCTCGGCCGCGGCGTCCCAGACGTGGTCGAGGATCTCGATCTTGGTGATCACCCGACCGGGGCGGCGCAGGAGGTACTCCAGGAGCCCGAACTCCCGAGGAGTCAGCGTCACCGGCTGCTCGCCCACGGTCACGCTTCGGGTGGCTGGGTCCAGGCGTACGTCGCCGGCGGCCAGCACCGTGGGGCGGGCATCCGGTGCCCGGCGCAACAGGGCCCGGAGCCTCGCGAGCAGGACCACGTAGGAGAACGGCTTGGTCAGGTAGTCGTCGGCGCCGACGTCGAGCCCGTCCGCCTGGTCGTGCTCGCCGTCCTTCGCGGACAGCATCAGGACCGGCACCCAGTTCTCTTCCTGCCGGAGTGTGCGGACCACGTCGTAGCCGGAGAGCCGCGGCAGCATCACGTCGAGCACCACGGCGTCGAAGTCACCGTAGCGGGCGAGCTCGAGACCGGCCGCACCGTCGGAAGCCACCTCGACGTTGAACCCGTCAGCCACCAGGCCTCGGCGAAGGGCGTGCGCGAACCGGGCCTCGTCCTCGACCACGAGAAGCCGCATGTCCCCAGCGTGGCACGGACCCCGACCGGGCCCACCGGGTTCTCAGTGATCTCACAGTGGCCACGGCGCATGCTGAGGTCATGAACGTCTTCCAGCACCGACCCACCCTGCGGTGGACAGTCCCCCTGGTCGTTGCGGCCGTGCTCGGCGCGGGCGGGTCCGCCGTTGGCGTGATCGCCGCGACCGCGCGGGACGGGCTCCCGCACCGCAGCGCCCCCCAGCTTCTCGTGGACGTCCAGAAGGCGCGACTGGACGGGCTCTCGGGCACCATCGTCGAGAACGCCGACCTCGGCCTGCCCAGCCTGCCGGGCATCGCCTCCGGTGGAGGCGGGTCCGGCAGCGGCAGCTCCGACATGACATCCCTGGTGTCCGGCTCGCACACCATGCGGCTGTGGTACGCGGGGCCGAACCGCATGCGGGTCTCGCTGCTCGGCACCCTCGGCGAGTCAGACCTGGTTCGCAACGGCAAGGACCTCTGGATCTGGTCGAGCGCGAAGAAGTCGGCGGTGCACCGCACCGTGCCCACCACCGGTGCGGACCGACCCGACAGCCTCGCGGCGATGTCGCCGATGACCCCCCAGCGGGCGGCTGACGCGGCCCTGGCGGCCCTCACCCCCACCACGAAGGTGAGCGTGGACGGCACCGCCGTGGTGGCCGGCCGGTCCGCCTACGAGCTGCTCCTCCGGCCACGCGACAGCCGCTCGCTGGTCGAGTCGGTCCGCATCGCGGTCGACGCCAAGACCCACGTGCCCACTCGCGTCCAGGTGTTCGCCGACAACGCCTCCAAGCCCGCGATCGAGGTCGGCTTCACCTCCTTCGACCCCTCCCAGCCGGCGGCCTCGGTGTTCGCCTTCCGGGTGCCGCCCCACACCAAGGTCACCCAGGCCGGCCGGCCGGAGATCCCCGGCTCACCCAAGGTCGGCGCCGAGCAGCACCAGGCTCACCCGAGGACGGGCCGTAGGCCCGGCGGCGAGCCACGGATCGTCGGGAAGGGCTGGACGTCGGTGGTGGTGGCCCAGGTGCCACCCGGTGCGACCGCCGGAGCCGGCTCGTTGATCAGGATGCTCGCGGTGCTGCCGAAGGTCAGCGGGGCCTGGGGTTCTGGAGTCCTGCTCCGGAGCGCGCTGTTCTCGGCGGTGCTCACGCATGACGGTCGGGTCGCCGTCGGCGCCGTACGCCCCGGCGAGCTCTACCGGGCGCTGGGTCGCCGATGACCGCTGCCGTCTCCACGGCCGGCCTGACGAAGAGGTTCCGTCACCAGTTGGCCGTCGACTCGGTGGACTTGCTCGTCCCCACCGGCGCGGTCTACGGCTTCCTCGGCCCGAACGGGTCCGGCAAGACGACGACCATCAGGATGCTGCTCGGCCTGGTGACGCCGACGGCCGGTCGGGTGGAGCTGCTCGGCCGGCCGATGCCGGCCGCTGCCTCCGACGTGCTCGCCCGGGTGGGAGCCCTCGTCGAGGGACCGGCGTTCCATCCCTATCTGTCCGGGCGTGACAACCTGGGCCGCCTCGACGCGGCGGACCGCACCACGGACCCCCGCACGGCGCGGGTCCGGATCGACGGTGCGCTGGACCGCGTCGGGCTGCTCGCAGCTGCCACCAAGCGCTACCGCGCCTACTCGCTCGGCATGCGGCAGCGGCTGGCGATCGCCGGTTCCCTGCTGCGGCACCGCGACCTCCTGGTGCTCGACGAGCCGACCAACGGGTTGGACCCGCAGGGCACGCGAGAGGTCAGGTCCCTGGTCGCTTCACTGACCGAGGAGGGCACGACGGTCCTGGTCTCCAGCCACCTGTTGTCGGAGGTGCAGCAGATGTGCACGCACATCGGGGTGATGCACGTAGGTCGGCTCGTCGCCCAGGGGACCAGCGCGGAGCTGCGAGCAGGCACGGAGCCGGAGGCCGTCGTCGAGACCGACCAACCCCGGGAGGCGGCCCGGATCATGCGCGAGCTGGGACTCCTCGACGTCCGCGTTGCTGCGGGCTCGGCCACCGGGGTGGTGGGCGCCATCGCACCGGAGAAGATCGTCGCGGCCTGTGTGCACCAAGGGGTGCCCGTCGTCGGCTTCCGCGTGGAGTCCCCCTCGCTCGAGGACGTGTTCGTCTCGCTGACCGGGGAGGGCTTCGATGTCAGCAGCTGATGCGCTCGCCGTACGCCGTCCGCGGATGGTGTCCAGCAGGTTCCTGCGCTCGGAGCTCAGGCTGATCTTCCGGCGTCGGCGCAACCTCGCCGGTCTGCTGGTGCTGGCCGGCGTGCCCGTGCTGATCTCCGTGTCGGTGAAGCTCTCCGGCGGATCGGGCGGCGGCCCGGACTTCTTCAGCTCCATCACGGACAACGGACTGTTCGTCGCGCTGGCGTCCCTCACCCTCGAGCTCGGGCTGTTCCTCCCGCTGGCAGTTGCCGTGATCTCGGGCGACTCCGTAGCCGGAGAAGCCAACATCGGGACGTTGCGCTACCTGCTCACCGTCCCCGTGCAGCGCTCCCGCATGCTTGCCGTGAAGTACGCCGCGATCGTGATCTTCTCCCTCGTGGCGACCTTCACCGTGACCGGGACCGGACTGGTGATGGGGCTCGCCCTCTTCGGCGGCGGACCGATGACACTGCTGTCGGGAACCCAGACCAGCTTCGCCGACGGGCTGCTCAGGGTGGTCGCCGCGTCGATATACCTCGGTCTGTGCATCGCATCGCTCGGGGCTGTCGGCCTGTTCGTCTCCACGCTCACCGAGCAGCCCGTCGCGGCGATGATCGCGGTGGTCATCTTCAGCACGGCCAGCTTCATCCTCGACACCATCCCGCAGGTGGCCTGGTTGCACCCCTTCCTGATCACCCACAACTGGTTCACCTTCGGGGACCTGTTCCGCGACCCGGTCGCCTGGCACGGCGTGGTCCACGGCACCTATGTCGCAGCCGCCTACGCACTGGTCTTCTGGCTGGCCGGCTGGGCACGGCTGATGGCCAAGGACATCACCAGCTGACCCGGCCTCGGGCTGACCAGGGCTCCCGCTCGTGCTGGCCGTCGCGGGCGCGCTCATCGGTGGCCCTCCGAGGCGAGCACGAAGCGGCTGCGGACACCACCTTGTACATCGCGAAGGAGCCGGGTCGCGACCGGGAGGTGGCATCCCCCGGGGCTAGCCCGACCGGCTGCGGCTCGTCGTGGACCACGGCTGCACCTAGCGCCGCAGAACGGAGAACCACCCCCGGCACTCGGGATGCCGGGGGTGATCCTGTCCGAGCGTGGTGTCTGTGCCGCCCCCTCCGGTGGCCCCTCGCTCTCCCACTCCGTCTCGGACGATACGCCGATCCGTGAACGATCAACAAGCAGGGCCATCGAGATGTTCAGACCACTGTCCGGCAGGAGCGGAAACAGTTCAACAAGCCGCGTCGAGGTGGCAACATTGGCGTTGTGGAGCACGCGTCTCCCCCCGGCGTGTGCGTCGGCCCCGCCCCTCACCCCCCACTTCGCGGGCGGGGCCCCACGTCTGTCGGTGCGACCGGACCCTGACCGGTCGTCGAGGCGTCCGATGCTGGGTGACCGGCCGACATCGGCGTGGTCCGGTGGGGTGGTGCCGGCACCACCTGTCGGGTTGGGGGGCCTGCACCCTGGGGCCGGGGGGTGCCGAAACGGGATCGTTCCTCGTGTCGGAACAACCACCGGCAACCACCCGCGAGGACCACCGTCCTCGGCCACGAAAGGAACCCTCCGCCATGCTCACCAGCACGCACCTCGGCCGCGCAGCCCTGCTCACCCTGACCAGCGGCACCATGCTGGCCGCCTCACTGGCCGGCGCCGGCACCGCCCACGCCACCGGCATCCACCCCGACGGGTACAGCTCGGTCGAGTCCTGCACCGGCCTGAGCGGATCGATCAGCTGGACCCCCGGCCTGCTCACCACCAAGACCCGCACCGAGCAGGCCGTGCTCACCGGCGCCCTGACCGGCTGCTCGGGCTACAACGGACCCCAGGCCGGCACCGGCACCGTCACCGCCATCCTGACCGGCACCTCCAGCCTCACCGCCACCACCCAGAGCGGCACCCTCACCATCAACTGGCCCACCGGCTCCGGGCTCAACCCCTCCAACGCCACCGTCACCCTCCGCCGCACCGCCACCAACCAGCCCTACACCCTGGCCGGCACCATCACCTCCGGCGCCTTCACCAGCGCCCAGCTCTCCACCAGCCTGCTCCCCACCACCCAGACCGGCACCGGCACCAGCCGCCACCCCGTCACCCGCCAGCAGTACGTCAACACCACCCCCCTCGCCGCCCGCGTCAACTTCGGCTGACCAGCACCAGACACCCACAGCAGCACCAGCGGCACCAGCAACCCGGCGTCCCGGTGGCCACCCTCAGCCCACCCCACCCTCAGCCCCCGCGACCAGCTCCGCCAACGCCGACGGATCCAGCGCCTCCTTCTGCACGAACCCCACCGCCCCACACCCCAACAGGTCCGCAGGCAGATCCTCGCGTCGCACCGTGGAGACCAGCACCACCACCACCGACGGGTCCCGACCCACGATCCGTCGGGTCGCCTCCATCCCCGTGATCCCCGGCAGCCGCACGTCCATCACGACCAGGTCCGGGCCCAGCCGACCCGCCAGCTCCACGGCCTCCTCCCCGTCCCGCGCCTCCCCCACCACCTCGAAACCCGGCTCCGCGTCCAGCAACGACCGGACCACCACCCGGAACCCACGGTGGTCATCGACCAGCAGGACGCTGCGAGGCGTCGCTCCCACCGGCATGCCGGTCGGGCGCTCGGACGCAGCAGGACCGCTCACGACACGCTGCCCGAGAGGTACAGCAGAACCGCGCGCACCCGCGGGTGGGACTCGTCACCGACCCCGACACCGAGCTTGGCGAAGATCGAGTTGATGTGCTTCTCGACCGCCCGCTGACCGATGAACAGCGAGGCGGCGATGGCGGTGTTGTTGCGACCCCTCGACATCTCCGCCAGCACCTCGAGCTCTCGCGGGCTCAGCCGGGCGACGTTCGCGTTGCCGCGGCTCACTCCGGTCCTCACCAGGTGCTCGATCACCTGGGGGTCGACCACCGACCCGCCTGCAGCCACGGCCGTCACTGCCCTGATCAGCTCCTCCACATCCGAGACGCGCTCCTTGAGCAGGTAGCCCCTGCCGGCCGAGCCGCTCTCCAGAAGGGACCGCACATACGCCGGGTCGACGTACTGGCTGAGCAGGATCACACCCGTGGACGGGTGGCGGGACCGGCAGTGCCGCGCGACCTGGACCCCTTCGTCGGTCCCGGTCGGCGGCATTCGGATGTCGGTCAGAACGACGTCGGGCCGCAGCGTGTCGATGCTCTCCAGGATGCTGTCCAGGTCGGAACATGCCGCGACCACCTCGACCTCGTCGGTGGCCGACAGCAGGCCACGCATCCCCTCACGCAGCAATGCGTTGTCCTCGCCGAGCACCAGTCTGGTCTTCATGACCCGCCCAGGGTCCAGCCGATGAGCACCTGGTGCTCCGCTCCGCCTGCGGTCGTACGACGGGCGAGCACGCCGTGCGTCGCCTCCACCCGGTCCTGGACGAGCTGCACCGTCGCCGGCGTCGGAGGGTTGTCGCAGCTGACCCGGATCGTCAGCGCAGGCTGGGGATCGACCTCCCGGTGGACGTCCACGCGGGCCATACTCCCGGTGTCGACAGAGTCCTCGACGAGGCGAACGCAGCAGAAGTACGCAGCCGTCTCGAGGGAAGCCGCCACGCGACGCTCGAGGCCACGGTGCGAGACCCGGACCCGTCCGTCGTAGCGGAGCGCGAACGTCTCGAGAGCCACCCCCAGACCGTTGTCGGCCAAGGTGGGCGGGAAGATCCCCGCCGCGATGTCGCGGAGCTCCTCGAGCGCGGCGGTCACCTCGGCGACCGTGTCCTCGAGCGCGGCCGGGTCACCCTGCTCGACGTGCGAGAGCGCCTGGTCGGCGGCCGACAGCCGACGCTGGACGCGAGCGTCGACGAGGTGCGAGAACTCCGCCGCCTGTCCCGCCGCCGCATCGAGCAGGCGCTGTCGCGAGCGTTGCAGGCGCTCCGCCAGCTCACGCGACTCGGCGATCCGGTGCCGCAGGTCGTAGGTGAGCCGGACGTTCGCCAGCGCCAGCCCCGCGGTACCGGCCAACCGGTCGAGCACGGCCCTGGTGTTCTCCGTCATCGCCACCGTGTCCGGTCCCACACCCAGGATGCCGACCTGCTCGCCGCGTCGCTGCAGGGGCACGCTGAGCATGGCGGCCGCCTCGGGAGGCTGCACCGGAGGCCAGGCCTCCCGCAGCTCGGCTCCGTCGGAGAGCCACAGCCGCACCTCACCGACCGAGGTGTGCGTCGCCTGGGTGACTGTCTGCGCGACCCGCGGCAGCACCTCGTCGACGGCGACGGTGTCCGAGACCCGCTGCACGAACGCTGACAGGGCGGAGTAGGGGTCGCCGTCCGGACCGTAGGCGACGCGATCTGCCAACCGTTCCACCGTCGACCGGGACGCCATCACGCAGCCGGCCACCAGGACCGTCGCCCCGAGCCACAACCCGGCACGCCCCGTCGGCGAGCTCATCGAGCCGGCGACGACCAGCGCGGCGCCCCCGACGACCATGACGAAGGCCGCGCGCACCGCGGTGACCACCGCCACCCACACCAGGTCGACGCGCCGGGACCTCATGTCACCACACTCGTCAACGGTGCGGGTGCGGTGTGCGGACCGCTCGGTCGCGGCGCAGGCAGCTCGCCGCGGACCGTCGTACCGCTGCCAGGACGAGACGAGACACTCACCTTGCCGCCGAGGGGAGCCAGCCGTGCCTCGAGGTTGCCCAGCCCGGAGCCCGATGCGGCGCCACCGGCGTCGAAGCCGCGGCCGTCGTCGCGGACAGTGAACCTGAGGCAGTCCTCGAGCGGCTCGAGGAGGACCTCGATGTGAGTCGCACCGGCGTGCTTCACGGCGTTCTGCAACGCCTCGAGGCAGCAGAAGTACACAGCCGCGTCGACCTCGACGCTGCCGCGCCAGGGCCCGCTCGAGCGCAGCTCCACCTCGGGGCCCAGCCGGCGGATACCGGCCCCGGCCTGCTCGAGGGCGCTCGTCAGTCCCTCGTCCACGAGGACCGCGGGAACGCCGCCGCGTGCCAGTCGCGACAGCGTCCCGGCCGCTTCCTCGAGCAACGAGCGCAGGTCCGTGACGTCCATGGGGGTCCGGGGATCGGAGCGCAGCCGACGCACGCGGCCACGCAGCATGATCAGGAGCGCCACGAGCTGCTGCTGCGCCCCGTCGTGGACGTCCCGCTCGAGCCGTCGGCGCTGCCGGTCCTGGGCGTCCACCACGGCCTGGCGCGACGTCTCGAGCTCCGCGGCCCGGGCCAGGACGACCTCGAGCTCACGCTCGAGGTCGACCGTGAGCTGGGCGTTGCGGACCAGGAGACCGGCGTGGTGCGACAGGTCGCTGAGCAGTCGGTGCTCCTGGCGACCCAGGGATGTCCCCCGCGGGGTCGACACCGCGATCACCGCGAGCAGGACCCCTTCGTGCAGCACCGGCCACGACTGAGCCGGGTGCAGGGTCTCCCGGCATGCGTCGACGGTCAACGCCGACAGCTGTCGGCGAGCGGGTGCGGACGCGTCCACCGGATGCCGCGCCAGCAGGACCAGCTCGTCCGGAGCCGCCAGCCAGATCTCCGCTCGGGTGGCGCGCGTGCTCGCCACCACCACCCGCGTCAGCTCGGTGAGCTCGTCCACGTCGCCGATCCCTGAGAAGCGGTCCACCAGCGACCGGACCGCGTCCCTCGGAGACATCCGCTGACCGAAGACGACCCGGTTGCAGACCGCCTCACAGCGCTCGCGGACCGGTTCGGCAACGCACGCGACGACGACCAACGGCGCCAGCGCGGCCCATCCGCGGTCGCCGAGCAGCAGCCCGGTGCAGGCCACCACTGCGACGTAGAGCAGGGTGAGGAAGCTGAGCAGGCTCGCCATCAGGAGCGCGCGGCTGGCGACCAGGTCGATATCCCAGAGCCGGTTCCGCACGATGGCCACGAACAGCACGACCGGTACGACGGCGAAGACGGCCGGGAACACCTGGTCGATCCCCGCCGCGACCCGCAGGCCCGATCCTCCGTCCCATCCGAGGACGGCCATGGCATGGCCGCCCATCCAGACGAGCGCGGCCCCGAAGGCAGGCAGCAGTGCTGCCCGCAGCAGCCGCGCCTGCTCGGAGCTGCGCACGTCGGCATCGGGCTCGCGCAGGTGCACGGACTGCGCGGCGATCCCGACCAGAGAGATCAGCACCCCGAAGAACACCACGAAGAACGGCGGATGCGCGATGAAGCTGCTTCGCCAGCAGACGAGCGCGACGACGGCGGTGAGGCCCCCGACGAACACGCGGCGCACCACCGGCCCCGACCCCCAGCCCAGCGCAAGCCGCCCGTGCGGGAAGAGCACCACCGCCAGGAGGTAGGCGCTGCCCGAGACGACGTGGAACGCGAAGTGGAAGCCCTTGATCACGGGCGGCTCACCGAGCACGTGGAAGACCGCGTGGCTGGGTGAGTTGAACGTCGCAGCCGTGCCCATGAACGCCAGAGCGAGCAGCCTCGGCACCAGGTCGTTCGGCCGTCTCAGCATCAGCAGGACGCCCAGGGCCAGGTTCAGCAGGCTGAAGAGGTAGGCCAGGGCGACCCAGGCCGGGGCCGGCATCATCATCGCGGAGTCGGTGACCCGTCGGGCGTACGACGCGAACGGGCCGTGCCCGGCACCGGCGGACACCAGGGCTCGGTGCCACGGCCCAACGGCCTCCGCGAGCGACGGGACGACCCCGAGCACCAGCCAGCCGACGAGTCCCGCGAGGTAGACCGTCACCAACGCCTGGTAAGCGCCAGACGCCAGCCGGGCCCGTGGTCGTGGGCGCGCGTCGACCATGTGCTTGTTGTACAGCAAGCGGCCCCTCGCCGGAAGTGTGGCCGCCGGGACCTAGACGTCGAGTCGGTGGATCTTCTCCGCCCGTGAGTCGACCCACTCGATGAGCTTGCGGACCCCGTCGGGGAGGTCGGCGTCAGTGAACCGGACGCGCACCGTCCCGTCGTCGTCGGAGATCTCCACCTCGTAGAGCATCTGGTCGGGGCCCGACGGACTGGAGGGGGCCGGCGGCTCACGCACGCCGGCCTCCTCGACCAGGCGATCCAGGATCCCGGCGGCGGCGGTGGGCAGGGCACTGCGGCTCACCTCGGTCCGCGTCGTGATCCCTGCCAGCCCCCCGCCGCGGACGACGGACACCTTCACGAAATGACGCCCACCTGCTGCCAGGCGCTCGCCACCGACGACTGCGCGGTGTCCCCGAACATCTCCTTGGCCACCTGCATGGTCTGCTCCGCGGCATCCACGAACTGCGCCTTGGACTGCAGCCGCTCGGTGAGGGTGTGGAACCAGATCGCTCCTGCCGTGCCCCACGCCTGACCACCCAGGGCGGAGGCCACGAGGTAGAAGGCCTTGTTGGGGATCCCGGAGTTGATGTGCACGCCGCCGTTGTCGTTGCGGGGGTCGTTGTCGTCGGGCAGGTCGACGTAGCCGTCCATGTGGTCCGGCTGACGGTCGCCGTCGTACGCCGTGCCAGGCGCGCTCATCGACCGCAGCGCCTTGCCGAGGGCGGGGACCAGGGTCCCGGCGCCGATCAGCCAGTCCGCCTGGTCGGCCGTCTGGTTGAGGTGACGCTGCTTGACGAGCGAGCCGAACACGTCGGAGAAGCTCTCGTTGAGCGCACCCGACTGCTTGCTGTAGGCGAGGTTGGCGGTGAACGACGTGACGCCGTGGGTGAGCTCGTGCCCGACCACGTCGATGGACTGCGCCAGCGCACCCTTCACGAACACGCGTCCGCTGCCGTCGCCGTAGACCATCTGCGCGCCGTTCCAGAACGCGTTGTCGAAGTCGACGCCGTAGTGCACCGACGAGACGAGCTCCATCCCCTGTCCGTCGAGGGAGTCCCGGTTGAACACGTCACGGTAGAAGTCGTAGGTCGCTGCACTCCCGTCGTAGGCGCCGTTGACGTCGGCGTCGGCGGTCGGCGGGTCGTCCTCGCCGCGGACCCGGACACCCGGGAGGAATGACCGGCCTTGGCGCTGGTTGTCGTAGATGGTCTGCCGGCGTTCCGGGGTGACATCCAGTCCGGCCAGCTGGTTCGCGACCTCATTGCCCAGCCGACGCCGCACCTGGCTCAGCATCGAGCGCTGGGTGCGCATCGACGCCGACGCCGCCAGCGCGGAGAGGGCCGCGTCCCGCTGTTCGGCAGTGCCCTGGGAGGCAAGGCGGGAGAGCAGGTCGGGTGGGGCGATCGAGCAGGCGGGGTGTGGCGTCGGGCGAGGTGCGGAGATCATGGTCCAGCTCCTTCCAGAGCTACGGGTGAGCAGCCGTCCGCGGATGGCTGGTGCCAGCCGCGTCCGCCGAGGGTGGCGGGAAGCCTTCCACTCGCTGGTCGCGTCGGCGGAAAAGCGTCCAGAACAAAGGACAGGTGAGGTAGTGCTGTGATACACGGCCCCCGGAGGTGCCGCTGCCACGCTGGCACCGCCGGGCCCGGCTCGGCAATGGCCCCGTCGGGCTAGTGCGCTCGCCGCGACGAGTCAGGCGGTGACGCTGGCCCTGAACATCTGTTAGGTGGTCGGGCTCATCCGCGAGCAGAAGACGTCCCGCTGCCTGGACAGGCATGGGCAGCGGGAGCAGTATCGATCGCGTCTGCCGGCGGACGATGCCTGTGTCGCGGCAGGAGGAAGGGTGGTGTTCCCTCCATGCTTGAACGCTCGCCACGCAACAAGCGGATCTGGGCGCAGGACGTCAAGGTGAGCGCGGACGTGCTCGAAGCGAGGCTGGCGTCTCTGACCGGCGATCCGTCAGCGGTCGCCGACCGGGTCGACAGGGAGGCCCTCGCGGCGGGCGTGCGCGATCGGCTGACGGCGGCCCGCAACGCAGCCCTGCGCGTCGACCCGTTGCCCGGCAGGGTCAGCAACTGGTGGCGAGGGACCCTGATCGAGGCCGCCTACCAGAACCTGCACGCGGCCGAGTCCCTGATCGTCGATCTGTACAACCCGGAGGACGTCGAGGCGGAGATCCCCGAGGCGGTCGCCCGGATCGAGGCGGGCCTCGGGCGCGACGACCCGCGACGGATCGCCGCGCTCGACCTCCTCGAGGGCTCCCCGGCCGACCCGGGCCGGCGGCAGCGGCTCCGCAAGGCCGTGGAGGTGGGCTTCGGGTCCTCCGACCTCGAGCACTCGCGGTTGCGGAGCTTCCGCAACGCGGTCGTGGCGAGCACCATCGCGCTGGTCGTGACTCTCGTCGTCTTCGTCGCCTGGGTGAGCCTCAACCCGACGGAGGTGTCGTTCTGCTTCACGCCGTCGGGCAAGGGACCCGTGTGCCCGTCGGGGTCTGCGGGTCCGGGCGCCCACGACGTGCTGACGATCAGCCTGCTCGGGGTGCTCGGTGGCCTGCTCTCCGCGATCGTGTCGATCAGGAACGTGCGGGGTACCTCACTCGCCTACGACGTCCCGCAGGCCCTGGCCATGCTGAAGATGCCGCTGGGCGCCCTGTGTGCGATCGGCGGCCTGCTCCTGATCCGCGGCGACTTCATCCCGGGGTTCTCCGCGCTCGACTCGCAGGACCAGATCCTGGCCTACGCGTTCGGGTTCGGTGTCGCCCAGCAGCTGCTCATCGGGCTCATCGACCGGCGCGCACAGACCCTGCTCGACGCGGCACCAGGGAAGACCACGGCGGCGTCCCGGCCGGAGCGCACCGTCACCCGCCCGACGCGACACGACTCGCGCCCCGGGTCGACAGCCGGGGCGACAGCCGGGTCGACAGCCGGGGCGACAGCCGGGTCGACGGCCGTCGTGAACGCCGTTCCGTCCGCCGTCGTGAACGCCGTTCCGGCCGCCGTCGTGAACGCCGTGCCGGCCGCAGGGTCGGACGGCGGGCCGGCTGGCCTGGTGCCCGGCCAGCCGGGCGGTTCGCCGGTGCCACCCGCGGCGAGCCGGGATCGAAGCGACGAAGCTGGCTGAGGAGGACACCGACGCGGGCGGACCTGCGTCTCTTCGGGGCCGGCTCGTCAGGGTGTCCGTGGCCGAGGTCGTCTCCCTCCGGCCCGTCACGCGCTGCATGTAGCGGCGTCGTGTAGAACTCCAGGATGCCAACGCGTCACTGGCCCCGCTGGTCCGAGCTCGCCAGCTGGACCGTGCACCCACGCCGATCGAGGTGCTGCCGGCAGTGGTCGACGCGGTGGGTGAGCGCGTGGAGGTCTATGTCGACGGCGGCGTCATGTCCGGCGCCGACGTGGTCGCCGCGGTGGCGAGCGGTGCCCGGGCCGCCCTGGTGGGCCGGGCCTACCTGTACGGGTTGATGGCCGGCGGCGAGCGTGGTGTGCAGAGAGCGGCCGACATCCTCACCACGGAGATCACCGGGACGCTCGGCCTGCTCGGCGTCCCCGCGGTGCGCGACCTGCGACGCGACCATGTACGAATGCGGACGGCTTGAGATAGTTTGCCCAGCATGGACGTCATCGAGTACACGCCCACCCACGAGCAGTACGCCTATACCTTGAGAACTGGCAGCTCAGCCTCAACGTCGACCTGATGCACACCGTCCGGCTGGTGCGGGCGGCCCTGCCCCACCTGGAGCGCCGCCTTCGGCTCGGTCATCGCGATCTCCAGCGTGTCCGGGCCGGAGTCGGACTTCGCCTCCGGCCCCTACGGCACGGCGAAGACCGCCATCGTCGGATACGTGCACGGCCTCGCCATGCAGCTTGCCGGCAAGGGGGTCCGTGCGAACGTCGTCTCACCCGGCAACACCTACGTCGAGGGCGGCGTGTGGGCGAGCATCGAGAGCGGCGACCCCGAGCTCTTCGAGACGGCCGTAGGGCTGAACCCCACCGGCCACTTGGGCACCCCGGAGGAGGTGGCGGCGCCAGTGGTGTTCCTGGCCAGTCTCCGCGCCGCCCGGGTCAGTGGAACCAACCTGGTCGTCGACGGCGCGCTGACCCGGGGCGTCCAGCTGTAGCAGCGATCGTGAGCGCTGGGTCAGGTGTCCCCGTCGACGCGGCCCTGGTCCATGCGCTGCTGCTCGATGCGCTGCTGTCCGATGCGCTGGCCTTCTATGCGCTTGCTGGCGCTGTCCACGACGTGGTGCAGGTCGAGCCCGTACGTCGGACCTCCCTGGGCGGCGTACCGCTCGAGGCGTCCGGTCCCGCGCTCCAGGAGCCGCGCTGCTCCGACAGCGTTGCCGCGCGCGGCGTGCGTCAGTGCGACGCACAGCTGGGCCAGTCCCTGCCAGAGCTCGCGCTCCACGGACGGGCCGGTCTTCCAGCGGTTCTCGAGCACCTCATGCGCGGCGAACGGCCGGCCCTCCTCGACCAGTCTCCGAGCCAGCGCCAGCGTCGGCTCGGCGTCGAGCGGCTCCTCGGGCACCGGCTCGACGCCCACCGAGCCGTACGGCAGTGGGCGACCCAGCGCGTCCCTCGGCCGCCCCTGCCGCGCGCGTCCCGCGGCGTCTCGATCCCTGCTCCCGCTCACCCGCGGACCTCCTCGCCCTGGCTCGTCGACACGGTCCACCGTACGCAGGTAGCCCGCCCCGCGTCGCTGATGCCGCGGCGTGACGCAGGACGACTGGGCCGGTAGCGTCGAGGTGTGGACGCGGTGGACGCGGCCTTCGCAGCCATTCCCCGTGCCGGCTTCCTGCCGAGGTCGGCCGCGCACCGCGCGTCGTACGACGGCCCGATCCCGATCGGGCACGGGCAGACGAACTCCCAGCCCCGCACGGTGGAGAACATGCTGCGGCTGCTCGAGGTGCGACCCGGGGACCGGGTGCTGGACGTGGGGTCGGGGTCCGGTTGGACGACGGCCCTGCTGGCGCAGCTCGTGGGGCCGACCGGCAGTGTCCTGGGCCTCGAGATCCGGCCGGACCTCGTCACCCTCGGCGCGGAGAACGTGCGGGCGTTCGGAATGCCCTGGGTGTCGGTCGAGCCGGCGGCCCGGGACACGCTGGGCAGCCCGGACCGTGCTCCCTTCGACCGGATCCTGGTGTCGGCGGCGGCCCGTAGCCTCCCGGAGGAGCTCGTGGACCAGCTCGGTGACGGCGGCCGACTCGTCATCCCCGTCGCCGGGACGCTGCTGCTGGTGGTGAGACGCGGCGAGAGTCGGACCGTCACCCGGCACGGGAGCTATCGCTTCGTGCCCCTCCTGACCCACCGTCGACCGGGTGCCGATGTGTGATGTCCCGACCCGTCGCATAGTCCGGCTGGTCCCCCTGGTGCGGGTCGTGGCGTGTCGGCTGCCATCGGTCATCGGCACTCAAGTTCCGGTGCGCACACGACGATGAGTAGTCCACAGGGTGTGTCGTGGGCCGTCGCGCTCGACCCCCGAGCGCCCACCCGTGCGGGTGGCGCCCCCGATCTGCAGCCCGCGACAGTCAGTCCAGGAGCGTGTGTGTCGACCACGGAGATCGAGCAGCCGTCCGGCGTCGTGGAGTCGGCCACGCCGCCGAGCATCCGACCCGCACCGGCGTCCCAGGCCGTGTCCGGTCAGCTGCTCGCCCGCCGGCGTCGGATCATGGCGTTGCGACGTCTGGTGCTGCTCGGTGACGGCGTGCTGCTGGTGGGCGTCGCCGGCATCGGTCTTGCCACCAGCCATGGAGTGGCCACGGTGATGGCGCTCTGGGTGGCACTGACCGTCATCGCGCACGTCTGCGCCGCGGACAGTCCCCGGTCGATCACAGCTATCAGGGCCGTGGCCAAGGTCGTGGCACTCGTCGGCGGCGCCGCGTCTGCGCTGAACGCGACCCTCGGCTCCCGCGCCGACGGACGCCAGATCCTGGTCGGTGCCGCGCTCATGGGTGTCGTCCTGGTCCTGCCTCGCGTGCTGCTCCGCCGGCTGCCGGCACTAGCGACGCGTCACGGGCTCGGCCTGCGCAGGCGGCTCATCGTCGGCGATCCCCAGGCCCTCGAGGGCAACGCCGTACGGCGGGCTCCTGCTGTGGCGTCGGGAGAGCTGATCCTCGTGGTGACCCGCGCCGACCCGGCACACCGGGACGGGTCCTCCTTGCGGCGCAGCGGCGACCATCTCGCCATCGGCCTCGACAAGCGCCACGAGCGGGGGGAGCGCGGCGGTCCCGCCGGGGTCGTCGAGCGGGTGGTGCGCACCGCGCTGGAGTGCGGAGCCGAGCGGGTGACCGTCGTACCCGGTGACAGCTGGGGCCAGCCCCAGCTGCGCGAGCTCTCCTGGTTGCTGGAGGGCACCGGCATCGACATGGTGATCAGCACGAACCTGGACGGCATCGCGCCGCACCGGGTGGATGTCATCCAGCAGGACGGGCGGCTGATGATCAGGGTCGGGTCGGCCAGTCCGCACGGAACGCAGGCGCTGTTCAAGGGCGTCTTCGACAGGGTGGTGGCGGCCGTCCTGCTGCTCGTCTCGACGCCCCTGCTCGTGGCGGTCGCCGCCGTGATCCGTCTCGACTCCGAGGGACCGGCCGTGTTCCGGCAGACCCGGGTGCGGGAGGGTGGCGCGACGTTCACAATGTACAAGTTCCGGACGATGACTCTGAACGCGGAGGACCAGCTCAGCGACATGCAGGAGCTGAACATGCACGGCGCCGACCGGCCGCTGTTCAAGATGGAGGCGGACCCGCGGATCACCCGCATCGGGCACGTGCTGCGCAAGACGTCCCTCGACGAGCTGCCTCAGCTCGTGAACGTGCTCCGAGGCCAGATGTCCCTGATCGGGCCGCGCCCGGCACTTCCGCTCGAGGTGGAGATGTACGACTACGTGGCACGCCGACGGCTGGCCGTGAAGCCGGGAATGACCGGTCTGTGGCAGGTCAGCGGGAGATCACGCCTCACCTGGGACGAGTCGATCGGGTTCGACCTGGACTACGTCGACAACTGGTCCCCGGGCACCGACGCCGCGATCGTGGTCCGCACCTTCCGCGCCGTGGTCTCCAAGGACGGCGCGTACTGACCTGTGATGCCTCCGCATCCCGGTCCTCAGTCCAGCGAGGCCAGCGCCTGCTCGAGGTAGTGTCCCTCACGCTCGAAGTCGAAGGTGAACCCGGAACGGTTGGCCTCAGGGTCCCACCCACCCGCCGGCTGGGGGAGGTCCGGGACGCTCCACACGACGTCGAGCTCGTGGCCGTGCACGGAGCAGATGAGATACTCGTTGCGGGCCGTGTAGGACTCGGGTGAGAGCACGATGACCCGCTTCGGCGAGACCGTGAACACCAGGTTGAGGAGCGCGCTGCCGGCGAACCCGGCGACCACGTCGGCCTGCCTGAACATCGTGGCCTGCTCGGCGAGCGGGAGCGTCTCCGGCCGCACGACGGTGAAGCCGTGGGCCGCGAACCTGGCCTCCACGTCCGCGGCGTTGTGGCACTCCCGGCGCCCCCTCGGACGCGAGCAGAACACCCTGGTCGGGTAGTCGTGATGCGGCGCCGACGCGACCAGGACGTCCCCGATCTCCTGCCACAGCTCGCCGATCGCCGGATGCACGTAGTCGGGCGTGGAGAACAACGGCGTCGCAGCGAGCAGCAGCTCGACGCGCACCGGCGAGTCCACCATGACGATGTCCTGCTCCGGCACACCCGCGGCCGTGAAGAGCTGTCGCTCGACGGCGCTGAGCGCGCGGCCCGTCGTACGACGGGACACGAGCGCTCGCAGGTCCGGGTGCTGCTGCTTGGCCTGGCGCCAGGCCCACAGGCGGGACAGCTGCTCGGTCATCGCATGGCCGAAGTGCCCGGGGAACTCGGTGTCGAGGTAGAAGTAGGCGCCGGCCAGCCGCTGAGGAGACCCGACGGCGGGGGGCCGGACGAACCGTTCCCCGAGCTCCTGCAGGCGGGTGTGCTGCAGGCGGGGCGCCTGGTTCTTGCGGTAGCTGTCGGGCAGCAGCAGGTTCCGCTGGACCGCCACCTGTTGGGGGACGCAGGTCACCGAGGTGTACTCGCGTAGGCAGACCGCCGGTGCGTCGAAGGTCGTGTACATCAGGTCGTCGGCGAGGGTCGTGCTCTGGCGCCGGACGCAGCGGGACGGGAACTCACCGCCCGGCAGTCGTTCGACGACCCGGCCGGAGTGCCCGGACCGGGCCGCAAGGACGAGGTCCATCTCGTCCTCCCGCATCTTGGCGAGCGCGGGGACGCGGTTGACCACGACGAGGTGCCCCGGCCCGACGACCAGCCGTCCGACGGCCTCCGACAGCATCCGGCGGTCGTAGCGGACCTGCTCGGATGCCCTGTGAGGCGGATGCTGGGCTCCGGTCACCAGGTCCAGGAAGCCCGCGAGCGAGGCCCAGTCCCGCCCGCCGTGAGGGGTGGCGCTGCTCCGTGGCAGCCTCACCAGGGCGGCTCCACCGCGCCTCAGGTGGAACAGGAGGTCCGGGAGCCTCTGCAGAGCAGGTGCGCCTGACGGCGGGTCGAGGACGATCACGTCGAACCGGCCCCCCGCCGTCAGCCGGGCGTGCGCCTGCGAGGCTCCGAGAGCCGGGTCCACAGTGACCACGTGGAGACGGGGCTGAGCCGCGAGGAGCGCAGCCAGGCCACCGGGCTCACGGGGACGGACCCGAGCAGTCAGCACCGCGACCCTCGGGTGTCGACGCCCGGCCAGGTGCGCCTCCAGGTCCCTCAAGAAGGCGCGCGTCGCAGCCGTCGGCCGCCAGCCCGCCGCCCGTGCGGCCGCAACCAGGGACGCCGGGGCGGGGCCGGGCCGCAGCGGTCCTGGGGACGTGCGCAGCCCCGCACGCACGCGCCTGGCGCCGGCGAGGACCCTGCGGCCGACCGCCCGGACCATGTGGTTCCCCTGACCTCGTGCGCGCCGCCCGTGCGGGCGCCGCGGGAGCCGGCACGATACCGCGTGGACCGGCCGACGCCGCGCCCGGATGTCGGGGGCGCGGGGCGGATGCCGCGGGGGCCGGCCGGCTGGCGGCAGTCCAGGTGCCTAGGCGGCGGGACGGACAGCGGGGCCGTAGCCATCGGCACCGACGGTGGCGGTGAGCAGGTGGCTGCGGAAGCGTCGAGGCTCCGTCACCGCCGCCAGCACGGTGAACTCACCCGCGGCGGTCCGTTTGACCGCCTCCACGCGAGCGAGGTAACGGGTGCCCTCCGGACTGGTCGCGCAGATCCGGTCCCCGCACCGGTACGGCGCCGGAGCCTCGGTCGACTGCTTCGCGACCATCATGTCGGTTGCTTCGAGCATGCTCGTCATCTTGGCCTCCCAATGCCCTCGATGACAGGAGTATCGGGACCTGCAATGCCAGACTTGAGCCCAGCGACGAAGAACTTCCCGGGTGTCCTCAGGGCAGCTGGTGGTCCCTCAGCGCCGCCGCCAGCATCGGGGCCAGAGGCAGCCGGGGCACCAGCGTCGCCTGGAACGCGTGGTAGGTGTCCGGCTTGCCCGCCCAGGTCTGGTGGCTCGGGGTGTTGGACGGGGACAGCTCGTGGCGCCACGACCCGCGCTCGGGGTCCCGGAAGTGGTCTGCGATGTGCTGCCACCAGGTCTCG
Organism: Nocardioidaceae bacterium; assembly: GCA_025934895.1. GTDB lineage: Bacteria > Actinomycetota > Actinomycetes > Propionibacteriales > Nocardioidaceae > Nocardioides_B. Next base: position 8,807 of record JAICWH010000006.1, on the reverse strand, counting down.
TACCAACCGGCGTAGGAGGGGTCTCCGGTGGCTGCGAACAGGGCCGCAGCGGCCGCCGTACCCTCCGCGGCGACCCAGTGCATCCGCTCGCGTACGACGGGCGCCCCCTGCCAGTCGACGGTGTAGACGAACCCGTCCGCGCCATCGACGGCCCAGCCCTCGGCGACGGCCGCCGCGAACAGCGACCGGGCGTCCGGGAGCAGCCACTCGGGGGCATCCGCTCCGAGGCCGGCGCGCAGGTGCAGGGCCAGTCGGGACCACTCCAGCCAGTGGCCGATGGTGGCGCCGAAGGGCCTGAACGGGTGCGCCGGTTCGTCGACGTTGTAGTCGAGGACCGGAGTCCATGTGTCGTCGAAGTGCTCGGGGATCCGCCACGAATGGCCGGCCGCGAGCTGGTGCACGACCCGGGTCACGATCCGCGCTGCCCGGTCACGCAGGGAGCTGTCGTCCAGTACGTCGGCGGCGGACATCAGCGCCTCGACCGTGTGCATGTTGGCGTTGACCCCGCGGTAGCCGTCGAGGGTCGAGAACGACTCGTCCCACTGCTCCACGACCATCCCGTGCTCGTCGTCCCAGAAACGCTCGAGCAGCACCCGCAGCGCCTCGTGCAGCAGGTCGGCGCCGCCCGGTCGTCCCGCTGCGGCTGCCGCCGCTCCGGCGAGCACCACGAACGCATGCTCGTAGGCGGTCTTGTCAGTGACGGTCGGGCCGTCCGCACCGACCTGGGGGAACCAGCCCCCGTGCACGTCGTCGTGCAGCAGCCCGGTGAGGGAGGCGACCCCGTGGTCGACCAGGGAGGCGCAGTCCGGTCGGCCCATCAGGTGGCCGAGTGCGTAGACGTGCGTCATCCGGGCGGTGACCCACAGCTCGACCGGGCGGTCCGGCTCGGGACGGCCGTCGTCGTCCAGCCAGCCGAACCCGTGGCCGGGGAGTCGCGAGGCCCGTCCGAAGTCGAGCAGCCGGTCACCCTCGGCCTCCAGCCAGCGGGCGTGCGCCGGCGCGGTCAGCCAGGTCATCGCAGACCCCCGCCGGGGTGCGCGTGCGTGGGGGCTGGCCTCTGGTCGCCTCGCAGGTGCAGCACGAACAGCATTGTGCAGCACGGGTCAACCGGCCTGCGCGGCGTCCAGCAGGTCGCCGAGCTCGGCAGCGGACCGGCCGGGGCTCCACAAGAAGCCCTGGCCGTAGTGACAGCCCAGGCTGCGAAGGTCGGCGAGCTGCTCGGCGGTCTCGATCCCCTCGGCGACCGAGGAGATGCCGAAGGCCTGGGCGAGGTCGATCACACTGCGGACGATGGCACTGTCCTCCCGGTTCCCACCGAGCCCCGCGACGAAGGACCGGTCGATCTTGAGAAGGTCGACCGGGAATCGCTTGAGGTACAGCAGGGAGGAGTAGCCGGTCCCGAAGTCGTCGATCGCGATGCGCACACCCAGCGCCTTCAGCTCGTTGACGACACGCAGAGCGGCCTCGGCGTCCTCCATCAGCGCGCTCTCGGTCACCTCGAGGATCAGTGCGCTCGGCATCAGGCCCGACTCGGCGAGGGCCGCCCGGACCGTGTCGAGGAACCTCGCGGCGGGCGTGAGCTGTCGGCCCGAGACGTTGACCGACATCGTGAACGGCCGGCCGTCCCCGTCGGCCGCGAGCCATGCCGCGCCCTGGCGGCAGGCCTCGTGCACCACCCAGGCCCCGATCTGGACGATCAGCCCGCTGCGCTCCGCGAACGGGATGAACGCGTCGGGCTGGACCAGGCCGCGCGTGGGGTTCTTCCAGCGCAACAGCGCCTCGACGCCCACGATGCGCTCGGCGCCGAGATCCAGCACGGGCTGGTACACCAGCCTGAGCTCGCGGTTGCCGGTGGCCCCCCTCAGCTCGGTCATCAGCTGCAGCCGGGAGGCCGCCACCGTCCGCAGGTCCTCGTCGAAGAGCTCGATGACGTTGGGGCCCTGGCGCTTGGCCTTGTACATCGCCTCGTCGGCGTCGCGCAGGAGGGTGTCCGTGCTGGCGCGCTCACCGTGGGTAGCCACCGCGACGCCGACGCTCATCGTGGCCTCGACCATGCCGATGCGCGTCGAGATCGGCATCGCGACGGCGCTGCCGAGCCTGGTGGCGACCATCGACGCGGCGTCGATGTCGGCGAGCTCCTCGCACAGCACCACGAACTCGTCGCCGCCGATCCGGGCAACCGTGTCCTCGGGCCGCACCGCCGCCGTCAGCCGCGACGCCACGGTCTGCAGCACGCTGTCCCCGACCTGGTGTCCGTGCGCGTCATTGATGTTCTTGAAGCCGTCCACGTCACAGAACAGGAGCGCCAGCAGACCCGGACCCTTGGCCCTGCGTTCGAGAGCGTGCTGGATCCGGTCGCTGAGCAGGGTGCGGTTCGGAAGCCCGGTCAGTGCATCGTGCTGGGCACTGTGGGCCAGCGCCGCCTCGGCCTCCCGCTCGCTCGTGAGGTCGGTGAAGGTCAGGCAGGTGATGTGGTCGCTCTCGACGGTCAGGCTCGAGGAGCCGAGCAGCACCGGCACCAGATGGCCCTCGGTGGTCTTCAGGACGGCCTCGACGGAGCCCACGGGCACCTCGGCAGCCACCAGGCTGCTCAGCCGGGCGCGGCTGGACTCGGCCACCAGGTTCGACACCGGCTGCCCGACGATGCGCTGGCAGGTGGAGGCGACCAGGTCGGCGAGGGACTGGTTGGCGTAGAGCACGACGCCGGTCGCGGACACGGTGGCAGCGCCGTCGGACATGCCTTCGACGAAGTTGCGGTAGGTCCGGTCGGCGCTGTCCAGGGTGAACAGTCGCTCCTGACCCAGCACCGCTCCGACCACGAGCGCGTCCACCTCACCGTGGCGGATGGCCCGCAGTGTCTCCTCGGCGTCCGCGAGCCTGGCCCTGAGCGCTTCGACCTCCAGCACCCGGCTCGTAGCCGACATCAGGCCCTGCCCACCCCGGTGGCGGGAACGGACCCGCGGACGTCCAGGGCCAGCAGCACCCTGGCCGTGTCGGAGAGGTCCCCGACGAGCATGCGCTTGGGCAACGGCCGCTCCTTGATCAGGGTAGGCGCGGCCACCACGTCGTAGGCCGACATCAGGGACGGGTCACGCAGCACGTCCACGACGTCGAGCGTGTAGCGACCCGCCAGATGCTCCTCGCACAGGGCGTGCACGTTGTCAATGGCCCGGCCGGACCGTTCGGAGGCTCCGGTCACGAACAGGGTCAGGGCGTAGGTCGCCTCCTGGTCGGCGGGGGGCTGCTCCTCGGACCGCGTGGTGGTCTCGTCCATCATCTCGCTCCCTTCGGCTGGAGCCCGACGAGGACCCGGTCGGTGTCCGAGAGGTCCCCGATGATGTTGCGTATCGGCGCCGCCGGACGACGTACGAGCGTGGGTATCGCCGTCACCGCGTGCGCCCCGCGGGTGCTGGAGCGGGTCGACTGTCTCGTCCTCGTAGGGGTGGTCAAGGTGCTGGTCACAGAGCCGTTCGAGATCCCGCGAACGTGGTCAGCGATGTGGGCGAGGTCCTGGCGACGTACAGCCGCATGTACCAGGTCTCTGCCTCGGACACTGCCTGCGCCTCGGTCATCTCCTCGCCGCGCCATCGCGGAGGACGTCGGTGACCCGCAGCTCTGAGCGCGAAGTCGCGGACGTCCTGCGAGTACCCGGTGCCGGATCCCGTCACCCTCCTCGAGATCGGCCGATCATCCAGGTGTCGATGAGCGAGCCGATCTGCCGCGTTGTCACTTCTCTCACCGGAGCCGGCGCCGGGTCACCTGGTTGTCGAATGTAGCAGTGTCGCTACCTCTCGTCCGCCGATCGGGGATCTAGCCTGTGCACCGACATTGGAGGTGACGATGGCGCTCGTACGACGGCTCAGGGAGCTGCTGGTGGCACGACGGGAGGCACTCCCGGTCCCCACCACCCCAACGGGTTCCCTGCGCAGCGACCCCTCGATGACCACGCTCGAGTCGATGTTCGCCTATCAGAACGATCCGGACCTGACCGTCCCCCGACAGCGCGGAGCCGCCCGGCGGGCATCCGCCTGATCCTCAGGCCGGTTGACCGGTCACCCCGGCCGGTCAACTGGCCGGTCACCCCGGCCGGTGACGTCTGAAACGCTCCGCCCCAGCTGGATGGTGTAGAAGCACGAACCCTGCCGAGTCGGCCCATCCGCAGGCCCGGAGCTCGCCGAGTCGGCGCATCCGCAGGCCGGGAGCTCGCCGAGTCGGCCCCCATCCGCAGGCCGGGAGCTCGCCGAGTCGGCCCATCCGCAGGCCGGGAGCTCGCCGAGTCGGCCCATCCGCAGGCCGGGAGCTCGCCGAGTCGGCCCATCCGCAGGTCCGGAGCTCGCCCAGTCGGCCCCCATCCGCAGGCCGGGAGCTCGCCGAGTCGGCAAAGTCTGAGGAAGGTCGGGCCGCGCTCCTGGGTTGTTGGCGGTCTCTCGCTGCGGCAGGGAGTCGGCTCGGTCTGGCGGCAGCGGCTCCGGCTCGTTCAGGAGCGCTCCGATCCCGGACCGGGGGCGCCATGACCGGTCGTGGTGACCGGTCGTGGCCGTTCTCCTGCGCCACGCCGGTCTGTTAGCGCCCCGGTTCTCGTAACCGACCCAGCTCGTCCGGCCGACTGGACACGGTCGTCGCCTGCGGACGCGCCGACTCGACCCGGATCCGGCCTGCGGACGCGCCGACTCGACCCGGATCCGGCCTGCGGACGCGCCGACTCGGCACCGGGGCGATACGACCCGCGCTCGACCCCGCGCTCGACCCGACCCGCGCTCGACCCGCGCTCGACCCGACGGGTGAAACGGCCCCAGCCCTCAAGTGCGACGCGGGAAGCGTCGATGACATGGGCGGAACCGGGGTGTTTTGGCACCTGGTGACCGTTTTACGCCAGCACTGTCAGCAGCGTCCTCGTCTCGCTGACCGCCATGAGGAGACCACCGTAATGAGCTTCCCCACGAAGACCGTCGTGCAGCTGGCTGGATCGGCGCTGACCTGCGCGCTGGTCGTCACGATGACCTCCGAATCACCGTCGTCGGCCGTCACCCCGACCTCCACCGCCGTGACGGCCCGTGCCGCGGTCGCTCCCCGGGCCGCCCCCGGGGTCGACGTGCATGTCGCCGGCTTCAACGTGCAGAGCGTGGGTGTGGACAAGAGGGACGGGAACCGCCTTCCCTGGAGGCAGCGCCGATCGACCGTGATCTCGCAGATCCTGCGCGAGCACACCGACGTGATCGGGGCCCAGGAGGTCAACCCCAGCAACGTGTTCCGGAACCGGCTCGTGGACGGGACGAACCAGATGTTCGACCTGCGCAACGGTCTCAACCGGCGCGGTGGCCACTTCGCGCTGAACAGCAACGCTGCCGCCAACTGCCTCAACCCCGCGTCCACCTACCACTGCAAGCCGCGCAACCGCGCTGCCTCGAACAGCGAGCGGATCCTGTACAACACCAGCACGATGCTGCTGATGCACCGCGGCTTCGTGAAGTACACCCGCCAGAGCGCCTCGGCCAAGGGCATGGGCATGGCGTGGGTGATGCTCCGGTCGAGGCGCAACGGTCACCTCTTCCTGTTCACCAGCACCCACCTCGACCCGCCGAACCGTTCCGTGCGAGCCGCGCAGTGGAGGCAGATGGTCTCCAACATCAAGCGGATCCGTCGCAACATGCCGGTGGTCAGCGTCGGCGACTTCAACACCCAGAAGATGGACCCGATGGCCCGCACGATGCTCCCCATGATGAGGAACGCCGGCGTCGGTGACGTCCTCAACCAGCAGTACCGGGTCAACCCGAGCCGAGGCGTGCGCGCCGAGTCGGTCGTCAACGGCTGGATCAACTCCAACAACCGCGAGAGCCGCAACATCCCGAGCTACAGCTACCCCAACAACCACAGCAAGACAGGCAACAGCATCGACTACATCTTCGCCTCGAACGCCCTGCGGGTGAAGCGGTTCGAGATGGTCATCGACTACAACCCCCGGACACTGCAGGTCACCGGCACCATGCCGTCCGACCACAACATGCTGGCCGCCACCATCGTGCTCCCCTGAGAGCGGACGTGGGCACCACGCGCGAGGGCTGACCACCCGCTCCACCAGTCGCAGCAGCACGGGGAGGCGCCGGGCACATCGTGCCCGGCGCCTTCGCGCGTCCCGTCCCACGGCCCACCGCCCAGGGATGAACGTACGACGGGCCGGGTACGGGCCCGGACCCGAGACCACCTCGATGCATCCTGCGACGCATCTCGCACCCGAAGGAACTCGCTCGTGACCGACCAGCCGACCGTCGCCCTGCTGGGCACTGGAACCATGGGGGCCGGGATGGCCCGCAACATCGCCGCCGCCGGCATCGAGCTGCGCGTCTGGAACCGCACGAGGGCCAAGGCCGAGCCGCTCGCCGACGTCGGGGCCCAGGTCGCCGACTCCCCCGCCGAGGCGGTCCGTGGCGCCGACGTCGTGCTCACCATGCTGTTCGACACCGCGTCGGTCCGCTCGGCGCTGGAGGAGGCCAGGGAGGGGCTGACCGGTCGGGGCACCGTCCTGCTGCAGCAGTCCACCGTCGGCGTCGACGGCGCCGCGGAGCTGGGCAGGCTGGCCGACGAACTCGGGCTCATCTACGTCGACGCTCCGGTGCTCGGCACCAAGAAGCCGGCCGAGGACGGAGCCCTGGTCGTGCTCGCCTCCGGGCCGCAGGACGCGCAGGCGGTGGTGCAACCGGTGCTGGAGGCGATCGGCTCGCGCACCGTGTGGCTGGGCGAGGCGGGCCAGGGCAGCCGCCTCAAGCTGGTGGCGAACTCCTGGGTGCTGACCGTCGTCGAGGGCATCGCCGAGTGCCTGTCCCTGGCCCGGTCGCTGGGGGTGGACCCGGCGCAGTTCCTCGACGTCGTCAAGGGCGGCGCGATGGACGCGCCGTACGTCCAGCTCAAGGGCGCCTCGATGCTGGCCGGTGACTTCACGCCGTCCTTCGGTCTGGACGGTGCCGCCAAGGACGCCTCCCTGATCCTGGAGGCGGCCCGCGCGGCGGGCGCCGACGTGACCCTGGTGGAGGTCGTCCAGCAGCACTTCGCGCGGGCAGTCGACGCGGGGCACGGCGACAAGGACCTGTCCGCGACCTACCTGACCCACTGAGCGACGAGACCCGTCCCGGCCTCCGGGACGCCCTCTGGTGGCGAAGCGGCAGGACAGTGTTAGCCTACGCTTAGTTAGGGCAGCCTTACTTCACCTGAGGGACTCCATGCTGGCGAACTATCTGATCGGGCTCCGGGAGGGGCTAGAGGCGACCCTGGTCGTGGTCATCGTGGTGGCCTACCTCGTCAAGTCCGACCGCCGTGAGCTCCTCGGACGGATCTGGGCCGGGGTCGCGGCCGCCGTCCTCGTCTCGCTGGCGTTCGGCGCCCTGCTCACCTTCGGCCCGCGCGGTCTCTCCTTCGAGGCCCAGGAGGCGTTGGGGGGGTCGCTGTCCATCATCGCCGTCGCGTTCGTCACCTGGATGGTGATGTGGATGGCTCGCTCGGCCCGCAGCCTGTCCGGTGACCTCAAGGGTGCAGTGGACAAGGCGGCCGCGGCCGGCGGCGTGAGCCTGGTGGTCGTCGCCATGCTCGCCGTCGGGCGGGAGGGGCTGGAGACCGCGCTCTTCCTGTGGGCGGCCACCCAGGCCGCCACCTCGACGCCTCTGGCGCTGGTCGGGGCAGCGCTCGGACTGATCAGTGCCGTGGTGCTGGGCTACCTGTTCTACAAGGGGGCCGTGAAGATCAACCTCGGCAGGTTCTTCACGTGGACCGGCGCGATCCTGATCGTGGTTGCTGCGGGGGTGCTCGGCTACGGCGTCCACGACCTGCAGGAGGCCGGCGTGCTGCCCGGCCTGAACGGCCTCGCCTTCGACGTGAGCCACGCGATCCCCCCCGGGTCGGTGGCCGGGACGCTGCTCAAGGGCACGCTCAACTTCTCCCCCGCGACCACCTGGCTCCAGGCGGTCGTGTGGGTGGCCTACGTGGCGATCACGATGACGGTGTTCTTCCGGGTGATCCGCCACAGCCACGGACCGGCGCCGATACCGCGCGAGCCCGCCGGCTCACGCTCCTGATCTGCGGCTCCCCTCTCCCCCACCGAAGGACGCCCACGTGAAGCACCCCGCACCGGCCGTTGCGGTCGTCTGCGCCCTGGCGCTGCCTGCCCTGGCCGCGTGCACGGACAACTCGGCCACGGCGAGGAAGGGAGACTCCCGCACCATCAGCGTCACGTCCACCGACACGTCGTGCACCCTCTCCCGGCACGAGGCGCCGTCCGGCAACCTCGTCTACACGGTCAAGAACAAGGGCACCACGGTCACCGAGTTCTACCTCTACGCCGCGGACGGCCGGCGCGTCGTCGGCGAGGTCGAGAACGTCGGGCCGGGCCTGTCGCGCGACCTGGTCCTCGACGTGCCACCCGGCAGGTACGTACCTGCCTGCAAGCCGGGCATGCTCGGCAAGGGCATCCGCAGCACCTTCACGGTCACCGACTCCGGCGAGAAGAGGGGCGTCGCCGGCGCCGGCAGCCGCCAGATCGCCACCGCCACCGTGCAGTACAAGGCGTACGTCGCGGACCAGGCCGACCTGCTGCTGACCGGGACGAAGCGGTTCCTGGCGGCGTACACCTCCGGCGACGATGCGCGGGCCCGCCGGCTGTACGCCGAGACCCGGGTGCACTGGGAGCGGATCGAGCCGGTGGCGGAGTCCTTCGGCGACCTCGACCCGCGGATGGACCTGCGCGAGGCCGACCTCTCGCAGGACCAGGAGTGGACCGGCTGGCACCGGATCGAGAAGGACCTGTGGCCCCCGGGGTCCGG
>JAICWH010000040.1 GCA_025934895.1 Nocardioidaceae bacterium | reverse complement strand
CGCCGAGTCGGCGCATCCGCAGACCCCCTCGGGCACCCGGCACCCCGGCACCGCGCCGAGTCGGCGCATCCGCAGACCCCCTCGGGCGCGGCACTCCCCACGGACAACTGACACTCCCCACGGGACACGGCCCATGGGGAGTGCCAGAACGCCTGCATCCCCTGGTAATCAGCGCGAGGCTCAGGGGGCGAACTGGGCGGCCGCCGACAGGAACACGTCGTTGCCGGCCGGCTCGCCGATGGTGACCCGCACGCCCTCACCGGCGAACGGCCGGACCATCACCCCTGCCCGCTCGGCGGTCGTCGCGAAGTCACCGGTCCGGTCCCCGAGAGGCAGCCAGACGAAGTTGCCCTGGGGATCCGGAACGGTCCAGCCCTGGTGGGCGAGCGCGTCCGCGACGCGCGTGCGCTCGGCCGTGATGGCCTCGACCCGCTCGAGGAGCTCGGCCTCCCTCTCCAACGAGGCGACCGCCGCGGCCTGGGCGACCGAGGACACCCCGAACGGCAGGGCGCACGCGCGGACAGCGGCGGCGACCTCCTCACTGGCGACCACGTAGCCGACCCGGAAGCCGGCCAGCCCGTAGGCCTTCGCGAAGGTGCGCATGGCGACCACGTTGGCTCGGGTGCGCTGGAGGTCGACCCCGTCGAAGGAGTCAGGTCCGCCGAGCGGCCGGACGAACTCGCGGTAGGCCTCGTCCAGGACCACCACGACGTGTGCGGGCACCCGGTCGAGGAAGGTCTCGAGCTCGGCCCGGTGGACCGAGGTGCCGGTGGGGTTGTTCGGGCTGCAGACCAGGACCACCTTGGTGCGGTCCGTGATCGCCGCCGCCATGGCGTCCAGGTCGTGGCGGGCCTCGAGTGTCAACGGCACCTGCACGGAGGTGGCGCCGGTGACCGCGACGGCGATCGGGTAGGCCTCGAAGGACCGCCAGGCGTAGACCACCTCGTCCCCGCTCGCGCAGAACGCCTGCAGCAGGTGGTAGAGCACGGCGACCGACCCGGTGCCCGCTGCCAGCCGGGTCGTCGGCACGCCCAGCTTGTCGCTGAGCGCCGCGTAGAGCCCGGCGCAGGCCATGTCCGGGTAGCGGTTCATCCGGGCGGCCGCCTCGACGGCGGCCTCGAGCACCCCCGGGAGCGGCGGATAGGGGTTCTCGTTGGATGACAGCTTGTAGGTCGTCAGGCCGACGCGGGCCGCGGGCGGCTTCCCGGGGACGTACGCCGGGAGGTCCCGGACCGGCGGACGGACCTGCGGGCGGGTCGCGGGAGTGGGCTCGGTCGTCATGGAAGCGACCCTAGCCGGGCCGACGGGGCGTCCCGGAGGTCGCGACCTGCGTCGAGGTCGGCGGGTCGCCCGCCGGGCACCGCCTGAGCAGAAGGTTCACGCAGCCGGATGAGATGTGATTGAATATCTCACGAGAGTGACGTCGAACGCGTCCGGGGGGCGCAGTCAGTTCGACGTCGCGGCCGCGGGGCGCCGCGGCCCGCTCACCGGGGGCTGGTGAGCGGCGACGCACTGGCGCGGGCCCGCCCTCCGAATTTCGGGGAGCGGGCCCGCGTGGCGTCTCCGGCGGCGTGCCGGGTCGGCCGTCAGGCCAGGACCACCTCGCCGCCGGGCACCGCCGGCAGGTCACGCCCGCGGAGCACGTCCAGCGGGTTCGTCAGGCACCTTGCCGAGCCGCCGGCCCGGTGGAACTCACCGAGCTCGACCAGCACGACCTCGAAGCCCCACGACTCGAGCCGGTCGCGGACCCGGTCCGGGCAGCCGGGCATCAGCACCGTGCGGCCGACCACGACCGAGTTGGCGCAGAAGGTCAGCGCCTCGTCCTCGGTGAGCACCAGTGGCTCGGGCACCAGGTCGAGCAAGGCGGCCGCGGACGCGTCGTCGAACGCGGCCGGGCAGACCATCGCCCGCGTCGCGTCGAGCGGACAGAACGCCAGGTCCAGGTGGTACATCCCGGGGTGCGCGATCCGCACTCCGCGCACCCGCACCTCCAGGTCCGCGGCGAGGTGCTTGAGCGCCAGCTCCTCGGTCCGCGGCCCGTAGCCCACGACGAGCGCGTCACCGAAAGGGAAGGCGTCGCCGGCCTCGAGGTGAGCGCCGACTCCGTCGCGACCGACGTACGACGTCACGAAGCCGTGCTCGGCGAACCAGGGCTGGGCGGAGCCGGTCTCGCGGCGTCGCTCCGCGAACCGCATGTGCGACATCACCACCCGGCGCAGCCCCGGGTCGTTCAGCACGAGGCCGAGGTTCATCGCATAGACCATGTCCGGACTGTCCGGCCGGCCGGGCAGCACGTCGACCTGGGCACCGGCCTGACGCAACGCGCCGACCAGACCGAGCCACTGGGCGCGCGCCTGGACCGGGTCGGGCTGGTCGTCCAGGTCCATGAACGGGTTGATCGCATATTCCACCCGGAAGTGCTCCGGGTCCACCATCAGATAGTGCCGGCCCCAGTCCACGTTGTGCCCCATGTCTCGCCTCCTCAGCCGCTTCGCATGTCAGATTGTTGGACAATCAGACACGAGTATGGTCCGGGCACTCAGCGAGATCAAGTCTTGTCCGACAATGTGACGCGGCAGTCACGGGCTGGTACGCATCGAATGACCCAGCGGCCCCCTGGCAGCCTGGTCCTGACCGAGGGAGGCGGGATGAGCTCGTTCGAGACCCTCCGGCTCGCGCACTCCACGACGGTGGACCGGGTCGCCGGGGAGTTGCGCCGTGCACTGTTCGACGGGGAGGTCGAGGCGGGCACTCCGCTGCGGGAGGTCGCCCTGGTCGAGGCGATGGGCGTCTCGCGCTCCACGGTGCGCGAGGCGCTCGCCATCCTGGTCGCGGAAGGACTCGCGACCCGCGAGCCGAACCGCGGGGTGCGGGTCACGGAGCTCGACCTGCACGCGGTGCACGACGTCTGCACCGCGCGGGCCGTGCTGGAGGTCGCCGGTGTCCGCCGCTGGCAGGAGGCCCCCGAGCCCGCACGCGACGCCTGCCGGGAGGCACTGCGTGGGTTCGGCGCTGCCGCCGCGTCGGAGGCGAGCCCCGCCGAGCTGACCGCCGCGCACCTGTCCCTCCATCGGGCGTTCGTCGGTCTCACGGAGTCCGATCGGCTCATCGCGCTGGCCGCGTCCCTGACCTCCGAGATTCGGCTGGCGCTCGCCAAGGTCGACCGGATCCGGCGCAACGCCACAGACCAGGTGCACGCCCACGAGGCGCTGCTCGAGCTGCTGGAGCGAGGTGACCTCGACGGCGCGGTGACCGCCCTCGAACACCACCTCCAGCACGCGGAGCACTCCATGCTCACCGCGCTGGACCTGACCTGAACCCACGACTGCCCCCACGCTCGGGCCACGTGCCAGGATGCGAGCGTGAGGTTCCTGATCTGGGTCATCGTCAACGCCCTGGCGCTGGCGGCCGCCACGTACGTGCTCCCCGGCATCACGCTCACCGCCGCCACGAGCGAGGACCGCGCGGTGAGCCTGCTCCTGGTCGCCGTCGTCTTCGGGGTGGTCAACGCGGTGGTCCGCCCCGTCGTGAAGTTCGTGTCGTTCCCCTTCATCATCCTGACGCTCGGCCTGCTGGTCTTCGTCATCAACGCCCTGATGCTGCTGCTGACCAGCTGGGTGTCCGGCCAGGCCGGTCTGGGGTTCCACGTCGACGGCTTCTGGACCGCGGTCCTCGGTGGGCTCGTCGTGATGGTCGCGACCTGGATCCTGGAGGTCCTGCTGCCCGACGGGCGACGCCGTGACTGAGAGCTGGCGGCCATCACGGTCTATCCGGGGGAGGTTCTCAGGCATGGCTCAGGCGGCAATGGCACAGTGGGAGCGTGAGCATCGCAGCCGACCAGCAGTCCCGCGTCCTGGTCGTGGACGACGACCGGGCCGTGCGGGATTCGCTGCGCAGGTCGCTCGAGTTCAACGGCTACTCCGTGAGCCTGGCCAGCGACGGGGCTGAGGCCCTGGCCAGCATCGCCGGGAACATCCCCGACGCCCTGGTGATCGACGTGATGATGCCCCGGCTGGACGGCATCGAGACGACCCGCGCGCTGCGCACCGCCGGCAACGACCTGCCCATCCTGGTGCTGACCGCCCGCGACTCCGTCGGTGACCGCGTCGAGGGGCTGGACGCCGGCGCCGACGACTACCTGACCAAGCCGTTCGCGCTCGAGGAGCTGCTCGCCCGGCTCCGCGCCCTGCTGCGCCGGGTGCAGGTCCCCGCAGGCGGTGACGGTCTCGACGAGGAGGTACTCACCTTCTCCGACCTCTCGCTCAACCTGGCGACCCGAGAGGTACGACGCGGCAGCCGCGCCATCGAGCTGACCCGCACCGAGTTCACCCTGCTGGAGATGTTCCTGCGCAGGCCTCGGCGGGTGCTCGACCGTTCATTCATCCTCGAGGACGTGTGGGGCTACGACTTCCCCACCACGGCCAACTCGCTGGAGGTCTACGTCGGCTATCTGCGCCGCAAGACCGAGGCCGAGGGTGAACCCCGGCTGATCCACACCGTCCGCGGCGTGGGATACGTCCTCAAAGAGTCATGAGCCCGGGGGTGGGTCCGGCGGGCGACGGCGTGGACCGCCTCGAGGCCGGGCGAGCCGACGATCGGATCGCCCGGTTGCAGGAGCGGTTGCAGGACCGGCTGCACTACCGGCACTCGCTGGCCAGCCGGGTCATCCTGCTCACCATGTTCGCCGTCGGCATCTCGGTGGCGCTGGTGTCCCTGGCGTCGTACATCACCGTCCGTCACCAGCTCCAGGTCTCCCTCGACGAGTCGCTGCATCGACGGGCCTACGCCTCGGCGAGCTACAACCCGGCTCGGTACGCCGGCAACGACATCCCCGAGGCCGTCCGCCGAGTCAGCGACACCACCGTCGGCCTGGTCTCCGCGGACGGGGCCACCCTGACGACCGTCCCCGGCCGCGGCAAGGGCACCATCGCCCTCGGTGCGCCCGAGTTCGCCGTGGCCAGCGGGACGAAGAGCTACTCGTGCCGCACCATCAAGAGCGGCGACACGGCCTACCGCGTGGCCGCAGTGCCCAGCAGCACCCCCGGCTTCGCGCTCGTGGTCGCGCAGTCCCTCGATGCGAACGAGAACACCTTGGCCATGCTGCGCCTACGGTTCTTCCTGTACGGCGCCGCCGGGGTGATCGCGGCTGCGCTCGCCGGCTGGGGGGTCGCCCGCAACGGGCTGCGTCCGGTCCGGCGGCTCACCCATGCCGCGGAGGACATTGCCCGCACGGAGCAGCTCGACCCGATCCGGGTGGAGGGCAACGACGAGATCGCTCGGCTGGCCCGCGCGTTCAACACCATGCTCGGTGCGCTGGCCGCCTCCCGGGACCGGCAGCGCCAGCTCGTCGCGGACGCGGGACACGAGCTGCGCACACCGCTGACGTCCCTGCGCACCAATCTGGACCTGCTCACCCAGGCCGACCGTGAGGGCGGGCTGTCACCCGCATCGCGGCAGGAGCTGCTCGACGACGTGCGCTTCCAGATCGAGGAGCTCACCACGCTCATCGGTGACCTCACCGAGCTCGCTCGCGAGCAGCCCGCGCAGGTGCTGCTCGAGGAGGTGGACCTCGCGGAGATCACCGAGCGGGCCGTGCAGCGGGCGCGTCGACGGGCGAGCAGCCTGCGTTTCGACCTGGGCGTGGAGCCGTGGTGGGTGGTCGGTGACGCCGCAGCCCTGGAGCGGGCGGCGCTCAACCTGCTCGACAACGCTGCGAAGTGGAGCCCCCCGCTCGGCGTGGTCACGGTGACCCTCACTGAAGGCACCCTGATGGTCGCCGACCAGGGCCGCGGGATCTCCGGGAGCGACCTGCCGCACGTCTTCGACCGGTTCTACCGCTCGAGCGAGTCCCGCACCATGCCCGGGTCCGGACTCGGGCTCTCGATCGTGCGCCAGGTGGCCGAGCGGCACGGTGGCTCGGTGCGGGCGGGGCAGGCCCCAGAAGGCGGGGCCGCGTTCTGGCTGACCATCCCCGGCTCGCCCCGCCCGGTCAGGCACGAACCGGTCGGGCAGGAACGCGTCGGGCCTTAACGGGTCGGGCCTGAACGGGTCGGGCACGGACGGGCCGGGCGTGAAGGGGTGGGGCACAGCGGGGTCACTGGTCGGTCCTAGCGCGCTCTCAGTGGTGGTTAAGCATGGGTTGTCATGCTGGGGGCATGAGCCAGTGGAACAGCCCCGACCACCCGCACGACGGACGCGCTCCGGTGGAAGGGTCCGAGGACACCACGCGGATCCCTGATCCCCAGGCGTCCCGTCACCGCTACGGCGAGTCGTCCGGCGGTCCGGAGCAGTCGCCCCGTCCGCCGTACGCACCGCCTCCGGGTACGGCGGGCTTCGGTGGAATCGGGTTCTCAGGCAACCCGCAGCAGGACGGGGCGGTGCCCGGCCGGCGCGGCGGACGGCCTGCCAACGCGGTGGTCGCCGGCATCCTGGCCGCGGCGCTCGTCGTCGGCGGAGTCGCCGGGGTCGCCGGTGCCGCCGGGTTCAACGCCGTCGACGGCGTGGCGCACGACGGCTCGACGGCGACGTCGACCGGGACCGGCGCTACCTCACCGGTGACGAACGCCCAGGACGTCTCCCCCGCCGCCGACTCGGTCGAGGCGGTCGCCCGCACCGTGCTGCCCTCGGTGGTCAAGATCAACGTCGCGGGGAGCCAGGAGCAGGGCTCCGGGTCAGGGATCATCATCAGCTCCGACGGCGAGATCCTCACCAACAACCACGTGGCGTCGGTGGCCGGCCGCGACGGCGCCATCACGGTCAACTTCAACGACGGCAGCGCCGCCAGGGCGAAGATCCTCGGCACCGACCCCACCACCGACCTCGCCGTCATCAAGGCCGAGGGGGTCTCCAACCTCAAACCGGCCACGATCAGCAGGTCCGACCAGGTCAGCGTCGGGGAGAACGTCGTGGCGATCGGCTCCCCGTTCGGCCTGCAGGCCACCGTGACCAGCGGCATCGTGAGCGCCGTCAACCGACCGGTCTCGGTGCAGCCCGAGGACACCGGCGGCGTCCCCGGTCAGCCGGCGCCGACCGACACGACGTACCCCGCCATCCAGACCGACGCCGCCATCAACCCCGGGAACTCGGGTGGACCGCTGGTGGACCTGGCCGGGCACGTGGTGGGGATCAACTCATCGATCCGTACGGCGTCCAGCGGCGGGCTCGACTCGTCCCAGGGCGGCTCCATCGGGCTCGGCTTCGCGATCCCCATCGACAAGGTGTGGCCGGTGGTCCAGCAGCTGCGCAACGGCGAGACCCCCACGCACGCACGCATGGGGGTGTCGGTCACCGACGCGTCCAGCAACGGGGGCCTGCTCACCGGCGCCGGTGTGCAGGCCGTCAACCCCGGCTCGGCCGCGCAGCGGGCGGGGCTGAAGAAGGGTGATGTGATCACCAAGGTCGACGGGCAGGTGATCACCGGCTCCGAGTCGCTGGTCGCCACCATCCGGGGGCACCGCCCCGGGGACACGGTGAAGCTCACCGTCGTCAGGGGGGGCAGCAACACCAGCACGCTGACCGTCAAGCTGGACAGCGACAAGGGCCAGCCGACCAGCTGAGGGGATCGACACCAGACCCGCCACCCTCATCCGAGGGTCATGAGAGCAGGTCGAGCACCAGGTCGTGGATGAGCTCGTAGCCGTGCTCGGTGAGGATCGACTCGGCATGGAACTGGATGCCACGGTAGTGCGGCCCGCGCACTAGGTGCACGTCGCCGGTCTCCGGGTCGGCGAACAGCTCGACGTCGTCCGCGACGGGCCCGCCGGCGCGAGCCACGAAGGTGTTGTAGAAGCCGACGTTCTCCTCGCGACCGTCGAGCACGACGCGCGACTGGGTGCCCTGGAACACGATGTCCTTGTAGCCAAGGGACATCCCCAGCCGGTGACACAGCACCTGATGGCCCAGGCACACCGCGAGGAACGCCTGGCCCCGGTGCAGCAGCCCGTCCACGGCGGCCCGGAACGCGGCGATCTTCGGGTGGTCGCCATCGCGGGGGTCGCCGGGCCCCGGCCCGACGATCACCAGGTCGTAGCCCTCGAGCGCCTGGGGCGCGAAGTCCTCGTGGCGTACGACGGACGTGGTCATCCCCATCACGGCCAGCACGTGCCGGAGCATGTTCACGAAGTCGTCCTCACCGTCGAGGATCACCGCCGTCCTGCCCTTCAGCTCGACCGCGGGCGGGGACCCGCCCTGGTCGGTCAGCCAGAACCGGCTCAGCCGCTGGTTGCGTGAGCCCAGAGCGATCACCACGTCCTCGTCGCGGGTCAGCTCGTCGAGCCCGTCCGCGGCGACGCCGGCCTGCTCCACCAGACCGAACGCCGCCAGGATCCCGCCGGCCTTGGCGTGGGTCTCCGCCACCTCGTGAGCGGCCTCCGAGTCGCGCACCAAGGTCGCTCCGGCAGTGACCCGCAGGTGACCCTCGAGGTCCACGTCCGCCGTACGGATCACGATCGGGGAGTCGGCGGTCTGGTGGCCCGCGTCGTCACGTCCCAGCAGCGCGAGGGCCGCGCCGTAGTAGCCGCGGCCCTCTGACTCGTACTTCTTGATCAGCCGGCAGGCATTCTCGACCGGCGAGCCGGTGACGGTCGCCGCATACATCGTGTCCCGCAGCACCTCGCGCACGTCGCGGTCGGTGCGACCGGCGAGGAGGTACTCCGTGTGTACGAGGTGCGTCATCGGCTTGAGGAACGGCCCGAGGACCTGACCGCCCTCACCGCAGATGTCGCACATCATCTTCAGCTCCTCGTCGACGACCATGAAGAGCTCGTAGATCTCCTTCTCATCAGCGAGGAACTCCAACAGTCGACGCTTGCGGACCACCGGGTCGGTGATCCCCTTGAGCCGGAAGGTCCCGCTGATCGGGTTCATCCGAACGTCGCCACCGTGCACCGAGACATGCCGCTCCGGGCTGGCACCGACGAGGTAGCGGTCGCCGGTGAAGAAGCAGTAGGTCCAGTACGCCCCCCGCTCACGCTCAAGCAGCCGCCGCAGGACGGTCAGGGCCTTCGCGGCACCCCAGTCCTCGACCTGGGCCCGGTAGTGCCGCCCGATCACCAGGTTCGCGCCTTCGCCGTTGCCGATCTCGTCGCCGATGATGGCCTCCACCACGACGCCGTACTGCTCGTCGGTGGTGTCGAACCCGCCGCGGTCGACGAACTCGACCGGCTCGTCGGGCAGCGCCGCCACCAGCTCGGCGAGGGCGACCTCCGCCTCGATGGCGATGTCGACGACGGTCAGCGGGGTGCCGTCGTCGTGCACCTCGAAGCCGCGCTCGGCGAGCTGCCGGAACGGGATGGCGAGCAGCCGGTCGAAGCGGCGGCCACCTGGGGGAGGACCGTCCTCGAGGGGTACGTCGGCCAGCCGGGCGACCTCGCCACGGGTTCCTCCGACCAGCGTGACGGTCGCCGAGTCTCGCAGCCGGATCACCGCCCACGCCTCGTGTGCCAGCACCGTGTCCAGCGCGGCCCTTGCCTCCGCGCTGCCGGACCCGCCGGCCGGGTCACGTGTCGTCGGACCGGTCGGGTCGGGAGCCTCCATGGGTTGGGACTCTACCCACCGCCGAGGGGTCACCTGCTGCGGTCGGAAGGCCCCGGGCTGGCTCGACGTGCGGCCCGGACCTGCCGAGCCGGCCCATCCGCAGGGCCCGGACCTGCCGAGTCGGCCCATCCGCAGGGGCCAACGATGACCGGAGGCGCGCGCCGAGATCGCTCCCTGAGGTTCAGGGCAATCCAGGAGCCGGCGATTCAAGAGTGACCCGCCTGCCTCAGCCTTATCTGGCACGATCCGAGGCATCTCTGGCCGAGCATCCGGTCTTGCGCCGCGGGGCATGGGCGACGGCGCCGACAGTGACCCGCTCTTTTTGATCCAGGCAAGCACTCGGGACGCAGCACACGAGGGAGCAGTCGGTGCGGCACACACCCTGCGGACGCGCCGGCTCGACCCCGTTCCGGCCTGCGGACGCGCCGACTCGGGTCAGGTCGGGTCAGATCAGGTCGGGTCAGGTGCTCACGGTGACCATCCGCTGGGTGGCACGGGTCAGGACGACGTACAGCGTGCCTCGGCCGGTCGTCGACTCGGCCTCGATCTCGTCGGGCGTGACCACGACGATCCCGTCGAACTCGAGGCCCTTGGTCTGCAGGCCGGTCAGGACGGCGAGCCGCGCGAGGCTGCCGCCCGAGGCGTCCTTCGCCAGGTCCGACCACCCGTCCACCCAGCCCTGGACCTGCGCTCGGCGGCCGGCCGGCGCCACCACCGCGACCGTGCCCTCCACCGCGGCCAGCAGCGACGTCACGGCGTCACGCACCCCGGCGCGCAGGTCGAGCACCGTGCGCTCCTCCGGCTCCACACCGGTCGCGCGTACGGCGTTCGGCAGGTCCGCATCCAGACCGACGTGCTGGGCGTACGCGGCCGCGAAGTCGTAGATCTCCTTGCTGTTGCGGTAGTTCGTCGACAGGTGGAACTCGTGGCGGGCCTTGTCGCCGAGCGCCTGCTCCCGGGCCCGGGCCGCGTCCGCGGGCACCGGCCACGACGACTGAGCCGGATCGCCGACCACGGTCCAGGTCGCCGAGCGGCCTCGACGCCCCACCATCCGCCACTGCATCGGGGAGAGGTCCTGCGCCTCGTCGACGAGCACGTGCGCATAGAAGTCGTCCTCGGTGCGCGAGGACGGCCGAGGCCCGGTCGGCGCCGCGCGCGCGGTGAAGGTGGTCAGCTCCGGAACCCCGTCGTCGAACAGGGGGGACAGCGAGTCGAGGTCGTCGTCGCGGTCACCGCGCTGCGGTCTCTCCGGTACGTCGCCCAGCACGAACCGCAGCTCGTCGAGGAGCGGCACGTCCTGCACGGACCAGTCGTCGGGGGTGACACGGTAGGCGGCCGGCTCACGGACCGGCCCCCACGACCTCGAGAGCAGCGCCTGCTCGTCGGTGCTCAGCAGGCCCTGCGCCACCCGGGCCAGCAGGTCGGGGTCATGCAGCCAGCCGAGGACCTCGGTCGCGTCCAGGGGCGGCCACCAGGCGAGCACGAAGTCGACGAACGCCGCGGTGCCGAGCATCTCGTCGTCGAACTCGTCACGGCCTCGGTCCCGGCCCCGGTCGCCGCGGACCTGGCGCCACATCGCGTCGAGCAGGGTCGAGGCGACCCGCGGGACCACGCGGTTGCGCGGCCCCTGTGACAGCAGCTGGCGCCGTACCCGGCCGAGCTCGTGGGAGGAGAGCACGATGTTGTCGTCGCGGTAGAACACCCGCAGCTCGCTCGGGGCGTCGGGGACCGCGTGGCGCGCCGTACGACGCATCAGCTCGGCCATCCGGGTCGCGCCCTTGACGTCCGCGACAGCCGGCTCGTCGTGACGGGACGCGCGGATGCCGTCGACGACCTCGCCCAGGGACCGGAGGGCGACCGCCGTCTCGCCCAGCGACGGCAGGACCCGCTCGATATAGCGCATGAACACCCCGGAGGGGCCGACGATCAGCACCCCACCGTGCTCGTAGCGTCGACGGTCGGAGTAGAGCAGGTAGGCGGCGCGGTGCAGGGCCACCACGGTCTTGCCGGTGCCGGGGCCTCCGGAGATCAGCACCACCCCCTTGCCGGGCGCCCGGATCGCCCTGTCCTGCTCGGCCTGGATGGTGGCCACGATGGAGTGCATGGTGCGGTCGCGCGCGCGGGACAGCTGCGCCATCAACGCGCCCTCGCCGACCACGGGCAGCCGCTCCGCCTCGGGGTTGGCGGGGTCGAGAAGGTCGTCCTCGACGGCGACCACCTTCGCGCCGGTGCAGCGCAGCACCCGACGGCGTACGACGCCCTGCGGGTCGGCCGCGGTGGCCTGGTAGAACACCGCCGCCGCCGGCGCACGCCAGTCGACCAGCAGGGAGTCCCGCTTCTCGTCGCGCAGGCCGATCCGGCCGATGTAGCGCGGGCCGCCCGGAAGACGCTCCGGGTCGAGGTCGAGGCGGCCGAACACCAGCCCTTCGTGGGCGGCGTTCAAGGTGGCGATCCGTTTGGCGGCCTGGAACACCATCGCGTCCCGTTCGACCAGACCACCTTCGTGGCCGAGGTGGGCCCGGCCGTGGCCCTCGGTGGCCAGCGCCTCGGCGTTGCGGGTGGACCGGTCGAGCTGCCGGTACACGCGGTCGACGAAGGCCTGCTCGTCCGCGATCTCCTGCCGGGCCACCGCGTCCTGCGGAATGCTGGCATCCGAGGCGAGCGGGTCCGGAGAGAAGGAGTCGGGCGGGATCGAGTCGACGGACAAGCTTCGGCTCCTGGTGCGAGTCAGAACCATTAAGCGGGCAAGTGGGCTACTTTACCCCCCTGCTCGGCCCGCCCACGAGGTACCGGTCCGGGTTGACGGACCACCCGCCTGCCCCGGCGGGTCCGCTACCTCCTGCGGTTCAGGAACGCCTGCATCGCCGCCTTGGCCTCCTCGGAGGCGAACAGCCGCGCGGAGAGCCGAGCGAGGTCGTCGCCGTGGCGGTCCATCCGCTCGACGACGTGCCGGCCGAGAAGCAGCTTGGTCTCGTGGAGCCCCTGGAGGTTGCCCTTGGCCAGCTGCGCGCAGATCTCGTCCACCTCGAGGTTCAGCTCGACCTCCTCCGCGGTCCGGGTCACCAGCCCCATCCGCTCGGCGTCCCGGCCGGTGAACACCTCGCCGGTGAGGAAGGTGAGCGCCGCGGACCGGTCGGTCATCCGTGGCAGCACGGTCAGCGAGATGGCGGCGGGCGTCAGGCCGAGCCGCACCTCGGTGAAGGCGAACGTCGCGTCGTGGGCGGCCACCGCGATGTCGGCGGCGGCGACGATGCCGATGCCGCCGGCCCGCACGCTGCCGTGCACCCGGGCCACGACGGGCTTGGGCAGGGTGACGATCCGGCGCTGCAGGGCGACCAGCACGCCCGCTGCCTTCTCCATCCCGTCGACGCTCGCCTCGGACAGGTCGGCACCGCTGCAGAACGTGCGTCCTTCGGCCCGGATCAGCACGACCTTGACGTCGTCGTCGGCCTCGGCGCGCGCCAGCCCGTCGTACAGCTCCTGGACGAGCTGGCGGGACAGGGCGTTGCGGTTGTGCTGGCTGTCCAGGACCAGGCTGGCGACGTGGTCGTCCACGCGGTAGTGGACGAGCTCGGTCGGGTGCTCGGGTGAGGCCTCGGTCGTCATCAGCACAGCCTCCGACATCGGATGCGAGTGGGTCAGTAGGACTTGGGCAGGCCCAGAGTGTAGGAGCCCACGAAGTTCAGGATCATCTCGCGGCTCACCGGCGCGATCCGGGTGGCCCGGGCGGCGACCAGCAGGCCGGCCATGCCGTACTCCGAGGTGATCCCGTTGCCGCCGTGCACCTGTACGGCGCGGTCGACGGTCGCGCAGACGGCCTCGGCGGCGGCGTACTTCGCCATGTTGGCGGCCTCGCCGGCCGCCAGGTCCTCCCCCGCGTCGTACAGCGCCGCCGCCTTCTGGGTCATCAGCCGGGCCAGCTCGACCTCGATCCTGGACTGCGCGAGCGGGTGGGCGACGGCCTGGTGGGAGCCGATCGGGACGTCGAAGACCTCCCGCGTCTTCACGTAGTCCGTCGCCCTGCCGAGGGCGAACCGGGCCAGCCCGGTCGCGAACGAGGCGGCCATGATCCGCTCGGGGTTGAGGCCCGCGAACAGCTGGCCGATGCCGGCGTCCTCGTCGCCCACCAGCGCGTCGGCGGCCACCGCCACGTCGTCGATGAAGACGGTGAACTGCCTCTCGGGGCTGAGGATCTCCATGTCGATCGGGTGGTACTCGAAGCCGGTCGCGTCCGTCGGCAGAACGAACAGGCACGGCTTGAGCCTCCCGGTCCGGGCGTCCTCCGCCCGCGCGACGACGAGGACGGCCCCGGACTCGTCCACGCCCGAGATGTAGGTCTTGCGGCCGTTCAGCACCCAGCCGTCGGGGGTCCGGCGGGCGGTGGTGGTGATCCTGTGCGAGTTCGACCCGGCGTCCGGCTCGGTGATCGCGAACGCCATCGTCATGCTGCCGTCGGCGATGCCGGGCAGCCAGCGCTCCTTCTGTGCCGTCGTGCCGAACCGGTTGATGACGGTTCCGCAGATGGCCGGTGAGACGATCATCATCAGCAGCGGGCAGCCCTGCGCGGCGAGCTCCTCGCAGACGGCCGCCAGGTCCCCGATCCCGCCGCCCCCGCCGCCGTACTCCTCGGGGATCGCGACGCCGAGGTAGCCGTGCCGCCCCATGTCCAGCCACAGGTCGGTCGTCTTGCCGCCGCTGCGAGCCTGCCGCACGAAGAACTCGCGTCCGTAGCCGCCGGCCAGCTTGGCCACCTCCAGGCGCAGGCTGAGCCGCTCGTCGGTCTCGGTGAACGCGGCAGTCATCATCGTCTCCCTCCGGTGGGAAGGACTGTACGACGCCACGGCATGCTCCGGGCATGGCAGCGGCCCCATGTCCGAGGACAGGGGCCGCCGAGTGCCGGTCATCGGGGGGGAGATGATCCGGGCGCCGCGGCGAGAGGGGGACGGTCGACCGCGGGTGGGTTACACAGCGATCATCGGCAACCCCGGGGACCGACTTGAGGGGTCCGGCGAACTTTCTCTGAATTTCTCACCAGGCCGCCACCACCGCACCGTCCGGGCATGGCAGCGGCCCCATGTCCGAGGACAGGGGCCGCCGAGTGCCGGTCATCGGGGGGGAGATGATCCGGGCGCCGCGGCGAGAGGGGGGGACAGTCGACCGCGGGTGGGTTACACAGCCATCATCGGCGGCCCGGGAGGCCGACTTGAGAGCCGCAGAGGACTTTCTTCCACGTCTCTCGAAGGGCCCGCGGAGGGTCCGGCGGCTGTCCCAGGTCGACGGCTCGGGCGCCGGGCCCGGCGCGGCCCGGACCTGCCGGTGGCGACCTGGCGGGGCCGCCTGTCAGCATGAGCGCATGTTCCGCACGGCGACGCCGCACGACGCGCCGGCGCTGCGGGACCTCGAGCGGGAGGCGAACCTGGTGGGGCTGCGGCACGTCTTCCCGCCGGAGCGGTACCCGTTCCCCGACGACGACGTCCTCGCCCGCTGGGCGCTGGTCCTCGACGAGCCCGGGGTCGACGTCCTCGTGCGGGACAGCGGCGCTGGCCGGGTCGACGTCCTGGCTGCCTACGACGAGCGCAGCCTGCGACATCTCGCCGTGCATCCGGACCTCTGGGGCAGCGGGCTGGCCACGGAGGCCATCACGAGCGCGGAGCGCGCCATCGCCGCGCGTGGCGCGGGGGTGGCCGAGCTGTGGTGCCTGGAGGAGAACCACCGGGCCAGACGGCTCTATCAGCACCTGGGCTGGGAGGCCACCGAGGACCGGCGGCTGGCGCCCCGGCCGCCGTACCCGACCGAGATGCGCTACTCCCGGACGCTGCACCGCTCCCTCGGAGCGGGACGGTAGTCGTGCCCGACGCGCTGATCTCCCGGAGTTCGTCCCAAGGTCGCTGGGTGCTCGCGGCAGCAGTGCTCGGGTCCGGGATGGCCATGCTGGACGGCACCGTCGTCAACATAGCGCTGCGCAGCATCGGTGACGACCTGGGCGCGTCGATCGCCCAGCTGCAGTGGGTGGTCAACGCCTATCTGCTCTCGCTGGCATCGCTCATCCTGGTCGGCGGCTCGCTGGGGGACCACCTCGGCCGACGGCGGGTGTTCATGACGGGCGTCGCCTGGTTCGCGGTCGCGTCCATGCTCTGCGGGGTCGCGCAGGACCCGGGCCAGCTGATCGCCGCGCGGCTGTTCCAGGGTGTCGGCGCCGCGCTGCTGACACCGGGGAGCCTGGCCATGATCCAGGGCTCGTTCCGCCGGGCGGACCGCGGTCACGTGATCGGGCAGTGGGCGGGGCTCGGCGGGATCGCCGCCGCGGTCGGGCCGCTGCTCGGTGGCTGGATCGTCGACAACGCGAGCTGGCGGTGGATCTTCCTGATCAACGTGCCGGTCGCCGTCGTCGTGATGCTGGTCGCGGCCCGGCACGTGCCGGAGTCCCGCGACCCCGAGGCCGCTCGTGGCTTCGACGTCCTCGGGGCGGCCCTCGGCGCGGTCGGCCTCGGCGGCGCGACGTACGCCCTCATCGAGGCCGGGTCGGCCGATCCGGCTCTCGTCGTGGCTGCCGCGGTGGCCGGGGTGACGGCGCTCGTGCTGTTCGTGGTGTTCGAGCGACGGCACCACGACGCGCTGGTGCCGATGCACCTGTTCGGCTCACGGACCTTCTCGGTGGCGAACCTGCTCACCCTGCTGGTCTACGGAGCGCTCGGCGCGATGCTGTTCTTCCTGGTGCTCCAGCTGCAGGTCGTCACCGGCTGGTCGCCGCTCGCGGCCGGGCTCTCGACCGTGCCGCTGACGCTGGTGATGCTGGTGTTCTCCTCCCGCTCCGGTGGGCTCGCGGCCCGGATCGGGCCCCGCGTGCCGCTGACGCTGGGGCCGGTGCTGTGCGGCCTGGGCACCTTGCTGCTGCGGCAGGTGGGTGCTGGGACGTCGTACCTGACCGGAGTGCTGCCGGGGATGATGGTCTTCGCCTGCGGTCTGGTGCTCCTGGTCGCGCCGTTGACCTCGAGCGTGCTGGCGGCGGCCCCCGACCGGTACGCCGGTATCGCCAGCGGCATCAACAACGCGGTCGCCCGCACCGGCTCCCTGCTGGCCGTCTCGGCGCTCCCGGCGATCGTCGGGGTCGGCGGCGCGGACTACCGGCAGCCCGCCGTGTTCGACCCCGGCTATGAGCGGGCCCAGCTGGTCTGCGCCGTGCTGCTGCTCGCCGGCGGCCTGGTGGCGTTCGCGGGGCTGCGGGACGGCGCCGGGCGGGCGCTGCCGTCTACCCTGGCGGCGTGGCGCGAGTGACCCTGCAGACGATCGCCGACCAGGTCGGCGTCAGCAGGATGACGGTCTCGAACGCCTTCTCGCGACCCGACCAGCTCTCCGAGTCCCTGCGCAGCACGATCCTGCAGGCGGCGAGGGACCTCGGCTACGCGGGCCCCGACCCGGCCGCCCGGGCCCTCGCGCGCGGTACGACGGGCGCGGTCGGTGTGCTGCTCACCTCCGACCTGCATCTCGCCTTCCTCGACGACGTGGCCACCGGCTTCCTCGGTGCCGTCGCCAAGGAGGTCGGCCCCACCGGCCTGGCCATCACCTTGCTGTCCTCCTCCACGAGCAACGACGTGATCCCCGCCCGGGACGTGGCCATGGACGGAGCGCTGGTCTACTGCTGCGAGCCGGGGGTGGGCGCCGTGGACTGGCTGCTGCGCCGGGGCCTGCCGGTGGTGTTCGTCGACGAGGAGCCGGTGCCCGTCGAGCGCGGCATCAGCTGCGTCAACGTCGACGACCGTGGCGGGGCCCGCGCCGCCGCCCGGCACCTGGTCGGCCTCGGGCACCGGCGGGTGGCGGTCCTGATGGGTGAGCTGGGCGGTCGGCCCGGTCGGATCGCGGATCCCACGAAGGTCGACGACGCCTCGACCTACGTCGCCCGGGAGCGGCTGGCCGGCTACCTGGAGGTCCTGCAGCCGGCCGGCGTCGCGCCCGTGGTGCACGGACAGCAGCACAGCGACGACGAGGACGCGTACGTGGCTGCCCTCGGCCTGCTCGGCTCCTCCGACCGGCCGACCGGCGTGCTGTGCTTCTCCGACGTGATCGCGCACGGTGTCGTCCGGGCCGCCGAGCAGCTCGGCCTCGCGGTGCCCCGCGACCTGTCCGTGGTGGGCTTCGACGACAGCCCCCTCGCACGGCGGCTGCGCCCCCAGCTGACGACCGTGCACCAGGACGTCCAGGAGAAGGGCCGGCTGGCTGCCGCGGCACTTCGCACGGCGATGGCGGACCATCGGGCCGGCGTCGCGCACCGGGCCGAGCTCGTGGTGCTGCCGACCGGGCTGGTCGTCCGGGACAGCACGGCCTCGCCACCCGGGTGAGCGCGGGCCCGTCAGCCGAAGCGCAGCCGGACGTCGCGCAGCCGCAACGACAGCACCGGCCGCCGCCCGTGCAGGTACCCGAGTGGACCGTCCTCGGCGAACCGCCACGCCGCCCGGCACGGCACCGGCCGCGCGCTCCCGCGCATCGGGGTCACCACGGGGGTTCCGTCCTCGCGCACCTGTGAGGCGCTCACCGCGTACGGCGTCCGCGCGATGGCCGCACCCGGCACGGACGTGAAGGCCCCGGTCGCGAGGAGCTGCCCGTCCGCGACGCCGCTGACCGTGGTCCGCCTGACGGGCCCGCGCACCCGCTCCTCCAGCGGCAGGTCGGCCAGCTCCTTGGGGATCGCCCACAGGGCCCGACCGCCGGCCCGGGACGGTGGCGAGTCGACCCAGATGTCGGTGATCCGCAGCCGCAGCGACGGGCCCTGACGCAGCAGGCGCGCCACCAGCAGCTCGTGGTAGGTCAGGACCCCGCCGTCCTGGTAGTCCACGAACGCCACCCCGTAGACGCCGGCCGGCCGCCCGCCCGCACTCGAGCGCAGCACGAACACCGACAGCCAGGCCTGGGCGACGAGCTGCCACGGGGACGAGGGGAATGGCACCTCCTCCGCCGCCTGACGCCTCGACGCAGGCAGGTTGCCCACTCATGTTCTCCCGTCTTCCTCGGTGGCGCCCGGACCGAGCAGCAGCTGGCCGGGGAGACGGCGGCCGGGGGGTGGTGGGTGCCCTCGGGTCCCGCCCGAGGGGCCATCCTCGACGGCGCCCTGGGTCGCCGTACCCCCCGACGTGGTCTCGCCGCGGTCAGCTGAGCGCCTCGAGAAGATCCGCCTTGGACTTGTTGGACATGCCGGAGAGTCCCCGTGACCGCGCCTCGGCCCGCAGCCGAACGACGGACCAGCTGGCGTCAGGGGTCTCGCGCGCGGCCGCAGAGGACGCCGCGCGCCGGCGAGCCCGGGGCGCTGCCGAGGCCGGCTCGGGCTCGGACTCCGGCGGTGTGCTGTCGGCCTGTTCCAGCTCGGGGAGGATGGCGGCCTCGGGTGCGTCGGTGGCCGTCGCCGGCACCTGCTCGGGAGACGGCTCCTTGGCGAGGCGCTTGTTGCGTTTGGTCAGCTTCTTTCGCTGGGCCTCCGACTCGGCCATCGACTTCTCCAGGGTGCGGGCCTTGTCCTTCCACCGCTTGGTCCGGGCCTCGGCCCGCTCGAGCTTGGACCGGAGCTTCTTCACCGTCGCCTTGAGCTCTTTCTCGGCAGCTGCGGACTTCTTCTTCGCGGGCACGGCAGGCCTCTCGTCGGTGGGGCGGTGCACCCCGGCTGAGAAAAACCTAGTCCCTCACCGCGGCTGATGACGGCTACGACGCCGCCCGCACTCCTCGGTGCGAGCCCGTGTCGGACCCAGGATGGGACAGCCTCGGCTCGGGCCTCACCGGTAGGACAGCAGGTCCGTCCCCGCCGCCTCGAGGTGGCTGTGGTCGTTGAACGAGATGAGAGAGGTGCCGCGGCGGCCGTCGAGCACCTTGGTCACCGAGCTGTTCACGACCACCTTGGACAGCCGGCTCCAGGCCGGCACACCACCGTCGGCCAGGGTTGCCGCCACCCAGGACACCGGGCCGCCGGAGGTGAACACCACCGCCGTCTGCTTCGGCTCCAGCCGCTCGAGGGTGCGCCGGAACGCCTCGCCGACCCGGTCCCGGAACACCGGGAAGCTCTCGTGGTAGTCGGCGTCGTGGCTGCCCGACGCCCATCGGTCGATGGTGGCGTCGAACCGGCTGACTCGCTCGTCGTACGACTCGCCCGGGATCTCTGGGAAGTCGATCGACCCGGTGACGGTGCGGACATGGTCGAACTCGTCCCAGCCGGCGTCCTGGACCACCTCGCCGTCCCAGCCGGCGGCCGCCACGGCCGCAGCAGCCGTCTGCCGGTGCCGGAGCATCGAGCCGCGCACCAGGAGGTCCGGACGCACCCCGCGCGCCGACAGCGCCGCGCCCAGCAGCCGGGACTGCTGCTCACCGAGCGGAGAGAGCCGGTCGTAGTCCTGCGAGGCCCACGACGCCTGCCCGTGCCGCACCAGCAGGAGGATGCTCACGTGGCGCCGTCGAGAAGCCGGTGACAGCGCTTGTCGAGGTAGGTCACGACCGGCAGGAAGCGGGCGTACTCCTCGTTGGTGGTCTGGCCGTGGTGGTAGCGGTAGTAGATCTGCTGGGCGATGACCGCGAGCCGGAACAGTCCGAACACCTCGTAGAACCGCCACTGCTCCGGGGTGACGCTGAACCCCATGAGGGACGTGTAGCGGTCCACGAGCTCGTCGCGTGTCATCATCCCGGGGACGTGCGAGGGCTGGCGGCGCAGCGCGAGGAAGTCCTCGTCGTCGTCGGCCTGGATCCAGTAGGCCACCATCCCGCCGAGGTCCATGAGCGGGTCGCCGAGGGTGGCCATCTCCCAGTCCAGGACACCGATGATCTGCAGCGT
This sequence comes from Nocardioidaceae bacterium, assembly GCA_025934895.1. Taxonomy (GTDB): domain Bacteria; phylum Actinomycetota; class Actinomycetes; order Propionibacteriales; family Nocardioidaceae; genus Nocardioides_B. The sequence continues at coordinate 8,764 of JAICWH010000040.1, read as the reverse complement.
GTCGTCGAGCACCACGTTGTCGAGCCGGTAGTCGTTGTGGATCACCCGGGTGGCGATGTCCTCCGGCTGGTGCTCGTCGAGCCACCGGATGACCCGCTCGAAGTCGCCGACGTTGTCGGTGCGGGCCGCACGGAAGCGCTGAGACCAGCCGCCGACCTGGCGGGCGACGTAGCCCCTGCCCTTGCCGAGGTCGTCCAACCCGGCGTCGGTGGGGTCCACCGAGTGCAGCTCGACGAGCACGTCGAGGAAGTCGGTGCACAGGCTGCGGGCCTGTTCGGCCGAGAGGGACAGGCCGGCGGGGAGGTCGCGGCGCAGGATGGTGCCCTCGAGGCGTTCCATCACGTAGAAGTCCGAGCCGATGACGTCCTGGTCGTCGCAGAACGCGACCATCCCGGCGACCCGCGAGAACACCGGAGCCAGCCGCGACTGGATCGTGAACTCGCGGCGCATGTCGTGGGCGCTCCTCGCCTTCACGCCGGCCGGCGGACGGCGCAGGATCAGGTCCCGCGACGGGTAGCTCAGCAGGTAGGTGAGGTTCGACGCGCCGCCCGGGAACTGCCGGACGTCGGGGACGCCGTCGGGTACGTCGGCGTGCGCGCATAGCCACCTCGCCATCGCCTCGACGTCGAACGCGTCCTCCTCGCGCACCGCCGTCGAGGGGTCGGACGGGCGAGCGGGGTGCTCCGCGCCGGTGGGGTCGGCGGGATCGGCGGGATCGGCGGGGGCGCTCATGGCTGACGCTCCTTCATCCTGGTGGCGGTGCGACGCATCTGGCTGTCGTAGGCGCTGCGGTCGGCGAGCTTCAACGCGTAGGCGGCGCGGGCCGGCTCGTCGGGAAGGACCAGCTCGGCGCCGCGGTCGACGCCCTCCAGCACCGCAACCGCGATGTCGTCGGCGCTGATCGGCGAGGTGTCCACAAGCCGCGACATCCCCGCGGCCAGGTCGGCGTCCTCACCTCGCATCGAGTCCATCAGGTTCGTCCGGAAGAACGACGGGCAGACCGCCGTGCAGCCGACGCCGTAGGGGGCGAGCTCGTGCGCGGCCGTCTCGCTGAAGGCCACGACGGCGGCCTTCACCGCGTTGTAGGACCCCATGCCCGGCGGGTGCACCAACCCGGCGAGCGAGGCGACGTTGACGACCCGCCCTGACCCCTGTGCCTTGAGCATCGGTGTGAACGCGCGCGTCCCGCGCACCACGCCGAACAGGTTGATGTCGAAGATCCACTGCCAGTCCTCGAGCGAGGTCAGCTCGATCCGGCCGCCGCCCGCGACTCCGGCGTTGTTGACCAGCAGGTCGAGGCCACCCCACTCCGCCTCGATCCACGCGCGGGCCGCCTCCCAGTCCTCCTCCGAGCGGACGTCCAGCCGCCGCCGTACCACCGCGTCGCCTGCGGCCGCGTGGCCAGAGGCTCGATCGGCTCCGCCCGGCGCACCCTCCGACGACCCGGGTCCGGTCGGGACGGCGGGGTCGGTGACGTCGGTGAAGTCGGTGATGTCGGTGATGTCGGTGACGTCGGTGGACAGCACGCGGTCCCCGCGGCCCGCGAACCGCCGCACCAGCGCGAGGCCGAGGCCCGACGCGCCCCCGGTGACGAGCACCCGGCTCATGCGCGGCCCGCGGTCGTCGGCGGGCAGGGACGTGCGCTCACGAGTGCTTCTTCAGCTCGAGCCTCGTGATGACGCCGCGGTGCACCTCGTCGGGACCGTCGGCCATCCGCAGCGAGCGCGCACTCACCCAGGCGGCAGCGAGCGGCAGAGCCTCGTCGAACCCGGCCGCGCCGTGCATCTGCATGGCCATGTCCACGACCTGCTGGGCCATGTTGGGGACGGCCACCTTGATCTGGCTGACGGCTGCGAGCGCTCCCCGGGAGCCCTCCGTGTCCAGCTTCCAGGCCGCGTGGTGCACCAGCAGCCGGGCCTGGTCGATGGCGATCCGGGCGTCCGCGATCCGCTCCGCGTTGCCACCGAGCTTGGCGAGCGGCCTGCCGAACGCGGTCCGGTCGGCGGCCCGTCGTACGGCGAGCCCGAGCGCCATCTCGGCCAGCCCGACCAGCCGCATGCAGTGGTGCACGCGACCCGGACCCAGCCGGCCCTGGGCGATCTCGAAGGCCCGGCCGGGACCGAGCAGGACGTTGGACAACGGCACCCGCACGTCTGTGAAGGAGACCAGGCCGTGGCCGTGCGGCTCGTCGTGCAAGCCCATCACCGACAGCATCCGCTCGATCCGCACGCCTTCGGTGTCCCGGGGGACGAGGACCATCGTGTGCCGGGAGTGCCGGTCGGCGTCCGGGTCGGTGAGCCCCATGAACACGAAGATCTTGCAGTCCGGATGGCCCACGCCGGTCGACCACCACTTGCGGCCGTTGATCACGACCTCGTCGCCGTCGACCACAGCGGTGGCCGCCATGTTGGTGGCGTCGGAGGAGGCCACGTCGGGCTCGGTCATCGTGAAGGCGCTGCGGATCCTCGCCTCCAGCAGCGGCTCCAGCCACTCGGCGCGCTGCTCGTCGGTGCCATAGCGCAGCAGCACCTCCATGTTGCCGGTGTCCGGGGCGTTGCAGTTGAACACGTGCGGCGCCAGGGCGGAGCGGCCGGTCAGCTCTGCGATCGGGGCGTAGTCGGCGTTGGTCAACCCCTCCCCGCCGTCCGTGCCGAAGCGCGCGGCGTAGTCCCCGGCATGCTCCCTGGGCAGGAACAGGTTCCACAGTCCTTGCGCGCGGGCCTTGGCCTGGAGCTCGGAGATCAGCGGCAGCGGCTTCCACGGGTCGCCGCCGCCGTTGCGCAGCGCGGCCAGCTCTCGGTGGTAGGCCGGCTCGACAGGGTCGATCTCGCTGGCCATGAAGGCACTGACCCGTGACGCCAGGTCGGCCGCCCGCGGGGTGGGTGAGAAGTCCATACCCTGACCCTAAACGCGACCTCGGACAACGGCACCCCCGGTAGGCTGCGCAGCGAACCAGGTCACCGACCGGAACGGGGAACGCACATGCACCGGACCTTCCCCGCGGTGCTGCTCGGCGTCGCGGTGCTCAGCCTCGGCGCCTGCGGCGGCAGCAACGACGACGCCAAGGCGTCCAAGGCGATCTCCGACTCGCTCATGAAGAGCAGCTCCAGCAGCACCAGCAAGCTCCTCACCATGAAGCGCTCGGACGCCGACTGCATAGGCCAGGGGCTGGTGGACAAGATCGGCACCGACAAGCTCGAGACGTACGGCCTGCTCACCAAGGACCTCAAGGCCAAGGACAGCATCAGCGACACCACGATGCCGGCCGGTGACGCCAAGGTCGCCACGAGGGTGTTGTTCGCCTGCACCGACGTCGAGGCGATGATGAGGTCCGCCATCGACAGGAGCAGCAGCGTCCCCAAGAAGATGAAGGCATGCGTGGACAAGGCGCTGACCGAGAGCACGCTGCGGCCGGTGTTCGACGAGATGTTCCAGGGCAAGCAGGACGAGGCGACGAAGGCGCTGACCGAGCCGCTCACCAAGTGCGCGACCGGTTGAGGCGCCGCCGACCGACGTCGAGGCACTAGCCGGTGAGCCGCGTGAAGGCCAGCCTGTCGGTGCGGACGTCGTACCCCACGACCGGGAGCCGGCCCTCGGTGCGCGTGATGACGCCGGCCCGAGTCTGCGGACGGCCTCCACCGACCCGAGCCGCACCTCGAGGCCGGCGATGTCCATGGCGGGCTCCCGCCTTGCGAACGCCTCCGTCGGCGCGCCGGCGGCAGACGGCGCAGGGGGGCCACTCCCCATGGAGAACAGTCGCTCCCCATGGGCCGTGTGCCATGGGAAGCGCCGAAGTTCCTGCATCCCCTGGTAATCGGCGGGGGCAGGCGCGGCGCTGACTCGCAGCCGCCGAGTCACGCGGGGAAGCGAGCCCCCCGCTCGGCCAGGTCGACGACGTACGACGGAGGCGCGAAGCGCTCACCGTAGGCAGCCGCGAGCTCACGGGCCCGGGCGACGAAGCCGGTGAGGCCTCGGCCGGAGGGGCCCTGGTAGCCCTGCATGTACTGCACGGCACCGCCGTACAACGGCGGGAACCCGATGCCCATGATGGACCCGATGTTGGCGGCGGCCGCGGACTCGATCACGCCCTCGTCGAAGCAGCGCACGGTCTCCAGGGCCATCCGGAACAGGTAACGCTCCTCGATGTCGAGCAGCGGCACGTCGACGCCGGCCCTCGTGAAGTGCTCGCGCAGCCCCCGCCACAGCCGCTTGGGGGAGTCCGCGGGGTAGTCGTAGAAGCCCGCACCGGCAGCCTTCCCCCGGCGGCCGAACTCGTCGACCATCCGGTTCACGACCGCGAGACCCGGCATCTCGGGCAGCTGGACGCCATCGCGCTCTGCGGCCTCCTCGGCGGCCCGGCGGATCTTCTGGCTCAGGCTCAGCGAGACCTCGTCGTGCATCGCCAGCGGCGGCGCCGGGAAGCCGGCCATCGTGGCGGCGCGCTCGATGGTCTGCGGGTCGACGCCCTCCTCCAGCAGGGCGGCGGCCTCCATCAGGAGGGTCCCGTAGACACGCGAGGTGAAGAAGCCGCGGCTGTCGTTGACCACGATCGGGGTCTTGCGGAGCTGCTGGACGACGTCGATGGCGCGGGCGATCGTCTCCGGCGACGTCTTCTCACCCTTGATGATCTCCACCAGCGGCATCTTGTCGACGGGTGAGAAGAAGTGCATGCCGATGAAGTCCTCGGGCCGGTTCACCCCGCCGGCGAGCTCGGTGATCGGCAGCGTCGAGGTGTTCGACGCGAGCAGCGCGTCGGGGTTCACGACGTCCTGGACCTCGCCGAACACCTGGGCCTTGAGGGCCGGGTCCTCGAAGACCGCCTCGATGACGCAGTCGCAGCCCGCGAGGTCGCCCGGGTCGGCGGTGGGACGGATCCGGGCCAGCACCTCGCCCCTCTTCGCGGAGGTGAGCCTGCCTCGCGACACCTGCCTGTCCAGCACGGACTCGCAGTGCGCCCTGCCCTTCTCGGCGGCCTCGACGCTGACGTCCTTGAGCACGACCTCGATGCCGGCGCGGGCCGCGGCGTAGGCGATCCCGGCCCCCATCATCCCGGCTCCGAGCACCCCCAGCCGGGTCGCGTGGAAGGTGTCCACGCCCGCCGGCCGCAGCGAGCCGGACCTGATCGTCTGGAGGTCGAAGAAGAACGCCTGGATCATGTTCTTGGAGTTCTGGCCCACCATCAGCTTGGTGAGGTAGCGCGACTCGATCCGGCTCGCGGTGTCCACGTCGACCTGCGCGCCCTCGACCGCCGCCGACAGGATCGCCCGCGGCGCCGGGTAGTTGGCGCCCTTCGACTGCTTGCGCAGGTTCGCCGGGAACGCCGGCAGGAAGGCCGCGAGCTTCGGGCTCGCCGGGGTGCCGCCAGGCATCTTGTACCCAGGACGGTCCCAGGGCTGGGTGGCCGCCTCCTCGTCGTCGCGGTGCTCGAGGACCCAGGCCTTGGCCGCCGGGAGCAGGTCGTCCCGCTCGGCGACCACCTCGTCGACGAGGCCCTTCTCCAGCGCCGCCCGGGGCTTGAACCTGGTGCCGGTCAGCAGGACGTCCATCAGCCCGTCGTACAGGCCCTTCATGCGTACGACGCGGGTGACGCCGCCGCCGCCGGGCAGCAGGCCAAGGGTCACCTCGGGAAGGCCGATCTCCGTCTTCGGGTCGTCGAGGGCGATCCGGTGGTGGCACGCGAGCGCGATCTCCAGGCCCCCGCCGAGCGCCGCGCCGTTGATCGCCGCCACGACCGGCCGACCGAGCCGCTCCAGCCGGCGCAGCTGCGCCTTGATGTGCTCGATCCCGGAGAACACCTGGGCCCCGTCGTCCGGGCCGGTCTGCATCATCTTGGTGAGGTTGCCGCCGGCGAAGAAGGTCTTCTTCGCCGAAGTCACCACCACCCCGGTGACCCGGTCCAGCTCCCCCTCGAGCCGCTCGATCGCGGCGCCCATGGAGGCGACGTACAGGTCGTTCATCGTGTTGGCGCCGGCCGTCGGGTCGTCGAGGGTGAGCACGACTATCCCGTCGGCGTCCCGGTCGTAGCGGACGGCCGACTGGTCGGCCGGGCTGGCCGGCTGGCCGGCTGGCTGGCTGGTGGGCGGCGCGGTGTCGGTCATGGGTCTCTTCTCGGGTGTCTTGGCAGCTCGGTGGGGTCAGACGCGCTCGACGACGGTGGCGATGCCCATCCCGCCACCGACGCACAAGGTGGCCAGGCCGTAGCGGAGGTCGCGGCGCTCGAGCTCGTCGACCAGGGTGCCCAGGATCATCGCGCCTGTGGCACCGAGCGGGTGGCCCATCGCGATCGCGCCGCCGTTGACGTTGACCTTCTCGTGGGGCAGGTCCAGGTCGCGCATGAACCGCATCGCCACGGCCGCGAACGCCTCGTTGATCTCGTAGAGGTCGATGTCCTCCGGGCCGAGCCCGGCCTTGGCGAGCGCCTTGCGTGAGGCGGGGGCCGGACCGGTGAGCATGATGGTCGGGTCCGCGCCCGACACCGCGGCGCCCAGGATCCGGGCCCGTGGAGCCAGGCCGAGCTCCTCGCCGACCTGCTGGGTGCCGACGACCACCAGCGCAGCGCCGTCCACGATCCCCGACGAGTTCCCGGCGTGGTGGACGTGGTCGATCTGCTCGACCCAGTGGTACTTCTCCAGCGCCACCGAGTCGAACCCGCCCTGGTCACCGATCTGCGCGAACGACGGCTTGAGACCGGCCAGGCTCTCCACCGTGGTGCCCGGGCGGATGAACTCGTCCCGGTCCAGGACCGTGAGCCCGTTGAAGTCGGTGACCGGCACGATGGAGCGGTCGAAGTACCCGTTCGCCTGCGCCTTAGCGGCCCGGGCCTGGGACTCGGCGGCGAAGGCGTCGACGTCCTCGCGACTGTAGCCCTCGAGGGTCGCGATCAGGTCCGCGCCGATGCCCTGCGGCACGAACGACGTGTCCAGGGCCGTGCGCGGGTCCATCGCCCACGCGCCGCCGTCGGAGCCCATCGGCACCCGTGACATCGACTCCACGCCACCGGCGAGGATCAGGTCCTCGAAGCCGGAGCGCACCCGCATCGCGGCCTGGTTGACGGCCTCGAGCCCGGATGCGCAGAACCTGTTCAGCTGGACGCCGGCGACGGTCTCCGGATAGCCGGCGGCCAGCGCCGCGGTCTTGGCGATGTCGCCGCCCTGGTCCCCGAGGGGGGTCACCACCCCCAGCACCACGTCGTCGACGCGATCCGGGTCGAGCCCCGGGTTGCGCTTGCGGACCTCGTCGAGCAGCCCGACCACCAGGTCGACGGGCTTGACCTCGTGCAGCGAGCCGTTGCTCTTCCCTCTGCCCCGGGGGGTGCGGATCGCGTCGTACACGAAGGCCTGTGCCTGCGGCTGCTCAGCCATGCTGGTTCCCCACTTCTCGGCGGCGGTGTCTCCTCCGCGATTGTGACACTCTTACTGTCAAAGACGCTATGCGACCGCCCTGTGACCTCGGTCGCTCCGGCCCAGCGAGGGACAGATGACCGACCAGCCAGCCGTGCCCGATCAGCGGGGTGACGGTCTGATGACGCTCGAGGAGCTCACCGCGCAGGTGTCGATGAGCGTGCGCACGATCCGCTTCTACACCACCCGCGGGCTGGTGCCGCCGCCGATCCGCCGGGGCCGGTCCGGCTTCTACACGAGCGACCACGCCGCCCGGATCGAGCTGGTCCGCGAGCTGCAGGCGCACGGCTTCACGCTGTCCGCGATCGAGCGGTACGTCGCCCGGATCCCCTCCGACGCATCCCCGGAGACCATCGCGCTGCACCGGACCCTGCTCGCGCCCTGGCTGGCCGAGCAGCCGGAGACCATGACCCGGCGCCAGCTGCAGCGTGCCGCCGGCCGGGAGCTGAGCGAGGACGAGCTCGACACCCTGAACGCTCTCGGGATCGTCTTCGCGGTGAAGCAGGGCCGGTTCGAGGTCGCACTGGCCCACCTCCCGGTCGGCGTCGCCCTGCTGGACCTCGGGATGCCGCTGGACGCCGCGCTGGCCGCCCAGGACATCTTCACCGCCCACGGCCGCCAGGTCGCGGAGGAGCTCACCGAGCTGTTCCGCACCAAGGTGTGGCCGGCCTACCGCGAGGGCGGCTCCACCCCCGAGGAGCTCCGGGCGGTCGTCGAGCGGTTCAAACCCGTGACGGTGCAGGCCCTGGTCACGGCCTACGAGTCGGCCGTCAACGAGACCCAGCGACAGACCATCACCCGCCGTACCCGCTGAGCCACCCGGGTTCGCCGACCCGGCGCATCCGCAGGCCTAGAACCCGCCGACCCGGCGCATCCGCAGGCCTAGAACCCGCCGACCCGGCGCATCCGCAGGGAGCTCAGTGGTACCGGTGGACGACGGCATGACCACGGCCGCGCGCGATCATGGCGCGGTTGACCGGCACCGTGACGAGGAAGGCGACGGCGAGCGAGACTGCGAGCGAGGCCCAGAAGAGTACGTCGAGCAGGCCGGCGTCCATTGCTCCTGGAACTGCCACGACCACGAGGTTGTCCATCGCCTCCATGACCAGGATCGACACTGTGTCCGCGGCGAGCGCCACCCTGAACGCCGTACGGAATCCCAGGCCGGCCCGCAGCACCGAGGTTCCGGTGAGCAGATAGCCGAAGAAGAAGGCCAGTGCGACCGCCAGGACGACGCTGGACCTGGTGCCCCAACCCCACCAGGTGGCGAGCACCATACCCAGCACCTCGCCGATCGCACATCCGGTCAGGCAGTGCAACGTCGCAGCGGTCGCTGCTGCCCAGGACGTGGCGGCGTTTCGGTG
>JAICWH010000087.1 GCA_025934895.1 Nocardioidaceae bacterium | reverse complement strand
GTGCCCTGACCGTTGTGAGAGCAGGCCGATAGCCGCCGGTTTGTCGGTTTCTCCGAGGTCCTGGTAGTCGGGGTGGGGGACGGTGGTGAGCAGCGCAGCGGGATCGCTTGGATCCTGGTCAGCGCCTGTTCGATGGCTGCCGCCCAGGGCCAGGACGCGGGTAGTCGGAGGTGTCGGCGTCGTCCGCTGCGCAGCAGCCGGCCGGGGACGGTGCAGACCCGCCGCTGCAGCGTGGTCGCAGTCGCCTTCTCCAGGTCGTGTCCGGCGAGCCAGGAGGTGGTCGGCAAGTCGCCTGACCCGCCGATCCACAGGTCTTGACTATTCCTCCAAGAAGGGCAACCAGTGGTACTTCGATATGAAGGCCCACATCGGCGCTGACCCACAGGTGTCGGGTATGTCCACTCGGTGACCTGCACCGCAGCGAACGTCCATGACCTGGATGAGGCGGTCAACCTGGTGCGCGAGGATGACGAGGTCGTCTACGCCGGTGCGGGCTAGTAGGGCGCCCAGAAGCGGCCCGAGATCGCCGAGGAAGAGCACCCGCTCGAAGGTGGAGTGGCGGGTCGCAGCGCGCAAGAACGTGTTGAAGGCCATGAGCGCGCACGACCGCGAGATCGAGTCACGCAAGGCCTCGGTGCGGGCCAAGGGCGAGCATCCATTTCTTGTCGTCAAGCGCGACTTCGGGTTCACCAAGACCCGCTACCACCCCCACGGCCCGAACCAGAGCCCCTCCGGGGGGTGACAACGGGCCCTCGCGGCCACATCTGGGGCCACCACGGCCCGCCATCGCCTTCAAGTGACGACTGGTCCGTTGATCAGCGCATCCCTAGGGCCCGCACTAGGGAATTTCCTGAAGCGGCAATGCGGCGGCAACAGTCATTGTTCTTGTGTGCTAGCGGCGAGGCGGATACGAGGAGGCGACATGACCGGCCCGAGGCAGGCCTTGGTGAAAGTCTCAGGTGGAAGCAAATCGCTACCTCCTCGAGCGAGCCGGGACGAGGCAAGCGTCAGGGGATCGACCACCGAGGGTGAACCTTGCCCCAGGCCTCGCTCGACCCGGGAGCAGCTGGGCAGGACACTGCCAGTTCGACGTCATGACGTAAGTCGCGTGCAGCCTGAAGCGCCCCACCGGCTCGGCGGAAGGGTGCACGACATTGTGACGGGGACGGCTCGCCGATTCTTCACAAGCGGGGATGACCTCCGTAAGCTCGAGTCCCTCACCTTCTGGCTCGAAAGTGTGTTGCGGGGTGAGTCCTTCCGCGCGATCGACCGTCGCAAGGATCGGATCGCACGGAACGCCCAGAGGATCGATGTGTCATCGTCGATGCGGAGCGTGGACCGTCTGTTGTTGCGTCAAGAGAACATTTGGCTTGACGGAGAATCGCGGCTGCCTGCAGAAAAGACTAAGTCTCGAAAACAAGACTCGATGTCGTCTCAGCCGCCGTTGACGCCTCCAAGGGCGATGTCTGTCTGCCTGTTCGAGGGCCGGCCACATAGTTGGATCTCATGTGGCAATCTGGCGTGCCGAGCGTACTGAACTGAGTGAAAGGCCTGGCGGTTCCCTAAACGTTGCGATTACCGTCGCGACCGCCGGCGGTGCCCGGGCTCGATGGTCGTCCACCGTGGCGACTGCTGAGCGTCGATGACCGCCGGGAGGTCAGGGTTCGGCTCGGCACGCTGATCCAGATGCTCCTGCAGCGCGTGGCGGATCATCTCGCGGGCATCGACGTACAACCGGTCCTCCAGCGCACCATGACTCAAGACGGCGTCCTCCCCTCAGCCGGACCAGCAGCGACTCGAACAGGTTCCGGGTAGCGCCCGCATGAACGCGATCTCGGCCTCCGCGGCGCCATCGTGCTCCTCCGGTGCGAGCCGGTGACGCTCCAGCGCCTCGCGTACAACGGGGACGTCAGCCTCGCTCAACGTCATCGTCTTGGTGCGGCCACCGGCCGGATAGGGCAGCTCCGGGCTTTCGTGATCGCTGTGAAATGATCGCTGTGAAACCGTTCGACCGGTCACTGACTTTGCTTGCATGGTGGTCGTCGACGTGAGGTCTGGCGGCAGCGTAGATCGAAGCTACTAAGCCGACAAAGGGGCGCGGCGCCGCGCCATGCGCGCACGCGCGGAATCCCTAAGCAGGTCGTAGGTGCCGACGGTGGCTACTCGCAACAGCAGACGGGCCAAGTCCCAACGGCCTTCGAGCGGTAGGCCCCGATGCCTGTCCTCCACGGTCAGGGGTGACTGATAAGCGTCCCGGGCCGTCATTACTGCCGCCTCGGTCAACTCCTCGGACACCTGGTGCCTGGTCAGTCCTCCGCCGCTCAACCAGGTGAGGGCATCCTCGTACCCTGCGTCGAAGTCGAGTTGGCGAAGGTGCTCGTCGAGGAAGCCGGCGAAGCGGAAGAAGGCCTTGCCGGCTAGCGGCCGGGGCCCGGGGACGCCGTTGACGTTGACGGCCGGCGCGATGACCTCGACGGCTGAAAGGCTCTTGCCGGCCACGTCAGCGGCCTCCGCCAGCGCGCGCTGCAATCGCTTTGGCAGGTCGACATCGTCGCCTTCCCGATCCCCGTCCAGCGCGGCGCAAATCTCTGCTTCGACGTCGTTAGGGAGGTCGTTCAATACTGGGGTGAGCCGATCAACCAACTCGTTAACGGCTTTGAGCCGATCGTTGACCTCGGCAATGCGCGATAGGTCGTCGAAGGTCGACTGGGCCAGCAGTACCCCGGCTGATCGGCGTAGCACATCCAACCAAGAGGGCGGCCGCGCCGGATCGGCCCAGTCGTCCCCCTCGGCCGCGACCAGCGGCTGAGGCTCGACAACGACGTGCAGCCGTTCGAAGTCCGTGGCGGAGCCAGCGTCGAGTTGACGGGCTAGATGATGCGCGCGTCCGATCGGCTCCCGGTATAGAAAACTGCCATCGGTGTACCAGAAAGCACGGCTCGTCGGGAAATTCTGCACCCCGCGGTTCAGGTAAATCTTCTCCTCGGTGTGGCGACGGATGAGCTGTGCAGGGAAGGCGAGTTGATTCGCTGCCGAGGCCAGTGCCGAGTCCAGAACTGACCTGTTGGGCGGCCCAGTGAGTTGGTCCAGTCCGACACCGGCCTCGAGGATGAAGTCAACCCAGTCCACATGAGTCACGGATAGGTGACCCGGCGACGCGATCGCGGGAAGGGAGAAGCCAAGACCTCGCAGATTACCTAGACCGAAGGACATATGCACGGGGGAGCCTTGGGGGGATAGCGGCGTCAAGTCGCTGGGCACGCTGAGTAGTCCGTCAGCCGACGTCCGTAGACGAGAAAAGTCCAGTGGAGAGGCGACACCGCGCGCGAAGAGCGGACGAAGGCTCCCGTCCGTCACCCAGGCCTTGTGAAGGACACGAACCGGATCGAGCCCTTCCACCAGGCACCTGGCGACCAAGAGGGCCGTGACCGATCCAGAAGAGCAAGCACAAATGCTGTCAATGCGGACCTCTGGTTCACCCGGTTTCTCCCGGATCCCTCGCAAACCGGATAGGAGCGCGGCTAGGGCACCGCCCTCGTAGGCGCCGAGCGCCACAGCACCCGGCAGCGTCAATGTGCACCTCAATTCAGCAGGCACGGGCGTCCCTCCTCCCGTCAAGAATCCGGCGTCAAGGGGTTGTGCGTCAACTGGTCCGGGTCGACCAGATCGCGGTCTCTGGGGGCCAGAGACGGAGACCAGCCAGACATTCGACGCCGCCATTTACTCGCTCGGATCAGCCGACCCCCTTCAATACCGAAGTCGCCTTTTCCTCTTTCGCAGGTAAGTCGCATGGGCCGATTTGGGTGCGCCGAGATCGGCGTCCCCCTTCGCTGGAATGCGTTTCGGCGGGTCGAGCTGTGGACCTTCACCGGCGATGCTCATGGTCGCTGGCCGGTGTCTTGTCATGGGATGCAGCACATTCTGGTCAACTGGGAAACACGCTTGAGGGTGCCTGCTCGGGGGCAAGTGGGTCGGCCACAGTAGCCGTTGGCTCCTACTTCTGCCTGTGGGACGTCGACTTCGGAGCGAGGTGTGCGCCTACTTCCCGTACCTGGTCAAGGTCTGGGTCAACGGGCACAAATGGAAACGGCAGGCCACCCAGGCCGGGATCGAGTTCACCCAGCTGTCCAACGGGTTGGCCACCGGCACCGACCCCGACGGCCTGCAGGCGATCTGCGACCGGCTCGGCCCGGGCACCATCAGCGTGTTCTTCGAACGGTGGGTGAGCATCCTGCCGCAGCCCCTCACCAGGGCGGACCGAGCGCTGCGACCTGATCTGCAATAAACGTGTCCAGCATCTCGTCTCGAGGAACATCTGCCTGCGGGGGTAGTCGCAGTACGGACAGGTGAAAGCGCCCCGCGCCTCAGCCCACGAACAGCGCGCCATGCCGCGAGGGACCTGACACATACGCCCACGGACCCGAAAGCGTCCTAGCATGGCAATGAGGAATACGGGATCGTTCGGGGGTGATCGGGATGGGGCTCGACAGCAAGCCTCAGCTCGTGGGACGTGATGCGGAACTTGAGCTGATTGCAGAGCGGGTCGCCTCCCGTCCCGGGATGAGCGGGTCGACGCTGGTAATCAAGGGGGAGCCGGGTGCCGGTAAGTCGGCACTGCTGGACGCGGCCGAACATCAAGCCAGCGGCTTTACGGTGCTTCGCACGCGAGGCGTCGACTTGGAGTTCGTTTTACCATTTGCTGGGCTGTTCGACCTCTTCAGGCCCATTTTCGACGTAGTGGACGGTATTCCGCATGCGCAGCGTGCGGCTCTCCAGAGCGCCCTCGGGCTTGGCGCCCCTGTTTCCGTTGACCGGTTCGCCATTTCGACGGGTACGCTCGCCTTGCTGTCTGCGGCGGCGGAGCAGCGGCCGGTGCTCGTGATCATCGACGACGCCCAATGGCTCGACAGGCCATCCATGGAGTGCCTCTTGTTCGCCAGCCGGCGCCTGCGCATGGATGACGTCACCTTCCTGTGGGCGTTACGCGATGGAAGCGAGAGCGAGCCTCTCTTCGAGGGCTTCGACGAAATCCGGCCAGGGCCCCTCGAGGAGCAGGCGGCGCGGGCGCTAGTCGAGGAGCAGCGCCGTCGGCCCGTCGCGCCCAGCGTCCTGCGCTATCTCCTCACCGCGACGAACGGCAACCCACTGACACTCGTCGAGGCCGTGCGTGCCATGAGCGACGAGCAGATCGACGGGCAGCAGCCGGTGCCCAGGACGCTACCGCTGGGTGTCAGCGCCGTGCAGATCTTCCGACGTCGGATCCGCGCCCTGGCTCCCGATGTGGTCCGGGCACTGACGCTCCTGGCCGTCGCGACCGACAACGACGCGTCGGTGCTGCACCGGGCCGCAAGGCTACTGGAGGTGAACTACGCGGCCGCGATCGAGCAGCTGGAGAGCGCATCCTTGGTCCGGATCGAGCTCGGCCAGCCGTCGTTGGGCCACCCGCTTGTTCGCGCGGCACTGGAGCACACGGTCCACCCGCCCGACCTGCGCGCGGCGCACCGTGCCCTAGCCCGGGTGCTGGCCGAGCGCACCGATCCGACCGCTCGGGCATGGCACCTGGCGGCGGCGGCCACCCAGCCCGACGATGATGTCGCCCAGTTGCTCGAGGAGGCGGCACTCGTCGCTCAGCGTCGCAGTGCTCACGGGTCCGCCGCCGTCGCCTTCGAGCGGTCGGCGGGCCTGACGATCGGCGACCGGGCACGCGCCGGCCGGCTGCTGCAGGCCGCGCAGGCCGCGCGGCACGCCGGCCGGACGGCCGACGTACGAAGGCTCCTCGAGGAGGCGACCGAGTACGCCGGCTCGTCGGCGCTGCAGGCCCATGTCGAGTGCGAGCGCGGTCGCAGCGAGCTCTACCACGGCGCCGCACGAAGCGCCCAGCACCTTCTGGAGAGCGCCGCGGCCCGGATCGAGCATGAGGACGGTCGCGCCGCAGCGGCGATGCTGGGCCAGGCGGCGTTCGCGGCGATCCTGACCGGTGACCCGATGAACGCGGCCGACCTCGCCATGCGTGCTCGGAGCCTGACGGCGGAAACGAGGGAGCCGATCGTCGAGCTCACCCTCGGGCTGGCCCTGCTGCACAAGGGTGACTCCCATGCTATGGAGACCCTGCGTCAGGCCGCCGAGCTCACCGAGAGCAGACGGGGCGAGGTGGACCCCGACTACCTCGCCTTCGCCGCGCTAGCCCTGGCCTGGGTGGGCGACTTTGACCGGTCCCGCGCGCTCATCGCCCGGACCCTGCCGGAGGCCCGGAGCCAGGCCGCGTTTGGGTTCTTGTGCCCGCTGCTCTACGCCGCGGCCTACCTCGAGGCGCGCACGGGGCACCTCGTGCAGGCCTACGCGCTGGTCATGGAGGGGGTGGGCGTCGCCGAGGCGACGACCAACGACATGTGGCGCTATCTCTGCCTATGCTGCCTCGCCTATGTCGAGGCGGCCCGGGCGGAAGAGACCGCGTGCCGCGAGCACATCGACTTGGCGCTCGACCTCGTCCGAAAGCTTGACGTCAACTACCCGGCCACCATCCTCGACGCGCTCGGGCTGCTCGAACTCGCGCTGGGGCACCCGGAACAAGCCATCGCCTACCTCGAGCCGGCGAACGTGCCGGCGGGCGGGTCGGAGCCGACGCTCGGCCGGCTCTCCGCACCCGACCTGGTCGAGGCGTTCATCCGGGCCGGTCGGGAGCTGCCGGCCGGGCTCGTCTACTCGCTGGCGGCGGTCGCGGAGCAGGACGACTACCCTTCGGCGGCCGCGGCCGCCGAGCGGTGCCGCGGGCTAGCCGCCCCCGACGAGGAGATGGACGCCCACTTCCTGAGGTCCCTGGACCTCCACGCCAAGGTCGGGAACCCGTTCGCCATGGCCAGGACGGAGGCCTGCTACGGGGAGCGGCTGCGCCGCGCGGGCCGGCGCAAGGAAGCCCGGGAGCACCTGCGGCGGGCACATGCCGCATTCGAGGACCTGGGCGCGGACCACTGGGCGACCAGGGTGGACGCCGAGCTGCGGGCCACGGGGGACAAAGGCCGGGCGACGACCCGCATGGGGCTCGCGCAGCTCACTCCGCAGGAGCTGCAGGTCGCCTTGACGGTGGCCCGGGGAGCGAGCAACCGGGAGGCGGCGGCGGAGCTCTATATCAGCCCTAAGACGATCGAGTTCCACCTGCACCAGGTGTTCCGCAAGCTCGGGGTCCGCTCGCGCGGCGAGCTGGCCGCCCTGGTGGCGCAGCTGGCACCGGCCCAGGGCGGCGACGTGACGGCGACGAGCGCGGGTTGAGATCCCGGAGGTCAGGCGCAGACGCCGTACTTCACGGTCGAGAGGGCCTCCTGGAGCCGGGCCAGCGCCCGCTGGCGGGTCGGGCCGATGCTGCCGATCGGCATGCCCGTCCGCTCACCGATGCTCTTGTAGCTCGAGGTGTCCGGGTCGCTGAGCAGGAGCAGCAGGTCCCGCTGCCGCGCCGGCAGCTGCGTGAGCGCCTCCTGCACGCACCGGGCGTCCTCCTCGGACAGCATCGCGCTGTCCACGGCGGCCTCGCCGGCCGACGGCAGGAGGGCTTCCAGGCCGTCGATTTCGACCGGCTGCTCACGCCGGCGGCGGGCGATCACCGCGAGGCACTCGTGGCGCAGGACGGTGGCCAGCCAATACTTCACGGCCTCCGGCTTGCGGACCTCGGTGCCGTGCTCGAGGAGCCGCAGGAACGTGGTCTGCACCGCGTCGTGGGCCTCCTCGCCGATCCGGTACGACGCCGCGAGCCGCAGCAGGTAGGGCTGGTAGCGCCGCACCAGCAGCTCCCAGGCACGCCCATCGCCGCCGTCGGCGTCCGCGAAGCAGTAGCCGCCGCTCTTCTCCGCCGCGTGCTCCGCCTGCGGGTCGCCGGCCCTCAGCTGCGTGATCGTCATTCTGGTCTCCCCGCCACTCGTGAACCTGGGTTGTTCGGATGCCTCGACATTGGTGCATCCGGCCCCCGGGCGCTTCCGGGGAAACCCCAGGACGTTCCCTAGGAACCCGCGCTCGCGCCGACGAGGGGTGCGGTCGCGTCGCTCCTGTCGGGGATGCGGGCATCTGCGAGCACCCGGAGACTCCCGGGGTGGGGATCGACAGCATCGCGGCGTCGTCCTCGGGTGCCTGACGGCTCCCCTTTCCTTCAAGACGCTGCGCGAGGCGGCATGCGGCCTGCTCGCCGGGCCACCGCACCGTCACCCCCGTCTAGGTCGACGTCCGGATCGGTCGCGACCAGGCGGTCCACCAGCCGACCGGCCCAGCTCAGGTGTCCCCGTACGCGCCGCTCGGGCGGTCACCCGGGGCCCGGTCCCGCATGTGCCGCCAGACGGTCACGTCGGCCAGCACGCCGGCGGCCGCGAAGGCGATGAAGAGCAGGGCGGGTCCCCGTCGCACCTGGCGGCCCCGCAGGGCTGAAGCGACGGCCAGCACGTCGGCGGAGTCGGCGAGGGCCGCGGCCGAGCACCAGAGCCCGACGTTCTCGCCCTGTCGCACCGCTCTCAGCCCGCCCAGCCCGATCCCGATCTCACGGGCGCCCACCATCTGGCTCAGCCAGCCGGTGCGCTCGGCCGCGACGGGATCGACACCGAGGGTGGCCGCCAGCCGGGCCGGGGACACGATCATCACCACGCCGATGATGCTGCGGATAATGCCGAGCAGCATCATCGCGAGGCCGAACAGGAGTCGCTGCAGGGTGATCGCCGAGGCCACCCGAGACGCGACACCGAAACGCGCTGTGGTCATAGCCACCTCCTGAGGCCACAACCGTAGGGGACATGCGCCGGTGGCGCACTACACCAGGGAGGAACCTGGGGTTTCCTCGGAAGCGCCGGACCGCGCGCATGGAGGATCGTCGTGGTAATCGAAGGGCTACCTTGAGAGTGACCGGGGAACCAGCATGGACTGTCTGACGAGGATGGCCGGCGGCGACGGCCGCGCCTGGGAGCTGCTGGTACGGCGCTACCAGCCCTACCTGCTGCGGCTCGCGGCGTCGTACCGGATCGGGGATGATGCCCACGACGCGGTCCGCAACACGTTCCTGCGGCTCCTCGAGAATGGCGCCGAGGTCCGCACACCGGAGGCCATTAAGTACTGGCTGACTGCGGCCATGCGCCACGAGTGCCTGTTGGCTGCCGCCCGCCGCCGGCGCGAGCGGCCCACCGACCCCGGAAGCGCGGGCGCGTTGCCGCTGCCTCCGCCCCAGGGACGCGCGCGCAGGAGTCTGCGGTCGCTCTGCGTGGACGCGTACGAGGCCTGCGCCTGACTCCAACCGGTCAGGCGCCCGCCGCGCCGACGATGAGGGCCTCGCGCGCAGCCGGAACGGGTGTCCGGAGCGGGGCCGGTGCCGTGCGGCGCGGTTGCGCCCGACGCGGGGTGAGCGTCCCCCACCGGCTCTCCCGGCCCAGCAACGCCCGACCGGTGCGACGCAGCGTCGCGTGGGTGGGCAGGGCTGGGTCCGGCCGGGTCGTCGCCGCCCGGGCGGCCAGGCTGGCCACCACGGCCAGCACCGCCGCCAGCTCCTGATCGGTCGGACGACCCCGGACGACTGTCATCCACGGGTCGCTCATAGCGGGATGTTCCCGTGCTTGCGGTCCGGCCGACGGTCGGTCTTGCTGTGCAGCATCTCGAACGCGCGGATCAGCACGGCCCTGGTCTCGGCGGGTTGGATGACGTCGTCGACCAGGCCGCGCTCGGCGGCGACGTACGGGTCGAGGACAGTGTCGGCATACTCCTCGACCAGCTCGAGCCGTCGTCGCTCCGGGTTCTGGGCCGCCGCGATCTCGCGACGAAAGATGATGTCGGCGGCCCCCGCCGCCCCCATGACCGCGATCTGGTTGCCGGGCCAGGCGAAGGACAGGTCCGCTCCGATCGACTTGGAGTCCATGACGATGTAGGCGCCGCCGTACGCCTTACGGACGATCACCTGGACCCGCGGGACGGTGGCCTCGCAGTACGCATACAGGAGCTTGGCGCCCCTGCGGATCACCCCCGAGTGCTCCTGGTCGGTGCCGGGCAGGAAGCCGGGAACGTCGACCAGGGTCAGCAGGGGGATGTTGAACGCGTCGCACGTGCGGACGAACCGGGCGGCCTTCTCGCTCGCGTCGATGTCGAGGACCCCGGCCAGCACCAGCGGCTGGTTCGCCACGATGCCGACCACCTTGCCGTCGAGCCGGGCCAGCGCGCAGATGATGTTCGGCGCGAAGGACGCGTGCACCTCCAAGCAGTCCTCGTCCCTGTCCACCAGCGACTCGATCACGACGCGCATGTCGTACGGCGTCCGGTCCGAGGTCGGCACGTAGTCCACCAGCTCCTCGCACCGCCGGTCCGGGCTGTCGGAGGTCGGCAGCTCCGGGGGAAGCTCCTGGTTGTTCGCGGGAAGGAACGACAGCAGGTAGCGCACCTCCTCCAGGAGGCTGTCCTCGTCGGGGGCCCGGAACATGGCCACGCCCGTCCGCTCCGAGTGCACGGCACTGCCCCCGAGCTCCTGCTGGGTCACCTGCTCACTCGTGACCGCCTTGACGACGTCCGGGCCGGTGATGAACATGCTGGAGGAGCCCTCCAGCATGAAGACGAAGTCGGTCAGCGCCGGTGAGTACACCGCGCCGCCGGCGCAGGAGCCCAGGACCACGCTGATCTGCGGGATGACACCGGAGGAGCGCACGTTGCGCCGGAAGATCTCGCCGAACCCGTCGAGCGCGCTGATCCCCTCCTGGATGCGCGCGCCGCCGCCGTCGTTGAGGCCGATGACCGGCGCGCCGGTCGACTCCGCCAGGTCCATCAGCGCGCAGATCTTGCGCGCGAACGTGGCGCCCAGGGCACCGCCGAAGACGCGCGCGTCGTGGGCGAAGACGAAGACCTTCCGGCCCTCCACCAGGCCCCACCCGGTGACCACGCCGTCGCCGT
Organism: Nocardioidaceae bacterium; assembly: GCA_025934895.1. Taxonomy (GTDB): domain Bacteria; phylum Actinomycetota; class Actinomycetes; order Propionibacteriales; family Nocardioidaceae; genus Nocardioides_B. The sequence continues at coordinate 5,510 of JAICWH010000087.1, read as the reverse complement.
GCGGGCGCTGGTGCTCCAGGCCGAAGCCCGTCGCCTCGTGCTTCGCGAACAGCCGCATCTCCACGAACGTGCCCGGGTCGAGAAGCCTCTCCACCCGCTCGCGGGCGGTCCTCTTGCCGCGATCCCGGTGCCGTTTGTCCGCCCGCGCGTCGACCTCGTGCAGGGCGCGCGTGCGCCGCCGGGCGGCAGCCTCCGCCCACTCACGCATCGTCGCCGGCCGCGGCGCGGTCCCGGCGACCGCCGGTACGGCGTGGAGATCAGCTCGACCGGCACGAAGGCTCGGCATCTCGACAGGCTCACTCATCGTCATCGGGCTCACTCATGGTGGTTTCCTCAGAACGTCGCGGGGGGACTTCCTTACCCGCATGAACCGCACGCGGTGGGGTTTGATACCCGGCGGTCTCCCATGGGCGGTACGGCGCAGGCCGGCAGGGACTTCGGCCCTGGGCGACGTGATCGCCCCCGAGGTGTATCACGGAGCCGCGGAACCAGTCTCCTCTTCGAGTCGTCGGCGCACGAGCGGACCCACCGCTCGCACCGGCCGAGAGCCAGAGAGGACCGTACATGAGCTCGACAGCGCGGCACGCGAGAGTCGAAGGGGCCCGTCGCCATTGGCGGCTCGCACTCACCGGAGTCGTGTCGGTCTGCATGCTCGTCGGAGGAGTCGTCGCGTTCACCCGCCCCTCCTCCGCGCAGCGCTCCTGCCCGTCGAGCCCCGCGCTCACCGTGGCGGTGGCTCCGGACCTCGCACCCGTCGTCGCCTCGGTCGCCAGGAGCATCACAGACAGCAGGCCGCCCGCGTGCGACTCAGTGCAGGTGCTCGCGCAGGAGCCCGCCGACGTCTTCGCCGCGACGCGGAAGGGTGGTCGGCCGACGCCGGACGTCTGGATCCCCGACTCGACCCTGTGGCTCGACCGCGCGGGCCTGACGCACGACGCCGCCGGGCCGGTGGCGACCAGCCCGGTCACGCTCGCCGCCGTCGCCGCACCCGGCGGCCAGTTCACCCCGAGCGGCTCCTCGGCCGACCTGTCCGTCGTGGTGCCTCGCGACGGGCGGCGCCCCGTCACCCTCAGGATGGCCGACCCGGTGGCGTCGACCCGGACCAGCGCCGTGCTGGTCGGGCTGCGGACCGTGCTGGGCCACCGCGCCGACGCCCGTCGGGTGATGGCCGGACTCCTCGACACTGCGGTCGTACGGCGGGGGGCGGACGCGTCCGCGGCACCCCTCACCGTGCGCGCCGGCACCGCTGTCCCCGCCAGCGAGCAGCAGGTCTTCGCGGCCAACGAGGGGCGGCCGACGCCCGCGGTGCTCGCGCTCTACGCCTCCGGGCCAGGCTCGGTGCTCGACTACCCCTACGCCGTGCTCACCTCGTCGTCGTCCCGGGAGCGGCTGGCCGACCGGCTGCTGACCGCGCTTCGCGACACCCACGGACGGGACGCCCTCTACGCCGCGGGCTTCCGCGACAGCAGCGGCCGCGCCGGAGGTTCGCTGCCCGACACCGTCGGTGTCGACGCGACCCGGCCCGGGACGGCAGCACCGGCGAGGCCTGGGGACGTCGCCGCCGTGGTCGCCGCGCTGCGGTCGGTCCGCCAGGACGCCCGGCTCCTCGCCGTCGTGGACGTGTCCGGCTCGATGGGCACTCCGGTCCCCGGCGCCGGTGGGGCCACACGGCTCCAGCTGGTGCAGAGCGCCGCCCGTCGAGGCCTGTCGCTCTACCCCGACCGGAGCGCGGTCGGGCTGTGGGCCTTCTCGACGCGGTTGCACGGCGACGACGACTACCGCCGGGTGCTCCCGGTGACCGTTCTGGGTCCCAGGGGTGACCACTCCGGCGGTCGCGCGGCCGTGGCCGCCGCGATCTCCGGCATCCGGCCCACCAACGGGAACACCGGGCTCTACGACACCACGCTGGCCGCGGTGCGGTCCCAGTGGCGATCCTGGCAGCCGAACCACACGAACGCCGTGGTGCTGCTCACCGATGGCCGCAACCAGGACCCCGAGGGCATCTCGCTGGCCGAGCTGGTCCGGACGCTGCGGGCCGAGCAGGACCCCAGCCGTCCGGTTCCGGTGATCTCCATCGCCTACGGCTCGGACCCCCAGGCCGCCCGGGCCCTCGCCGTGATCAGCAAGGTGACCGGCGGCGCGACGTACACGGCTCGGCCGCAGGACATCGACCAGGTCTTCCTCGACGCCCTCGGGCAGCGGGCATGCCGACCGCTCTGCACGCAGGCTCCGGTGCGCTGAGTCAGCCGACCAGGCCGACGAAGGGGTCGGTGGGCTGCCACGACGTGGGCACTCGCAGGTCGACGCCGTTCCTGGCGGCGTGCGCGGCCAGGAAGCGCATGGTCGCGGGGATGTCGTCCACGACGGAGGGCAGCGGAGCCAGCGGCAGGGACAGCGGTCGCCACATGTTGTCCCAGTGGGTGACCAGGACCCTGCGGGCGCCCACGGCGGTCACCACCTCGTCCCAGTACCGCTCCCGGGCTGCCGACGTCGCGCGGCTGAGCACTCCGATGGCCAGGTAGACGACGTGGGTCGGCAGCCCATCGAGGGCCCCCGTGACGGAGCCGGCGCTCCCTTGGACCAGCACGGCGCGCCGGCCCGCGCGGATCTGCACCGAGTAGCACTCGCCGACGCGGTACGACGAGATGCGCACGGGAGGTGTGAGCGGAGCGCTGATCTGCCCTGGGAAGTGGACGGGAGCCACGTGCGCCGACCGCGCGAACGTGACCGTCAGGGTGCCGACCTGCAGCGCGTCCTCCGGCTCGACGAGGGCCATCTGCTCCTCGGGCAGGCCGAAGCCCCTTCCGATCATGGTCGTGGACCTCGAGCCGACGAGGAGCGCCCCGGTCCGCCGGGCGACGTACGGCGCATCCATCGCGTGGTCGTAGTGGGAGTGCGACGCGACCACCGCGTCGAGGCGGTCGACCCCCAGCCGTCGGAGGCAGGAGTCGATGGTCCGCGCGTCCGGGCCGATCCTGCCCACCGCACAGCGGACGGCTCCCGGGCGGCTGAAGAACGGGTCGACCAGCAGCCGGCTGGTCCCGTCGTCGACGAGCAGCGTCGTGGCACCGACGAAGGTCGCCGTCAGGTCGCTTCCCTGGTCGGCGGCCGGAAGAGGAGGGGCATCCGTCGTGGGGGGGTGCGTGCCGGGGAGGTGCACGCCGAGGGGTGCACGTATCAAGAGGCCCGGTGACCTCATCACAAGGGGGGTCCTCCTCGCACGGGGCGCCAACACACAAGGGGCTCTGTTCTACAGCCTGCCCTCGTCACCCGAAAGACCAGCACCCGAGAGAAACATGGCTAGGAGTTCCGATGAATGTCATTGTAGGTGCCACAGGACGTCTTGGCAGCCGCGTGGTGGAGCGCGTCGCCGCCCTGGGCGCCGACACCGTCGCCGCCTCGCGGCCGGTCGACTGGGAGGCGAGCGCTGCCGTCCTCCCGTCGGGCGTTCGGCGCGCCGACGTCGACCTCACCGTGGACGGGTCCGTGGATCCGCTGGTCGAGGGCGCACAGACCGTCGTCGCGACCGTCCACGGACGTGACGTCACCACGCGGGACGGGTCCCGCAAGGTGGACCTCGAGGGGTCCCGGCGGCTGCTCCGGGCGTGCGAGCGCGGCGGCGTCGGACAGCTCGTCTATGTGTCCACCTCGAGCGCCGGCGCCCAGAGCCCGGTGGACTCCTTCCGGTACAAGGCCCAGATCGAGGACGAGATCCGCGCCTCCGCCGTCCCGTGGACGATCCTGCGCCCCACCCACTTCATGGAGGTGTGGACCGACGTCTTGACCCGCGAGGTGCCCAAGGGCCGGATCACGGTCCCCGGCCGGGGCCGGACCCCCACTCGTTGGGTGGCCATCGACGACGCCGCCCGCGCGATCGCGAGTGTCGTCGGCAACCCTGCCGCCCTGGGGATGACCCTGCCCGTGGCCGGCCCACAGGCGCTGACCGTCGACGAGGTCGCCACGATGCTCTCGCGCGCGACGCCGGGCCATCCGCGGGTCGCGCACGTGCCACCGGCACTGCTGCGGGTGGCCACCATCGCCAACAGCCTGCACCGGCCCCTGTTCGCACGCCACGTGCGGATGACGATCGCGCTCGACAGCGCCGCCGTCCCCGCCCCCACCGACGACGAGCTCGCCCTCGCCGCCCGCGTCCTGCCGCCGGCCCGCACCACGTGGCAGGACCTGCTCGCCCCGTCCACCTCCCGACCCACCGCTCACCAGGCTTAGGAGCCACACCCATGACCGTTGCACTTCTCTTCCCGGGCCAGGGCGCCTATACCCCCGAGTCGGCGAGGAGCCTCGCCGAGAGCTTCCCCGAGGTGGCCGACGTGTACGCGGAGGTCGATGCGGGCGCCCGGGCGGCCGGCGCCGCACCGGTGTCCGACGTGCTGCTGGCCGCGCAGCCGCCGGCGACCGCGGAGCTCGTGAGGAACGCACCGGAGAGCCTCCAGCTCGCGATCTACGCGGTCTCGGTCGCGATCTCGCGGCTCGTGACCGGGTCGTCCGCCTGGTCCGGGGTCTCCATGGGCCACAGCCTCGGTGAGGTCGCGGCCCTCCAGACCGGGGGCGCGCTGAGTGTGGCCGCCGGCGCCCAGGTGGTCGCCCTCCGATCCCGCGCGCTGCGCGCCGTGGACGGCGAGGGCGGCCTCGTCGCGCTCGCCTGCAGCGCCGACCGGGCCCATGACCTGATCGCGGTGGTGGACGACCCAGGTCTCGCCGTCGCCGCGATGAACGCACCGCGGCAGACGGTGGTCTCCGGGCCGCACCCGGCGCTCACCGCCCTCACCGCGGTCGCCGGCGCGGTGCGCATCGGAGCCACGGTGCTCCCCTCGCCGTACGCCTTCCACAACCCGGGCCTGGAGCGGGTCTCCGGCGACTTCGCGAGCCGGATCGCGGGTGTGCCAGTGGAGCCGCTGGTCCGGCCCGTCTACTCCCCGATCCTGGGCCGCTACTACGAGATCTCCGACGACATCAGAGCAATCGTGGCGAGTCACCTCGTCGCACCCGTCGACTTCTCGTCGGCCGTGCGCCAGATGCGCGCCGCCGGTGTCACGACCTTCGTGGAGTGCGCGTCCGGCAGCACCCTGGGCACCCTGGCGCTGAAGTCCGCCGAGCGCGCCGAGTCGGTGACCGCCGCCCAGCGCGGCAACGAGCGGTCCGCGGTCGCACAGGCGAGGGAGCTCCTCGGCGGGCGCGAGATCACCGTCGCCCCGGCGACCGTTCCGGTCGGCGTCCCAATCCTGCGGCCGACGCCGACGCCGACGCCGACGCCGACGCCCGCGCCGCCGGCTCCGGTCCCGGCCTCCGTCTCGGCGGGCCCATCCCGCGAGGAGCTGTTCAGCGAGCTGCGCGACATGTATGCCCAGGCGCTGGAGTACCCCGCCGAGGTGTTCACCGAGGACGTCGCACTCGAGGCCGAGCTCGGCGTGGACTCCGTCAAGCAGACCGAGCTCTTCGCCCGCACCGTCGAGCGCTACGAGCTGCCCCAGCCGTCCGAGGCCATCGCCCTC
>JAICWH010000188.1 GCA_025934895.1 Nocardioidaceae bacterium | reverse complement strand
TGTGGAAGGTCCGGTCCCACCGGCCGTCGCGGTAGCGTCTGAGCATGGAGCCCGAGCAGACCCCGAAGATCCGCGTGTTCCTCCTCGACGACCACGAGATCGTCCGCCGCGGCCTCCGCGAGCTGTTGGAGAGCGAGGGCGACATCGAGGTCGTGGGGGAGTCGGGCCTCGCCCAGGAGGCGATGCGCCGGATCCCTGCCCTGCGCCCGGACGTCGCCGTCCTGGACGGCCGGCTCCCGGACGGCTCCGGCATCGACGTGTGCCGCGACATCCGCTCCGAGCACCCCGAGATCGCCGCGCTGATCCTCACGTCCTACGACGACGACGAGGCGCTGTTCTCGGCGATCATGGCCGGTGCCGCCGGCTACGTCCTCAAGCAGGTGCGGGGCAACGACCTGCTCGAGACCGTACGACGGGTGGCAGCCGGCCAGTCGACGTTGGATCCCGCCGTGACCCAGCAGGTGCTGGACCGGCTCCGTCAAGGACCGCAGGAGGACCCGGCCCTGGCCCAGCTGACCCCCCAGGAGCGGCGGATCCTCGAGCTCATCGGCGAGGGGATGACCAACCGCCAGATCGCCGGGGCGATGTTCCTGGCAGAGAAGACCGTGAAGAACTACGTGTCGGCGCTGCTGGCCAAGCTGGGTCTCGAACGCCGTACCCAGGCCGCCGTGTTCGCGACCAAGCACCTGCACGGCTGAGGGACGAAGGTCCCTCCGCAAGCGGACCTCGGCCTCTGCTCGCAGCGTGTCAGTCGGTTGGACACTGAAGCTGCCAGACCAGGCAGCAGCAACCAGCTCGACGAGCACACCATGAGCAGCGCCAGTCCCGACGTCTCGACACCGTGTCGAAGGCCGCGTGGATCCATGGTGCCAGCCCCACGAGCGGGTTCCTGGGCTTCGCCACCAACGGCCCGGTCAGCAGCCTCTACCACCGCATCGCCGGGCAGTCCCGGGCTGACTGGCTCTTCATGATCGGCCTGCCGGGCATCGGTGCAGCGCTGATGGCCGGCGTGGCGATCCGCATCGCAGCCGCATCGGGTGCGGTGCTCCTGGCCGCCCTCGGCGCCGGCCCGCTCCACCTGCCCACACCCTCGAGGCATAGCGTCGACCCATCAGGCACAGGAGGACTCCCACATGGCCATGCCAGAGCGCACGCACAGCACGGTGACCGGAAGCCCGCTCGACGACGCGGAGCTCGGTCGGATCGACAGGTGGTGGCGCGCAGCCAACTACCTGTCGGTGGGCCAGATCTACCTGATGGCCAACCCGTTGCTGCGCGAGCCCCTGGTCCCCGAGCACGTCAAGCCGCGGCTGCTCGGGCACTGGGGCACCACGCCGGGCCTGAACTTCGTCTACGCGCACCTCAACCGCGCGATCGTGGCCCGCGACCTGGAGATGATGTACATCATCGGTCCGGGTCACGGCGGTCCCGGTCTGGTCGCCTCCGCCTGGCTGGAGGGCACCTACTCCGACGTCTACCCGAACATCACCCGGGACGCCGAGGGGATGCGCCGGCTGTTCCTGCAGTTCTCCTTCCCCGGCGGGATCCCGAGCCACGTCGCTCCGGAGACACCCGGGTCCATCCACGAGGGCGGCGAGCTCGGCTACGCGCTGTCCCACGCCTACGGTGCCGCGTTCGACAACCCCGACCTGGTCGTCGCGGCCGTCGTCGGTGACGGGGAGGCCGAGACCGGGCCGTTGGCGACCGGCTGGCACTCCAACAAGTTCGTCGACCCGCGCCGCGACGGCGCGGTGCTGCCGATCCTGCACCTCAACGGCTACAAGATCGCCAACCCCACGGTGTTGGCCCGGATCCCCGAGGAGGAGCTGCTCTCGCTGATGCGCGGCTACGGCTACACGCCCTACGTCGTCTCCGGCTCGGACCCCACCGAGATGCACCAGGCGTTCGCCGCGACCCTGGACCGCTGCCTCGACGAGATCCGCGACATCCAGCAGGAGGCTCGGCAGGCCACAGACGAGCCCGCCGTACGCCGGTCGTGGCCGATGGTCGTGCTGCGTTCGCCCAAGGGATGGACCGGGCCCGCCGAGGTGGACGGGAAGCCGGTGGAGGGCAGCTGGCGCTCGCACCAGGTGCCGTTCGCCGACGCCCGCAACGACGACGGACACCGGGAGGTCCTGGAGACCTGGATGCGCAGCTACCGGCCCGAGGAGCTGTTCGACGACGACGGGGCACCCGTTCCCGAGATCGCCGCCCTGCACCCCGCGGGCGACCGGCGGATGAGCGCGTCGCCGCACGCCAACGGCGGCGTGCTGCTGCGCGACCTGCGGCTGCCGGACTTCCGCGACTACTCGGTCGACGTCGAGGCGCCGGGGACCGGAGCGGTCGAGGCCACCAAGGTGCTCGGCGGGTTCCTGCGCGACACCATGAGCGCCAACATGACCAGCTTCCGGCTGTTCGCGCCGGACGAGAACAGCTCGAACCGGCTGCAGGACGTCATGGAGGTCACCGACCGCACCTGGAACGCCGAGACGGTTCCGGGTGACGACCACCTGTCCGTGGACGGCCGGATCATGGAGATCCTGTCCGAGCACACCTGCGAGGGCTGGCTGGAGGGTTATCTGCTCACCGGCAGGCACGGGCTGTTTTCCTGCTATGAGGCGTTCATCCATGTGATCGACTCGATGTTCAACCAGCACGCCAAGTGGCTCAAGGTCACCAACGACATCCCCTGGCGCCGGCCGATCGCGTCGCTGAACTACCTGCTCACCTCGCACGTGTGGCGCCAGGACCACAACGGCTTCTCCCACCAGGACCCGGGGTTCATCGACCACGTCGTGAACAAGAAGGCCGACGTGGTGCGGGCCTACTTCCCACCGGACGCGAACACGCTGCTGTCGGTCGCGGACCACTGCCTGCGCAGCCGTCAGTACGTCAACGTCATCGTGGCGGGCAAGCAGCCTGCCCTGCAGTACCTCACGATGGACGAGGCCGTCGTGCACGCCACCAAGGGCATCGGGATCTGGGACTGGGCGAGCACGGATGAAGGCCGGGAGCCGGACGTCGTGATCGGCTGTGCCGGAGACGTGCCGACGATGGAGGCGCTGGCCGCGGTCGACCTGCTGCGCGGCTTCTTCCCCGACATCCGCATCCGGTTCGTCAACGTGGTGGACATCATGCGGCTGCAGGACGAGAAGGAGCACCCGCACGGGCTGCCGGACGCGGACTTCGACTCACTGTTCACCAAGGACAAGCCGGTGATCTTCGCCTACCACGGCTACCCCTGGCTGGTGCACCGGCTCACCTACCGACGCACGAACCATGCCAACTTCCACGTCCGCGGCTACAAGGAGGAGGGCACCACGACCACGCCCTTCGACATGACGGTGCTGAACCAGGTGGACCGGTTCGACCTCGCCATCGACGTCATCGACCGGGTCAGCCGGCTGCAGGGGTCCTCCGGGTCGGCCCGGGAGACCTTGAAGAACAAGCTGGTCGAGCACCGGATCTACGTCCGCTCCCACGGTGAGGACATGCCGGAGATCCGGGACTGGCAGTGGTCCGCAGCGGGCGGACCCGAGGTGCAGACCGAGCAGCCGGAGCTGAACACCCCGGCGGGCTGAGGGCTTTGGTCCCGGCTGCCCGGGTCCGGCGGCTCTGCCCCGCGGCGCCGGTGACGACGATCCTGTAGGTGCGCCCGGGCAGCGGCCCGGGCCGTCAGGTCAGGAGGACGTCATGCGGGCGCTGGTGGACCACGAGTCGATGTTCGCGCACCCCGAGGCCGTCGCGCGCGCCGTCGCGGACGGGGCCGCCGAGGCCCCGGAGACCGAGCCGGTCGAGGTCCACGTACACCGCGAGTCGTGGCCGGTGCTGGTGTCGGTGATCCTCGGCGTGGCGGTGCTGCCGGCGATCCTCTACGGGTTGCTGTCGGGCTCGGCCTACCGGGACTACGGCGGGGACCTGGTGCTCGTGTCCCGCGCGCAGGACGTGCTGACCGCACTGGTCGTCCCGCTGCTGCTGTGGGCCGGGGTCCGCAGCCGGCGGGGGTCGCTCGCGGGCCACCTGCTGTGGCTCGGGCTGCTGTTCTACCTCGCCTACTCCTACGCGATCTACCTGATCGGCTGGCCGGAGAACCGGGTTTTCCTGCTGTACGTCGTCGCGGTGCTCCTGTCCGCGGCCGCACTCGTCGACGGGCTGGTCCGGGTCAGCCCGTCGCGGGTGCGGCCGGCCGTGGCGGCCCTGCACACCCGTGGCCTGGGCTGGTTCCTGGTCGTGGTCGGTGTCGCGTTCGTGGGTCTGTGGCTGAGCGACGTGGGGCCCTCCGCGCTGGGTGGGCGAGCGCCGGTGCACCTCGGGCCGGGCGGCACGCCGTACGCGGTCTACGTGCTGGACCTGACCGTCGCGCTCCCGGCCGTGATCGCGACCGGGGTGATGCTGGTGCGCCGGCACCCGATGGCGGCGGTCGTCGGTGGGGTGGTCCTGGTCAAGGTCACCACCTTGTTCACCGCGCTCTGGCTCGGCGTCGCAGCCGAGCTGCTGGCGGGACGCCACGTCGGGTTCACGCCGGACATGGTGCCGAGCGCGCTGCTGCCGGTCGTCACGGTGGCCGTGCTGGTGCACGGGGCACGTCGCCTCGGTCGTCCGGAGCACGGCTGGCTCCGGGAACGGCTGTGGGCCTGACCTACCGGTCGCGCACCGGTGGCCCGTCGGTCACCGGCCGGTCGCAGAGGACCTCGGTCGGGCAGTCGGCGTCGCGGATGACCGCTCGGGCCACCGAGCCCAGGTGCTCCACCAGAGGGTGCTCCAGCCGGCCCCGACCCAGCACCACGAGGTCGGAGTCCTTGGCCGCCTGGATCAGTGCCTCGGCCGGGTGGAGGTGCCGGATCTCCACCGAGACGGGCACCCCGGGGTGGAGGGCCTGCAGCGGCTCGAGCTCCTTGTGCAGGACGCGGAGGTAGCGCTCGCGCCACTCCTCGACCTCCGGCAGCGCCACGACCGCGTCGTCATAGCCCGACGGCAGCTGCCAGGCATGCACGACGGTCAGCTCGGCGCCGGCCTCGGCAGCCCTGCGGAGCGCATGGTCGAGCAGCCTTCGACCCTCCTCGCTGTCCGCCCCGTCCACACCCACGGTGACCTGTCTCGGGTCGCCGAGGCGCGGCTGCCACGCTTCGGGGACGGACACGGTGGGCGCGTGTGCCCGTCCGCCGACATGGGCGCTGACCGACCTGGTCACCAGCCGCTGCAGCCGGGACAGCTGGCGACGCTGTAGGACGACCAGCAGCGCCTCGCGGCTCAGCTCGGTCAGCTCGCTCACCACGGGACCGGTGCGCAGCTCGGTGTGCACCGGCACCGCACCTTCGGTCAGGTCGTGTGCGTCGGCCGCGACCGCCTCCAGGAGCCGGTGCGCCTGGGGTCGAGGCCGGTCCTCCAGGACGTGGATCAGGTGCACCGGAACGCCGGCGCGCTGTGCCTCGGTGCAGGCGTACCGCAGCGAGGGTCCGCAGGCATCGGTGTCCCTGACGGCGAGCAGGATCGGACGGAGCGCAGGGGGCATGGGTCTCCTTGCTGAGCCTCCAGGATCCGGTGCACGGCCCGGCACGTCAACCCACCGGCTCCAGCCGGCGCTCCCCGGACGGGGCGTAGGCCGCGAGATCGACGACCCGGTCCATGGAGTCGAGCGCGACGCTGTCGTGGGTCACCCACACCACAGCACGCCCCTCGGTGGCCCGCAGCACGTCGCCGACGACCGCCTGAGCGGTGTCTGGGTCGAGGTGGGCGGTCGGCTCGTCCAGG
>JAICWH010000019.1 GCA_025934895.1 Nocardioidaceae bacterium | reverse complement strand
GTCAACGCCTTCGACGCCAACCCGATCCTGCGCAGCGACGTGGTGATGGGCTCGCTGCCGCTCTTCCATACGTTCGGCCAGACGGTGTCGATGAACTCGGCGTTCCGGGTCGGCGCGACGATGCTGCTGCAGCCCCGCTTCGACCCTGAGGCGGCGATCGAGCTGATGCACCGCGAGGGGGCGACGCTGTTCTTCGGCGTGCCGACGATGTTCGTCCAGCTGCTCGAGGCGGCTCCCCACGCGGCTGCACTGCCCCAGCTGCGCGACTGCGCCTCGGGGGGTGCCTCGCTGCCGGTGGTGGTTCTCGAGCGGTTCGAGAAGGTCTTCGACACGACGATCTACGAGGGGTACGGCCTGTCCGAGACCTCTCCGACCGCGTCGGTCAACCAGCCGTGGTTCGGCACCAAGGTCGGGACGGTGGGCCACGCCGTCTGGGGGGTGGAGGTGGAGGTGGCGGACGCGATGGTGGACGACCGCATCGACCTGCTCCCGGCCGGCCGGCTGGGCGAGATCGTGGTCCGGGGGCACAACGTCTTCGCCGGTTACCTCGACGATCCGACGGCCACCGCCGAGGCCGTCGTGGACGGGTGGTTCCGGAGCGGGGACCTCGGCACGATCGACGAGGACGGCTTCATCAGCATCGTGGACCGCAAGAAGGACGTGATCATCCGCGGCGGGTTCAACGTCTACCCGCGGGAGGTCGAGGAGGTGCTGGCCCGTCATCCCGGTGTCGCGCAGGTCGCCGTGGTCGGGGTCCCCGACGACGCGCTGGGCGAGGAGGTCTGCGCGGTCGTGGTGCCGGCTCCCGCCGAGGCGGTGCTGACGTCCGAGCTGGTCGCGTGGGCCCGGGAGCGGCTCGGGGCACACAAGTACCCGCGGCGGGTGGAGATCATCGAGGCACTGCCGATGGGACCCAGCCACAAGGTCCTCAAGCGGGAGCTGCGCAGGCGTTACGGAGGCACAGCATGAGGGCCACCCAGGTCCGCCTCGCCGAGCGTCCCGAGGGCGAGCCGGGAGACAGCACCTACGTGTTCACCCATGACGAGGTGCCCGACCCGACGGACGGCGAGCTGCTGCTGCGGGTGGTCTATCTCTCCCTCGACCCCTACATGCGCGGCCGGATGAGCGCGGCCGAGTCCTACGCCGCCCCGCTCGAGGTCGGTGATGTGCTGGTCGGCGGGACGGTCGCTGAGGTGGTGTCCTCGCGGCACCCCGACTACGTGGCCGGGGACATCGTGCTGTCCTACTCGGGCTGGCAGACCCATGCGATCAGTGACGGCCGAGGGCTGCGCAGGCTCGACCCCTCCGTCGTACCCATCTCGACGGCGCTCGGCGTGCTCGGCATGCCGGGCTTCACGGCGTACGCCGGGCTGCTGGAGATCGGGCGCCCGAAGCCCGGTGAGACCGTCGTGGTGGCCGCGGCGACCGGACCGGTCGGGTCGGCCGTCGGGCAGATCGCGAAGGTCAGGGGCGCCCGGGCCGTGGGGATCGCGGGTGGGCCGCGCAAGTGCCGCGCGCTGCTCGAGGAGCTCGGCTTCGACGCCGCAGTCGACCACCGCTCCGAGACCTTCGCCGACGACCTTGCGGCTGCCGTCCCGGACGGCATCGACGTCTACTTCGAGAACGTCGGTGGCGAGGTGACCCGGCAGGTGCTCCGGCACGTCAACCTGTATGCCCGGATGCCGGTGTGCGGGCTGGTGGCGACGTACAACGCGACGACGGCCCCGGCCGGCCCGGACCGGCTGCCGGGGTTCATGGGACTCGTGCTGCGCAAGAGCCTGACCGTGCGCGGCTTCATCCAGGGCGAGTTCACCGCCTCGCACGGGCAGGACTTCCTGCGAGAGATGTCGGCGTGGGTGGCGGACGGGTCGGTGCGCTACCTCGAGGACGTGGTCGAGGGGCTGGAGAACGCCCCCGAGGCATTCCGTGGGCTGCTCGCCGGCCGGAACTTCGGCAAGCTGCTGGTGCGGGTGGGGGAGGACCCCACTGGCTAGCTCCGGCGCCCTCCGTCAGGGGATGCTCCGGTCTGCGGGTCGGTTGGCGTCGGGGATGTCACCCTCCTCACCGTCCGACGCGCGTCGGGTCTCCACGCTCCTCGGTCTGCTGTTCGGCCTCGCCGGGATGGGGAGCTCCTCCGCGGCGATCGCGCTGCCGGTCCTGGCGAGCGACCCGGGCATAACCACCGCGGTGAGCGCCTGGGCGATCAGCCTCTACGCGCTGATGCTCGCCGTCGCCACCGCGGTCTACGGGCGGGTGTCCGACCTGGTGGGGATCCGGCTGCCGCTGCTCGTGGGCGTCGGCCCGATGACGGCCGGCGCCCTGGCCGGCGCGGCCGCCCCCAGCTTCGGCGTGCTGGCGGCGCGAATCTTCCAGGGCGCCGGGGCGGTGTGATGCGCGGTGCCGCGCTCGGCAGGGTCGCCGGCGTCGCGGCTGCGATCAGCTGCCTGGGACCGCTCGCCGGTGGAGGCGTCGAGGCGCTGCTCGGGTGGCGGGCCGTGATCGCGCTGCCGATGCTGGGCGCACTGCTGGTGCCACTGCTATGGCGCTCCTTGCCGACCGGGGGCAGCGGCGCCCGACTCGACCTGCTCGGCGCGGTGCTCGTCGCGGGCACGGCCGCCGAGGACGTGCGCGGGGTCGCACTGGGGTTGCCACCTTGTTCTTCCTGGTCGGTGGCGGCATCGGGTCGGCCGTGGTCGGCGGGCTGAGCGACGTGCTGTCGATGGCCGAGGCGCTCGGACTGCTCGCCGCGCTGCCGTTGCTCGGGCTGATCGCCCTGGTGCCGAACCTCCGGGCCGCTGCCGCACCCGTCGATTGACGACGCTGCCCCCGAAACCTCCGGCCACAGGGACATGCAACTCCGCCTACCAGGGCTACTGGGCCTCTGTTTCGTGGACAGCTGCATGTTCGGGTGGCCTGTGGATGACCGTTCGCGAGATTCGCCGCGAGGCCGCAGGCTTCGGACATGGAGGTCGTCGAGGCTCTGACGTGGAGGGGCGGGGTGCTCGAGGCCGCCCTGTTGTACCACCTGACCTCGCGCCGCAAGGTCCGCACGGCGCTCGAGAACGGCTCGGTGCTCCGGGTGGCACGTGGCCGCTTCGCTCTCCCGCACTCCGATGAGTCCCGTCGGGCGGCGGCACGGCTCTCCGGTGTGGTCTCCCACCTGAGCGCGGCACAGCTGCACGGCTGGGAGCTCAAGCACCGGCCCAGGCTGCCGACGGTGACCGTCCCTCGCAACCGGAGGATCGAGCCTCGTCGGCGACAGGGCGTGGACGTGAAGTGGCGCGACCTCGACGAGGACGAGATCTGGAACGGCCAGACGCGTGCCGGCCGCACGGTGATGGACTGCATCAAGGTCTGTCCGCTGGACGAGGGCCTGACCGTCGCGGACTCCGCACTGCGGCACGGCAACGTCACGAGTGGGTTGCTGAGACGCCTGGCCGACCAGGTGCCGACCGTAGGCCGACGACGGTGCCTACGCGTCGCGCAGGAGGCCAGCGGCCTGTCGGCCAACCCGTTCGAGTCGGTTCTCCGTGCGATCGCCCTCGGCGTCACAGGCATCGACATGCGGCCGCAAGTCACCATTGACGAGGACGGGTTCGTCGGCCGACCGGATCTGGTGGACGTGGACCGCCGGATCGTGGCCGAGGCTGACTCCTTCGAGTTCCACGGTCGGCGCCAGGCGCTCAAGCGCGACTGCGAGCGCTACACCGCACTGGCCGTGCGGGGCTGGATCGTGCTGCGGTTCAGCTGGGAGAACGTCATGTTCGAGCCGGCCTACGTCGCGGACTGCTTCCGCAGAGCGCAGCAGGCGCGACCACAGCAACATGCAGCTCCCACCCGAACCAGCCGCAGGTCGGCGTGAGGAGGGGGAGCTGCATGTCCGAATGGCCGCTGTCCATGCATAGGTCAGCCGCGACGGGCGCGAGCCGCGGACCGGCCGCGCTGACCGGCGTCGAGGACCACCTTGCGGATCCGGACGGTCCGCGGGGTGACCTCGACGCACTCGTCCTCGCGGCAGAACTCCAGGCACTGCTCCAGGGAGAGCTTGCGCGGGGGGATCAGCTTCTCGAAGTTGTCGGAGGAGGACGCCCGAACGTTGGTCTGCTTCTTCTCGCGGGTGATGTTCACGTCCATGTCGTCCTCGCGGGAGTTCTCGCCGATGATCATGCCCTCGTAGACCTCGGTGGTCGGCTCGACGAACATCACCCCCCGCTCCTGCAGGTTCGTCATCGCGTACCCGGTCGCCGCACCGGCGCGGTCGGAGACCAGGGACCCACTGTTGCGGGTGCGCAGCTCGCCGGCCCAGGGCTCGTAGCCCTCGAACACATGGTGCGCGATGCCGGTGCCGCGGGTGTCGGTGAGGAACTCCGTCCGGAAGCCGATCAGGCCCCGGGCCGGGACCAGGAACTCCATCCGGACCCAGCCGGTGCCGTGGTTGGTCATCTGCTCCATCCGGCCCTTGCGCACCGCGAGCAGCTGGGTGATCGTGCCGAGGTACTCCTCCGGCGCGTCGATGGTCAGCCGCTCGACCGGCTCATGCACCTTGCCGTCGACGACCCTGGTCACCACCTGCGGCTTGCCCACCGTCAGCTCGTAGCCCTCCCGGCGCATCTGCTCCACGAGGATCGCCAGCGCCAGCTCACCACGGCCCTGTACCTCCCAGGCGTCGGGGCGCTCGGTGGGCAAGACCCGGATGGACACGTTGCCGACCAGCTCGGCGTCGAGGCGGTCCTTGACCAGCCGCGCGGTCACCTTCGAGCCCTTGACCCGGCCGGCCAGCGGCGAGGTGTTGATGCCGATCGTCATGGAGATCGCCGGCTCGTCGACCGTGATCAGGGGCAGGGCCACCGGGTGCTCCGGGTCGGCCAGCGTCTCGCCGATCATGATGTCCGGGATGCCGGCGATCGCCACGATGTCGCCCGGTCCGGCCTCGAGGCCCGGTTTGCGCTCCAGGCCCTGGGTCACCAGCAGCTCGGTGATCTTCGTGGTCGTCCTGGTCCCGTCACGCTTGATCCAGGCGACGTTCTGGCCCTTCTTGAGGTGCCCCTCCTTGACCCGCACCAGCGCCAGCCTGCCGAGGAACGGGGAGGCGTCCAGGTTCGTGACGTGAGCCTGCAGCGGTGCCTCCGGGTGGAAGACGGGCGCCGGGATCGCGTCCACGATCGTCTGGAACAGCGGCTCCAGGTTGGCGCTGTCGGGCATCGCGCCGTTCTCGGGCATGGTCAGGCTGGCGCGCCCGGCCTTCGCGCTCGCGTAGACCACGGGGAAGTCCAGTGCGTCCTGACTGTGGCTCTCGTCCAGCAGGTCCATGAACAGCTCGTAGGTCTCGTCGACCACCTCGGCGATCCGCGCGTCGGAGCGGTCCACCTTGTTCACGACGAGTACGACGGGCAGGTCGGCGTTGAGCGCCTTGCGCAGCACGAACCTCGTCTGCGGCAGCGGACCCTCGGAGGCGTCCACGAGCAACACGATGCCGTCGACCATGGACAGCCCCCGCTCCACCTCGCCGCCGAAGTCCGCGTGGCCGGGGGTGTCGATGATGTTGATCGTCATCGAGTCGTCCCCCTGCCCGCGGGCAGCGGCCCCGGTGTAGCGGATCGCGGTGTTCTTGGCGAGGATCGTGATGCCCTTCTCGCGCTCGAGGTCACCGGTGTCCATGGCCCGCACGTCGACGTGCTGGTGAGCGCCGAACGCACCGCCCTGCCAGAGCATCGCGTCGACCAGCGTGGTCTTGCCGTGGTCGACGTGCGCCACGATGGCGACGTTCCTGAGGTCGGCGCGGAAGGTGGAGGTGTTCTCGGGCATGGGGTAGCCGTCGTCGCTTTCGAGTTGGGATCAGCAGGCGCCATACGGAGGGCCGTCGATGCGGCCGCGGGGTCCGACGCTGCGGTGAGCGGCCACCAGTCTACCGGCTCAGGGTGTCAGCGGGTGCTTGTGTGCGCAGAGGCTCAGCTGCCCGGACGGAAGGTGGCCGTCAGGGCGTCCCGCATGTCGCCGTCCGCGATCACCAGGACCTCGTCACCGGCCTGGAGCCGGCTGTCCCCACGGACCGGAAGCAGGCGGTTGTCGCGTACGACGATGCTGATCCAGGCATCCTCGGGCAGCGCCGCGAGATCCTCGATCCGGTGACCGTCAGCGGGGGCGCCCGCGGTGATGGTGAGCAGGTGCACGCCTTCGGGCTCCTCGGCGAGCCGCACCCCCACGGCCCACGGCTCCTGGCTCACCGTGCGCATCGGCAGCTGCAGGAGCTTCGCGACGGTCGGCACCAGGCTGCCCTGGACGAGCACCGAGAACACCACGACGACGACCACGATGCCGTAGAGCCGTTCGGCGCCGGAGACCCGCGCCGCGAGGATGAAGCTGCCGAGCAGGATCGGGACGGCGCCCTTGAGGCCGGCGAACTGCACGAAGCGGGTCTCGTTGCCGCGCAGCCGGGCCGGGACGAGGCACAGTCCGACGACGACCGGGCGGACGACGGCGGCGACCACGACGCCGATCACCAGGCCGGGGACCCAGACGTCGGTGTGGGCCAGCTCGTGCAGGTCGACGGTGAGGCCGAGCATGATGAAGGCGACGATCTCGCCCAGGCTGGCCAGGGCGGAGTGGAACCTCTCGACCTCCCGCTTGTAGGGGGCCCGGGCATCGCCGAGCAGGATCCCGGCGACGAAGACGGCCAGGAACCCCGAGCCGTGGGCGAGCGTGGCGATGCCGAAGAGAATGAGCGCGCAGGCGGCGGTCCGTAGGGGGTACAGTCCCTCGCCCGGGAGCGGGACGGCGCGCATGAACCACAGCATGGCCCGCCCGCCCAGCACCCCCACGAGCACGCCCACGACCATCTGCAGGGCGAACTCACCGGCGATGTGTCCGAACGCCCCGGCGCTGAGGCCTCCGGCGGTGACGAGGCTGGCCATCAGGGCGATGCCGACCGGGTCGTTGGCGCCCGACTCGCCCTCCAGGATGGTGCCGCTGCGACCCGAGACCTCGCGCTGCCCGAGCACCGAGAACACCACCGCGGGGTCGGTCGGGGAGATCGCCGTGGCCACCAGCAGCGCCGGGAACCAGTCGATCCCGATCACCACGTGGATGAAGGCCGCGGCCGCCGCAACGGTGAGGAAGGTGCCCAGGACCCCGAGCATCGCGATCGGGGCCAGCGCGGCCCGGAACCTGGGCCAGCCCATGTGCAGGCCGCCGTCGAACAGGATGCAGACCAGGGCGATGCTGACCAACCGCTCGACCAGGTGCTCCGAGGGGACGTGCAGGTCCGGGACCGCGTTCACCGCGACGGCGGCGGCCACCAGCACCAGGAGCGGCGCAGGGACCCTGACCCGTTCGGTCAGCCGGTTCGAGAGGACCGCGAGGAGGCCCGCGCCGGCCACGATGAGCACCAGCCCGGCGAAGCGGTACGAGTCGGACACGGCGGTGCTCCTCGAGATCGGCGTGCAGGCAGGCGATGCTCTTGCCGACCAGACTTCCCGGCGCTCCGCAGCCGACTCTACCGCTCGGAGGGTCCACGGGTGTCGGGGAAGACCCGGTGCACCTTGTGCTGGGAGGCCTGGGCGCGGGGCCGGATGACCAGCTCGTCGATGTTCACGTGGGCCGGGCGGGTGACCATCCAGGTGATCGCGTCCGCGATGTCGTCGGCGGTCAGCGGCTCGGCCACCCCCGCATACACCGCATCCGCCGCCTCGCGGTCGCCGCCGAACCGGACCAGCCCGAACTCGTCGGTCCGGACCATGCCCGGCGCGATCTCGCAGACCCGGACCGGCTGGTCGTAGAGCTCGAGACGCAGCGTCTCGGTCACCACCTGGGTTCCGTGCTTGGCGGCCGTGTAGCCGCCGCCGCCCTCGTAGGCGATCCGACCGGCGGTGGACCCCACGTTGAGGATGACGCCGGCACCGCTGGCCACCAGCGCGGGAACGAGTGCCTTCGTGACCTGCACCAGCCCGATCACGTTGACCTCGTACATCTGCCGCCACTGCTCGGGGTCCGCCTCGGTCACGGGCGACGCACCGAAGGCGCCTCCGGCGTTGTTGACGAGTACGTCGAGCCGCGGACCCACCCGAGCCGCGAGAGCGGCCACGTCGTCGGCGTCGGTGACGTCGCAGCGGATCGCCGTACCTCCGATCTCGTCGGCGAGCGCTGTCACGCGGTCCTCGCGACGGGCCGCGCAGAACACCTGGAAGCCGGCAGCGGCCAGGTGGCGCGCGGTGGCCGCGCCGATGCCGCTGCTCGCGCCGGTCACGACCGCGTTGGGGTTGCTCATGCGCCGATTCTGTCCCGAACCGCCGCGGGCCGCGCCGCCAGGGCCCCGAGCCGGACCGTCCGGCCTTCGGGACACCGGCCTACCGGTCGCACGACTGGGTAGGAATACCGGCGAGACGGCCTGGGTTTGGGATCTGGAGGTGTCCCGGATGAGAGGTGAGTGGATGAAGCCGCTACGCCGCCTCGGCCGGGTCGCGATGATCAGCGTGCACACGTCGCCCCTGGACCAGCCCGGCACCGGTGACGCGGGCGGAATGAACGTCTACGTCGTCGAGCTCGCCCGCCGGCTGGCAGCCCGCAACCTCGCGGTCGAGGTCTACACGCGGGCCACCTCGTCGAGACTTCCGCCCACCGTCGAGGCGTTCCCGGGCGTCACCGTCCACCACGTGCACGCCGGGCCGCTCGAGGGGCTGACCAAGGCCGAGTTGCCGGGTCAGCTGTGCGCCTTCGCCGGGGAGGTGCTGCGTGCCGAGGCCCGTCACCACCAGGGCTGGTACGACGTCGTGCACTCCCACTACTGGCTCTCCGGCCAGGTCGGGGCCCTGGTCCGGGACCGGTGGAGCGTCCCGCTCGTGCACTCGATGCACACCATGGCCAAGGTGAAGAACGCCTCGCTCGCAGCCGGCGACATCCCGGAGCCGGCCGCCCGGGTGGTCGGCGAGGAGCAGGTGGTCGAGGCCGCCGACATGCTGATCGCCAGCACCGACATCGAGGCCAAGCAGCTGCTCGAGCTGTACGACGCGGACCCCGGCCGGGTCGAGGTCGTGCACCCCGGCGTTGACCTCGACGTCTTCCGGCCCTCGACGTCCGCCCGCGGCCGGCTGGGCCTGCCGCAGGACGCGGTGGTGCTGATGTTCGCCGGGCGCATCCAGCCTCTCAAGGCCCCGGACGTGCTGCTGCACGCCGTACGCGTCCTCCTCGAGCGGGACCCGGCACTGCGCGCCCGGCTGGTCGTGCCGGTGGTGGGAGGTCCGTCGGGCACCGGCCTCGAGCACCCCGAGTCGCTGGTCCAGCTCGCCGCCGCGCTCGGCGTCGATGACGTCGTGCGCTTCGTGCCGCCGGTGGCGCAGGCCGTCCTCGCCGACTGGTACGCCGCGGCGACCCTCGTCTGCGTGCCGTCCTACAACGAGTCGTTCGGGCTGGTCGCCGTGGAGGCTCAGGCGTCCGGTACGCCGGTCGTGGCCGCTGCCGTGGGGGGGCTCACCACCGCCGTGCGGGACGGGGTGTCCGGCCTGCTCGTCGAGGGGCACGACCCGGCCGACTACGCCCGCGCCATGGAGCGCATCGTGGCCGCTCCGGGCCTGCGGGCAGCCATGTCGCGCGGGGCGCTCGCGCAGGCCTCGAACTTCGCGTGGGAGCAGACCGCGGACCGCACGTTGCAGGTCTACCGCGCCGCGGCCCGGTCGATGCGCGCCGACCTTGCGGCTGTCCGGTGACCCCGACGTCCCAGCGGGAGGCCGCCACCGAGGTGCTCCGCAGCACCCTCACCGACTCCGACCTGGTGTGGAAGGAGATCCGGCCCGGGGTGTTCACCGTGGACCTCCCCGGCGAGAAGAAGCTGTCCACGCCGTGCCGGCTCGACATCGGGGAGCACGCGTTCGGGGTGCACGCCTTCGTGGCCCGCAACCCCGACGAGAACCACGAGCGGGTCTACCGCTGGCTGCTCGAGCGCAACCTGAGGATGTTCGGCGTCGCGTTCGCGGTGGACCACGCCGGCGACATCTACCTCGACGGCCGGCTGCCGCTGTCCTCGGTGACGCGTGAGGAGGTAGACCGGCTCCTGGGCGCGGTGCTGACCTACGCCGACGAGTCCTTCAACACCATTCTCGAGCTCGGTTTCGCGACGTCCATCCGCAAGGAGTGGGAGTGGCGCACGAGCCGTGGGGAGTCCACCCGCAACCTCGACGCGTTCCGCGGCTGGCTCGAGCGCGGTTGACCATCCCGCTGCTCTCTCGACCCGGCGGGTGTGGCGGGCTGTCGACCCGGCGGGTGTGGCGGGCTGTCGACCCGGCGGGCACGGTGCAGCGCGCCAGATGCGCCGGGTCGACGTTCAGGCGCTCGTGCTCGCGGTCACCCGGGCCCTCGGCCGCCGGCGGGCCAGGCCGACCCCGAGCAGGCACAGCACCCCACCGACGTAGGCCATGGTCGGCGGCGCCTCGGACAGGAACACCCAGCTCAGCAGCACCGTGATCGGTGGCACCAGGTAGGTCGTCACGCTCAGGTTGCCGGCGGTCATCGAGGACAGCGCGAAGGCGTAGGTCGAGAACGCGATCGCGGTCGGGAACACCCCGAGGTAGACCACCCACGCGATGTCGCTGGTGCTCGCCGCGGCGGTGTCTCGCAGCAGTGACCCGGCGAACGGCAGGCAGGCGAGCGCGCCGATGGTGCAGGCCACCCAGGTGACCTCGATCGCGGAGAGCCGGGAGACGAGTGGCTTCTGGAAGATCAGGCTGACCGCGTAGGCGGCGGCGGACACCAGGCACAGCAGCACCCCGACCGGGTCGCGGCGCCCGCCGTCCGAGGTCGACGTCGCGATCAGCACCACGCCGGCGAACGCGACCAGGAGACCGACACCCAGCATCGGGGTCGCCTTCTCCTTGAGGAACACCGCTGCCAGCACCGCCACCAGGACCGGAGACAGCTGGATCAGCATCGCCGCGGTGCCGGCGTCGACGCGGTGCTCGCCGGCGTTGAGGGCGACGTTGTAGACCCCGAACCACAGCACGCCGATCACGACCAGGCCGAGCCAGTCCCGAGGCGCCGGGGTCCTCCAGCCACGGGTCAACAGCACCACACCGAGAGCCAGGCAGCCGACCAGCAGCCGTCCGAGGGACAGCGCGCCCGGGGAGAACGAGTGCCCGAGATGCCGAATCGCCACGAACGCCGAGGACCACAGGACGAGGGTGACGGCCACCGCGACAAGCGGCAGCGCAGGGGCGCGGGGGGTGGTGATCACCTCCCGCTAACACCGGCCACCGACTGCCTTGTTCCGCGACGGCCCGGACGGCATGCTCCGCAGTGACACGCCGGCCCGGACCCCGCCGGACAGGCTCAGGTCTCGAGCTTGTAGCCCAGCCCTCGCACCGTCACGAGGTAGCTGGGCACCGCGGGGTCCGGCTCGATCTTCGCCCGCAGCCGCTTCACGTGCACGTCGAGGGTCTTGGTGTCCCCCACGTAGTCCGAGCCCCAGACCCGGTCGATCAGCTGGCCCCTGGTCAGCACCCGGCCGGGGTTGCGCAGGAACATCTCGAGCAGCTCGAACTCCTTGAGCGGCAGCCGCGTGTCGCCTCCGTTGACGGTCACCACGTGGCGCTCCACGTCCATCCGCACCGGTCCGGCCTCCAGGGTCGGCGGGGTCGGCTCGACCTCCGCGCCCCGGCGCAGGACGGCCCGGATCCGGGCGACGAGCTCACGTGGGGAGTACGGCTTCGTCACGTAGTCGTCGGCCCCCAGCTCCAGGCCGACGACCTTGTCCACCTCGGCGTCCTTCGCGCTGACCATGATCACCGGCACATTGGAGGTCGCGCGGATCCGCCGGCACACCTCGGTGCCGGGGATGCCGGGCAGCATCAGGTCGAGAAGGACGATGTCGGCGCCGGTCCGGTCGAACTCGGCCAGGGCGTCGGGTCCGGTGCCGACGATCGACACGTCGAACCCCTCCCTGCGAAGCATGTACCCCAGCGCGTCGCTGTAGCTCTCCTCGTCCTCCACGACCAGCACTCGGGTCACGGGGCTGCCTCCGGTTGGGTGCGCGCCCGCTGCGGTCCCGATGGGGGTCCACTCGCGGGTGGGTACGACGGGGGGGCGAGCGGCTCTCCCGCCGGGTGGGCCGCCTCGACCGGCGGCGTCGACGTGATGGACGGGCCGTCACCGCCGCGGCGCGGAAGTGACAGCGTGAAGGTGGAGCCCTGGCCCTGGACCGACCACACCCGGACCTCTCCGCCGTGCGAGGCGGCGACGTGCTTGACGATGGACAGCCCGAGCCCCGTCCCTCCGGTGGAGCGGTGCCGGGCCGGGTCGATCCGGTAGAACCGCTCGAAGATCCGCTCGAGGTCCGCGGCCGGGATGCCGATCCCCTGGTCGGTGACGGTCAGGTCGACCATCGTGTCGTGCGCCTTGGCGGCGACCACGACACGGCTCCGATCGGAGGAGTAGGCGACCGCGTTCGCGACGAGGTTCCCGAGCGCCAGCGCGACCTCGTCACCGTTGCCGAGGATCTGCAGGCCCCGCTCCCCGTCGTGCACCACCGAGATCTCCTTCGACTGGGCGTCGATGGTGCTCTGGTCGATGGACCTGGACACGACCTCGTCGACGTCGACCGGCTCGGGGTCGTCGAGCGGGTCGTCGGCCTGCAACCGGGACAGCTCGATGATCTGCTGCACCAGCTTGGTCAGCCGTGCGCTCTCGGTCTGCATGCGGCCCGCGAACCTGGTCACGGCGCCCGGGTCGTCGGCCGCCTCCTGCACGGCTTCCGCCAGCAGGTTGAGCGCACCGACGGGCGTCTTCAGCTCGTGCGAGACGTTGGCCACGAAGTCCCGCCGGATCGCCTCGACGCGGCGCTCC
This sequence comes from Nocardioidaceae bacterium, assembly GCA_025934895.1. GTDB lineage: Bacteria > Actinomycetota > Actinomycetes > Propionibacteriales > Nocardioidaceae > Nocardioides_B. The sequence continues at coordinate 23,463 of JAICWH010000019.1, read as the reverse complement.
CGCGTCCGGTCCTCGACCAGCGCCAGCACGAGCCGGCTGCTCAGTGGTGCGACCCGTGCGGTCAGGTGCGTCGACCTGCGGGGGCGCGTGGCGGCCGCCACCAGCTCCGTCTCGCGGATCTGCCCGTCCCGGCGTACCTGGCGGACCAGGTCGGCGAGCTCCTGCACCGCCACCTGGTTGCCGCGCACCAGTCCGAACGAGTACGCCGCGGCCGAGGCCCTGAGCACCTCGTCGTTCTCGTCGACCACCAGGGCGCTGGAGCGCAGCACGCTGAGCACGGTGGCGATGCCGGGGGGTACGGCGGGCTCCGGGTCCGGGATCCCCGGATGCATCTGGTGGTCGCTCACCCGCCACGCCAGCACGACCCCGGCCCCGAGCACCGCGCCGAGCAGTGCGAAGAGGAGGGCCTGCGTCGTACTGTCCACGGGTCGATCGTACGCACCCGGGCATCGGCTGTTCGCCAGTCACCCATGCCCTGACCTGCGCTTTCGTGCAGTGTTCATCCGCCGTTCACTCGTCGTCGCCAGCGGGTTCCCCCAGCGTCACCGGGTGGACATCTGGGCTCCGTAGCGTGGCGGGCATGCGCAACGCCTACGTCGACCAGCTCGACACCATCATCGACGACCTGGTGACGATGACCCGCCAGGTGCAGGAGGCGGTCGCCCGGTCCACCGAGGCGCTGCTGACGGCGGATGCCGAGATCGCCGAGCGGGTGATCACCGACGACGCCGAGATCGACGCCGCGCGGGAACGCGTGGAGACCCGCGCCTTCGAGCTCCTCGCGCTCCAGCAGCCGGTCGCCAGCGACCTCAGGATGCTGGTGGGCGCTCTGCGGATGGTGGCCGACCTCGAGCGGATGGGCGACCTGTCGGTGCACGTGGCCAAGGTTGCCCGGCTCCGGGTGCCCTTGGTCGCCGTGCCCGAGGAGATGGTGCCCACCATCGAGCGGATGGCGATGGTGGCCGAGAAGATGGTCGGGACCGTTGCGGGGGTGATCGCCGACCGGGACGTGGAGGGCGCTCGGCAGATGGAGGAGGATGACGAGGAGATGGATCAGCTGCGCCGGTCGTCCTTCCGGCTGATGCTCGACGACGCCTGGCCGCACGGCGTCGAGCCGGCGGTGGACATCGCGCTGCTGGGCCGCTACTACGAGCGGATCGCCGACCACGCCGTGTCCTTGGCCCGACGCGTCGTCTACCTCGTCACCGGGGAGGTCGTCGGCTCCGCCGCGGAGGTCTGAGCCGCTCCGGTCCCCGCGGTCGCACCCGGGTGCGATGATGGGCGCGTGAACCCGGCTCCGGTCCCGTCGACCTCGGTCGGCTTCGTCGAGGACTACGCCGCTGCCGTCGAGCGCTTCGCCGTGTCAGTCGGCTGGTCCGACCTGCGCAACCCCGTGTCCGCGTGTCCCGGATGGAGCGTCCGGGACCTCGTCGTCCATCTCGGGAACGTGCATGCGTGGGCGGCGACGATCGTGGAGACGGGGCAGCGGGCGTTCGAGACCAACGACGAGCCGCACGCCAACCGGCCACGGGCGGTCAGCGAGTGGTACTTCGCGAAGGCGGAGGACCTCTACCAGGTGCTGCGCCAGACGCCGGCCGACAAGCCGTGCTGGAACTTCGTGGTCGGGACCGGCGTCGCCGAGTTCTGGCAGCGTCGCCAGCTGCACGAGACGACCATCCACCAGGTCGACCTCGACGTGGCGTCGGGCCGCAGCACCGAGGTGTCCGCCCACGTCGCCGCCGACGGGATCGACGAGGTGCTGACCGTGATGCTGCCGCGGATGGCCAAGCGGGGGTATCCGTCCGTCCTGACCGTGCCGCTGCAGCTCGTCGCCTCCGACACCGGGGACTCCTGGGCGGTGCTGCCGGATCCCGGCGGGTCGCCGGGGGTCGTGCGTGAGCTGAGCCCCGCCGAGGGCCGGGAGGACCGGGTGGTGGCGCCGGCAGACGTGCTCTACCGCGCCCTGTGGCACCGGCGCTTCGACGAGCGCCGGCTGCGGATCGCCGGTGACGAGCCTCGGGTGCGTGCGTTCCTCGGCTCCCCTCTGACGCCCTGAGCATCCCTCCGGCTCGAACGCGCGTCGAGCCGCCTCGTCGGAGTTGTCGAGCGAGGTCAGCGACCCTGGTTGGCGACCGCCTTGATGGCGTCCGCGGCGGCGTCCGGGTCGAGGTACTCCCCGCCGGTGACGGTCGGTCGCAGGTGCTCGTCGAGACGGTAGACCAGCGGGATGCCGGTCGGGATGTTCAGCCCGACCACGGCCTGCTCGGACATCCCGTCCAGGTGCTTGACCAGGGCGCGCAGCGAGTTCCCGTGTGCCGCGACGCAGACGGTCCGCCCGGCCCGCAGGTCGGGGACGATGGCGTCGTACCAGTAGGGGAGCATCCGCTGCACGACGTCGGCCAGGCACTCGGTGCGGGGCCGGACCTCCTCGGCGAGATCCGCGTAGGCCGGCGCGCCGGACTGCGACCACTCGTCGTCGTCGTCGATGGGCGGCGGCGGAGTGTCGTAGGAGCGACGCCAGAGCATGAACTGCTCCTCGCCGTACTCCTCCAGGGTGGCCTTCTTGTCCTTGCCCTGCAGGGCGCCGTAGTGCCGCTCGTTGAGGCGCCAGGACCTCCTCACCGGGATCCAGTGCCGGTCGCAGGCGTCGAGGGCGAGGTGGGCGGTCGTGATGGCCCGGCGCAGGACGGAGGTGTGCAGCACGTCGGGGAGGACCGCCGCCTCGGCGATCAGCGACCCGCCACGGGTCGCCTCGGTCCGCCCCTTGTCGGTGAGCGGGACGTCGACCCAGCCGGTGAAGAGGTTCTTGGCGTTCCACTCGCTCTCGCCGTGGCGGAGCAGGACCAGGGTGTACGGCGTGCTCGTCATGCGCGCAGCCTAGCCAGGGCGGAGGCCGGTGTCAGGACGAGGGGGACGTCGTGGGTGACTCGGTCGCCGACGGGGACACCGGCGTGGAGGGAGAGGCGGGCGCCGAGGGCGTGGCCGTCGACCGGGGCACTCGGACGCCGGCGTACTCCGAGCTGTTGGCGACCACCGGGGCGTCGACCGTGATCGCCTGGGCACGCGCGAAGCTGAACGTGAGGGTGACCACCCCGCCGGGCACCACCTGGGAGCCAGTCACCGTGATCCGGCCGCTCTTGGCCAGGTTGAGCAGGCCGCCGTTGGGAATGGCGGTCGCTCCCCCCGGCGTGACCTTGACCGACGCGTCGGCGCCGGCGCCGGCGACCCTGCGTAGCGCGTCGGCGTGCACCTGGTCGTTGTTGACCAGCGTGGCGATGACCGCGCCGCTGCCGGCACCGCCCGAGACAACCAGAGCGTTCAGCACGTCGACCTCGCCCGAGCGGTCGTCCACCCCGGTGGAGGGGTTGTAGGGCTGGTCGGTCTGCGCACCGAAGTTCACCGCGCACGACGTCAGCGCCGTGACCGCGAGCGGGAGGGAGGCGAGCGCGAGGCGGCGGCGTACGTTCACGGCGTTGAGTGTAATGGTCACTGCCGGACTCCCCCCCTCAGGGCCGCGGTGACCGCCGCGACGGCTGCCGCCCCGGTGTAGACCCCGGAGACCCACGCCAGCCGTCGTCTGCCGATCCGGCGCGCCACCAGCAGCGGCAGGTGTCGCACGGCCATCTCCTCGTCGTCGTCGAGGTCGGGCAGGGTGTTCAGGAAGTGCACGCCGACCGCGAGCAGCGCGACGCTCACGGTGACCGCCACGGTCGGCGGGGAGCCGTGCGCGCCCGGTCCGAGGCCTCCGTAGGAGACGAACGCCGGCAGCAGCCCGAACCCGACCAGGTAGGGAACCCAGGAGAGCACGGTCCGCTTCAGGTGCAGGTCGTAGGCCCAGCCGCTCGCCACGAAGCCGAGGTGCGCGACGCCGGCGGCCGTGCCGTTGGCCAGCGACAGCGGTACGACGAGCAGGGTCGTGCACGCGGTCGCGACCTTGACGGTGCGGGCGTCCACCCAGCCGAGAGCCACGGGCTTGTCAGCGCGCCCGGTGCGGCGGTCGCGATCCGCGTCCACGAGGTCGTTCACCCAGCCGATCGTCAGCTGCCCGGTGAAGACCGTCGCGGCCACCAGCGCGCACTGGGGTGCTCCGCGACCGGTCACGGCCGCGGCGAGGGTCAGACCGGCCGTCACCGCGCCAGCCGGCAGCGGATGGCAGCTGAGCAGCAGCGAAACCGTCGTCCCCGGTGGCGTGCGAGGCTCCATGAGCGAAGTATCGACCACCGGCGCCCGACCCGGGACGCGACCGGGTCGGCGCCCGACGGTTCTCGCGCCGGCGGCCTCCGCGGTCCTGAGGCATAGCAGACGGCCTCCTGTCAACCCCCAATCAGCCGTCTGACCTGCGAAAACGCTGAAGGGAAGGCAGTCAGGACGTGTTATCCTGGTCACCTAGGAAGGGGTACATGACAGATGACATTTACCGTCGGCGAAACGGTTGTTTACCCAAATCACGGCGCAGCGATCATCGAGGACATCGAGACCCGACAGATCAAGGGTGAGGACAGGGAGTACCTCGTCCTGCGCATCGTCGCCCAGCAGGATCTCGTCGTCCGCGTCCCGGCCTGCAACCTGGACCTGGTCGGGGTCCGCGACGTTGTGGACAAGGAGGGACTGGACCGCGTCTTCGACGTGCTGCGTGCCGCGCACACCGAGGAGCCGACGAACTGGTCCCGCCGCTACAAGGCCAACCTGGAGAAGCTGCACTCCGGTGACGTCATGAAGGTGGCCGAGGTCGTGCGCGACCTGTGGCGCCGCGAGCGTGACCGTGGCCTCTCTGCCGGGGAGAAGCGGATGCTGGCGAAGGCGCGGCAGATCCTCGTCTCCGAGCTGGCTCTGGCGGAGCACACCAACGAGGACAAGGCCGAGGCGCTCCTCGACGACGTGCTCGCCGGCTGACTCATCGGGAGCCCTGAACGACCGGGGCCCACCAGCGCGACACGAAGGCCCCCCGGACGGCGTCCGGGGGGCCTTCGTGCGTCCGGGGGCGCGACACGCGTCATGATGAAGGTCGATGAGGGAGGGCGGATGTCGCAGCGGATGACCGTCGGGGTCGTGCCCCTGGAGGGTCGAGGGTCGCTGCCCTTCGTGGACCTGCACCACGAGGCGCTGTTCCTGCACGCGGTCCGGGCGTTGCTCGAGGTCGACCGGGTCGCCGGTCACGTCGTCGTCACGGTGGACCCGGACCAGGGCGCAGCCGCCGCAGCGGACCTGGACCGCACCGACCTCCCCGCGCTGGTGAAGGACGCCCGCGGATGGTGGCGGACCCTCGGCGCGGGGAGGGTCGGCCCGGTCACCGTGGTGATGCACGACCCCCTCTGCCCGTTGGTCCCGGCGTCGTTCCTCGCCGCCTGCCTCGATGACACCGGCGCCGCCGACGTACGGCGCGGGGCTGCCGGACCGGGCGGCGACGGGGCCCTGGTGGCGTTCCGACCGGTCACGGACACGATCAAGACCGTCGTGGACGACCAGATCGTCGGCACCTTGGACCGCGAGGTGTTCGGCGTCGTCGCCTCGCCGGTCGTCTTCGACCATCGGCACGAGCACACCGCCCCGCAGGGTCTGCCGCCGACCGCCGACTTCGGGGCGCTGGTCGCCTGGCTGCGAGCGCAGGGCCCCGTCAGCCTGCGCAAGGCACCGTCCCTCGGACGCCGCGTCGACGACCCCTCGGCCGTGAACCTGCTCGAGTGCATGGACGAGATGGCCCGGATGGTGCAGGAGACCTGACTCAGCGCCTGACCAGCGACCACAGCTCGCGGGCGAACTTCGTGGGCTGCCGGACGACCGCGAGGGGCAGCCCGACGAGGAAGGCGAGGGGGTCTCGAGCCGCGCGCCGGTACATCCGCTGCGGCTTGCTCGCCACTCGGTGCTCGAGATCATGGAGGTAGGCCGGCAGCAGGGCCTGGTGGCTGAGCATCACCCGGTGTCCGCACCTGGTGCAGCGCACCGACTCCAGGAGCCGGCCCGCATAGTGCAGCTCGTGCTCGGTGACCAGGTCGCATCGCTCGCAGGTCAGGTCGGAGAACTCCACGCTCATCGGCTCCGCCTCCGTCTACCCTCATGCGCCGACCACCGGTGCGCGACCGTCTCCGCGGACAGGTCCCAGTCGGCCTTGGCCAACAGGCGTTCGGCGAGGAACAGGTCCTCGGGGAACGTGATCTTGATGTTGCCGGCGTCACCGGCCACGCACCGCACGGCGACGTCGGTGTAGCGCTCCACGCAGCTCGCGGTGTCGGTGCCGACGAAGGCGTCCGCGCTGGCGCGGGAGTAGGCCTCGAGCAGCGGTCGGGCCCGGAACGCCTGCGGCGTCTGCACCGCCACCGTGCGTCGCAGCTCCGACTGACGAGCGTGGTCGAGGGTCGTCAGGGCGGGCTGGTCACGAACCGGCAGTGCACCGCCGTACACGGCGGCGGCCGAGATGACGTCGAGGAACACCTGGGCGCCGGCGAGCGGACGCGCTGCGTCGTGGATCACCACGACCTCGGTCCCGCCCGACTCGATCTCGGGGGCCAGCGTCTGCAGAGCGGACCACTCCGACTCGTGCCGGGTGCGGCCGCCGACGACGACGGTGACGTCGACGTCGGGCAGCTCGCGCTCGAGGGCCCTGCCCACGAGCTCCCGGTCGCTCTCCCGGATGACCAGCACGACCTGACCGACCTGCGGCAGGCTGTGTGCCCACCGGATCGACCAGGTGAACACCCGTCGACCGGCCAGCGGCAGCAGCACCTTGTTGGTGTCATGGCCGACGCGGCTGCCCTCGCCGGCGGCCAGCACCACCAGAGCCGCCCGCGACGCCTCGACCCCGTCGGCACCGGGAGCCGCGGCTGGGGTCACAGTCACGCACGAACCCTAACGTCCTGGCCGCGAGCGTCACGGTGTCCAGGGGTCGGCAGATCGGCCCGGGATGTTCGGGATCTCAGCCCACGCGCGAATGATGAGCCGCAGCAGTGCGGGTGCCGCCCGCCTCAGCCGGACGCGAGGAGCGCCCTCAGCTCGCCGAGGCTGGTGCCGGACCCCTCGACGTCCTGCTCCTGCAGGTGCCGCAGCCTCACGATCAGCGACGTCTCGTCGAGCTCGACGTCGTCGTGGGTGAGCAGGTGGTCGACCGGCACGTCACGGGTCAGCCTCGCACCGGCGAGCACCCCGAGCGGCACCGCCCGGTCGCGTGCGAAGTCGCCGGCGTCATCGATGAGACCCCGCACCGTGGACCCCCCGATGCCGTCGATCTTCTCGCCGGCCTTCAGGGGCCGCTTCGACACCGCACCGACCTCGGCGGTCCAGTGCTCGGCGGTCAGGCTGGCCCGGTGGTCCAGCGCCATCTCGAAGACCGTCAGAGGTGCTTCGATGCTGGCGAGGTGGTAGGGCCGGTACAGCGTGAAGTAGGGCCCGTCACCCATCTGCAGGTAGCTCATCTCGTGGTTGACGTAGGGGTCCTCCGCACGGACCACGACGAACACCCCCGGTGCCACGGGCCCGGTGCAGTAGTCCACCACGCCGGCCTTGTCCAGCACCCCCCCGTCCTCCTTCAACGCGAACGTCTGGTGCAGGGTGGGCACCGTTGAGGGCGGGCCGTGCATGCCACGGGTGCTGACCCCCAGACCGGTGGTGTTGGCCAGGGCAGCCATCTCGATCATCGCCTTGGAGCCGTCCACGAAGCTGCACAGCATCTTGGGGTTCATCTGCTTGTCGTCGGCGCGGGAAGCCAGCGACTGCGGGGTCGCATAGATGTCGAGGGGGTTGTTCTTCCCCTTGCCGGCGCAGACCACGTCGAAGGACAGGTCCCGGGCGTAGTCGACCAGGATCTTGGTCTCCACCGGCTCGTCGCCCCGGCACACCGAGTAGATGGCGCCGGCCTTGGTGGCGGCCTCCGCCATCAGCCGGCCGATCGTGACGTCGGACTCGACGGTCAGGGTCGCGATCCCGATGCCCCCGAGCAGCGACTCGAGAGCCACCCGGGCTCCGACGTCGGGGACGCCGGTGGCCTCGACGACCACGTCGAGCGGCAGAGCGCCGAGCTCGTCGATGCCACCGAGTGCCACCGACTCGCCGTTCTCGATCGCGAGCACGGCCTTGTCGGTGGTCTCCGCGCCCGAGACCGTGAGACCGGACTGGGTCAGCGCCTCCTCGGCCCGCTCCCGCTGCACGTCGAGGACGGCGGAGAGGGTGACGCCGGGCACCCGCAGCAGCTGGGCGGCGAGGCCACGCCCCATCTGGCCGGCGCCGACGAGCCCGACCCGGAGCGGTCGCCCCAGCTCGGCCTCGCGGGCCTGCATTCTGTCTCGGTAGCTCATCTGGGTTCCTCCGTGGTGGATCGGTTGCCCCGGATGATGCGGAAGGCATCGCCGGGAGTGGGGAGCGGTAGGTCCTGCTTGGCGACGTTGGCGTCGCCGGGCAGCTTGGCCGCGGTCTCGCCGTTGGCCTTGATGTCGATGTGACCGAGGTTGAGCAGGTTGTCCCCCACCACCGGTCCCACCGCGAGCACCTCCATGCTGTGCTGCCCGAGGACGATGGTGTCGCCCGTCTGTGGTCCCTCCTCGGCGACGGTGGCGGTGTGCCGCACCGACATGTCATGCAGCTCGGCCGGGGAGTCGTCTGCGAACAAGATCAGCATCCCGTGGCCGAGGAATGCCTGGACCTGGTCGCCGACCGCTGTCACGGTGGACTCGTAGACGATCCGAGGTGGAGCGGTGGTCTCGCTCATGCGGGCTCCACGTCGTCCGGCTTGACGCCCGACACGAACAGCTCCTCGGTGATGAACTGGGCGAGAGGCCCGGCCGGTGAGGTGGCGTGCACGTCCACGGTCAGCACCTTCTTCATCGGGTACACCCCGACCCGGGCCGTGCCGCCGCAGTCGATGACGGCCACGGCGATCTTGTCGAAGGGTGCGGAGCTCTTGAACCCGTCGAACGCCTCTCCGCCGGTGAGCTCGGCGATCTTGGCCGCCACCGGGTGGATCCCTCCTCCGGTCACCGAGTAGATCAGCGGCTTGGCGTCGGTGGGGGTGACGGTCAGGGGGCCGCCCCAGCCGCCCCGGCCCTGGTTCACCTTCACGGACTTGTAGTCAGACATGTCGTGCCTCCAGTTGTAGTGGTGTTCGGTTCGGATGGTGCTACTTGTGCAGGCCGCTGTACATGCCGAAGCTGGCGAAGTACGCGATCACCACCGACAGTGGTCCGGTGATCAGCCGGGAGGTGAGGACGGCGGGTACGCCGATCTCCACCGTGTGCGGCTCCGCCTCACCCAGCGCCAGGCCCACCGGAATGAAGTCGCAACCGACCTGCGAGTCGATCGCGAACAGCGCCGGCAGCGCGTACTGCGGTGGGATGTCACCGTGGCCGATGCGGGTGCCGAGCAGGACGCCGACGACCTGCGCGATCACGGCGCCAGGGCCGAGGATCGGGGACAGGATCGGGATGCTGCAGAAGATGCTGATCGCGAGCAACCCGACCAGGCTCCCGGCCAGTGGCGCAACCAGGTGGGCGAGCGCGTCGCCGAGACCGGTCTTGTTGATGATGCCGATCAGCATGGCGATGAAGGCCATGAACGGCAGGATGTTGCGGATGATGGTGTCGATCGTGTCCCGGCCGGACTGGTAGAGCACGCCGACCACGCCGCCGACGCTCCTGCCGATCGTGACGATCAGGTTGTTCAGGCCACCCATGGCGCCGCCGGCGCGGGTGTCCGTGGTGGCGCTCATGCTGCTGCCTCCTCGTTGGCGGTACGACGCGCCATCATCCGGACGGTGATGAACTCGGTGAGGATGCCGCGGATCAGGATGACGACCATCCCGACCAGCAGGTAGCGGATCGCCAGGTCGCCGATCTGACCACCGAGGGTGGTGATGCCGGCGGCGATGCCCAGGTAGACGAACAGCTCACCGGCGTTGGCGTGCGGGAACAGGCCGGTGATCGCGTGCACGAAGCTCACCGCGGAGTCGTAGAACGCCGGCTTGTACTTCTCGGGCAGGAAGCGTCCCATGGTGTAGGCCATCGGGTTGGTCAGGAAGAACACCGAGAGAACCGGCAGCACCAGGTAGCGGATCGGGTAGTAGACCAGCCCGGGGCGGGCGGCGACCTCACCGAGGTGTTCGATCCGCTCCGGCCCGATCAGCCGGATCAGTGCGTTCACGAAGGTCAGCAGCACCACCAGGGTGGGAATGATGCCGGTGAGCAGGCCCACGAAGACGGTGCCGCCTTCGTTGAACAGGCCGATGAACCACTGGGCTGCCGTGGCGAGAGCGCCGAACAAGCCGTGTGGCTTCTGCACGGTTGGGGTGGCGGCGAGCGTGATGCCCGACAACGCCAGGGACAGTGACATAATGACTCCTAATCGAGCGAACCACCGGTGTCTTGTGTTGGTTTCACCGATGATGGATGGAAGGTGCTCTCGGTTGATCTCAGGACGTCGGCCCGGGCTCCATCCCGTGCCGGCGCTCTGTTCCTCTCCGCGTCCTGCGGTCAGCGATGCTGAGTCACACCGGCACGCGAGTCTTGGCGAGGTCGACCGCCTGGCGGGCCGCCTCCTGCTGTTGTCGGTTGAGGCCGGGAAGCGGCTGGTCGGCGAGGATCCGCCGGGTCGCGACGTCGAGCAGCCCCACCAGCGGCTTGGCGCGGCTGAAGGTGGTGAACCCCGTGAGGGTCAGTGCATCCCGGACGACGCCACGGTCGTCGATGGCGACCGCCACGAACGCCCGACCCCCTCGGTAGCGCTTGCCGGCGACACCGACCGAGACGGTGCCCCGATGGCGCATCGATGCCACCTCCTTGTTGAAGGCCATGCTCTGCCGGAAGGTGAGGTACATCTGCACCATCCATCCGGCGACGACGGCGACGATCAGCAGGAAGCTGCTCATGTTCCGGTTCCCTTCAGTGGTTGTGCTGCAGCGACGAGGGCGCGACCTTCACTGACCAGGCTGCGGGCCAGTGTCTCGTCGCAGACCAGCGAGTCGATGAGATGCCCACGCAGTGCGCCGAGCACCCCACGGGTCTTGGCCCGGCCATAGGCGACACCGACGACGTTGGGGATCTTCGCGAGGTCCTCGAGGGTGACCGCGACGATGCGGTCCTCGACGGCTCCGTGGACCGGTGATCCCGCGGCGGTGTAGTAGCGGGCGGCCACGTCCCCGGCCGGTTCGGCGGCCCAGAAGGCCTCCTCCTCCTCGGGTGAGAGGTTCAACGAGGACAGCACCGCCGCCGACGACCCGTGCGTCGGCGTCCCGATCCCCACGAACGCCATGTCCGCGTGCCGGGCGTCGGCCAGTGCGGAGGCGATCGACGGCTCGGCCTTGAGGGCCTCGGCGACCGCCGAGGCACCGAGTGCGGCCGGCGCGTGCAGCAGCCGGTACGAGGCCCCCAGTCGGACAGCCAGCTCGCGGACGAGCTCGGCCCCACTGATCTCGTTGGTCACCGAGGAGAGCCCACCCACCAGCTGGACCAGGGTGACGGCGTAGTCCCGGTTCGCGGTCGCGGAGTAGACCATCGACTGCAGTGCGTAGCCCCAGGACAGAGCCACCGTCATCGAGTCCTCGAGCTCGTCCAGCAACAGCTGCGCGGCCTGGGCCCCGACCTGGGCCTCCACCTTGGCCGAGGAGCCGCGTCCGCGGCGTGCCACGCGGACGTCGGCGAGGCCGAACATCGTCTGCAGCTCGCGCTCGAGCTCCTGGGAACGTCCCGACGGGTCGACGATCCTGATCTCGACGATGCCCTGTCGTTGGGCCTCGGTGAGCATCCGCGACACGTTGGAACGGCTCGTCCCCAGCTCGGTCGCGATCTCGGCCTGCGAGCGGTTCTCCACGTAGTACAGCCGGGCCGCCGCCAGCAGGACGCTCGGGTCACGCGTAGGCGGCATTCTCACCTCCGTGATGAGTTGAATCACATTTGTTCCTTAGCCTAGGGTTGTGACGACGCTCACGTCAAGGGCTGCACGCCATCCGCTCAGCCGATGTGTGCCGCGAACCGCTCGAGCAGGGTGGCTGCGTGGGCGCCGTCGGCGACCCGGTGGTCGATGGTGACGCCGGCGGTGACGGTCAGCGCGACGCCGAGCCCGCCGGGCACTGCCACCGGCCGCTGCTTGATCGAGCCCAGGGCGAGCACGCTTGCCTGCGGTGGAGTCACCAGTGCCTGGAAGCGGTCGACGCCTAGCCCGCCGAGGTTCGACAGCGAGCCGTTGGCCACACCGAGGTACGCCGGGTCGAGTCGACCCTTCTGCACGGCGGCGACCACGCTCTTCACCTCGGCGTCCAGCTCGCGAGGAGCAGCCCTGTCCGGCTCGGGGAACACCGGCACCATCAGCCCGCCGGGGGTCGCCACCGCCAGAGCCACCGACGGGGGTCCGCTGGGTGTCGCGGTGCCGTCCTCCCACCGGCAGAGCAGCTCGGGCACGTCCCGCATGGCGGCGGCGTAGGCCCGGAGCAGGACCGTCGTCCACGACAGGCCCTGGCGTCGGCCGTTCGCCTCGTCGAGCACGATGTCGCGCCAGACGGTGAACTGGGGCACCGAGGCGCTCTCCACCATCTTGCGGGCTACCGCAGCACGGATCAGGGACGCTCGGTCCCGCGTCGGCTTGCGCTTGGTGGCGGAGGCGGTCGCGACGTCCGCGGTGCGGGTGGCAGCCGTGCCTGTGGTCGAGGTGACCGGCTGTCTGGTCGGCTCCGCCGGCGGCGGGCTCAGCGGGCGCGACGGTGGCGCGGTCGACGGACCGGCGGCCGCCTCCACGTCGGAGACCGTCACCAGGCCGTCGGGTCCGCTGCCGCGCACCTGCGCCAGGTCGAGTCCGCGTTCGCGGGCGAGGCCGCGGGCCCGAGGCACTGCCGCGACCGGGTGGGCGGTCGGCTGCTGGGTCGGCTGCTGGGTTGGCTGCTGGGCCGGCTGCTGGGAGTCCGGCTCACTGTCGGGTGCACGCATCGGTGCCGGCGCACCGCTCGACCCAGGGACGGGCGGGTCGGCCGGGACGTCACCGCCGACGTCGGGGGTCGCGTCGGTGTCGGCCGCCTGGCCGGCGGCGGGCTCAGGAGCGAGGTCCTCGGCGGGCTTCTCGTCACCGCCGCCGAGCAGGTCGCCGAAGCCGCTCTCCTCGCCCTCGAGATAGCCGATCGGGTCGCCGACCGCGACCATGCCGTCCTCGACGGTGATCTCCACGAGGGTTCCGGAGTGGGTGCTCTCGACCTCCATGTCGACCTTGTCGGTCATCACCTCGGCGATCACGTCGCCTTCGTTGATCTGGTCCCCGACCTTGACCAGCCAGGTGGCGACCTCGCCCTCGGTCATCGTCATCGACATCTTGGGCATGATGATGGGGATGCGGGCCATCAGGACTCCTTGAGCATGGTGCGGGCGGCCTCGAGGATCGAGTCGACCTGGGGGACGGATGCGGTCTCGAGCTGCGGTGCGTAGGGGATCGGCGCGTCGAGCCCGGACAGCCGGCGGATCGGGGCGAGGAGCCGGAAGATCGCGGGCGACTCGACGATCCGGGACGCGATCTCGGCCATGTATCCGACATGGCCGGGAGCCTCCTGCACCAGCAGCGCGCGACCGGTGCGGGAGACGTCGTCCAGGATGGGCCGCGCGTCCAGGGGGGTGAGGGTGCGCGGGTCCACCACGGAGACGTCGATGCCCTCGTGCGCGAGGGTCTCGGCCGCCTCGAGGCATCGGGAGACCATGATGCCGGTGGCGACGATCGTGAGGTCCCGCCCGGTGCGGCGGACCGCGGTCGAGCCCAGCGGGATCCGCTCGCTGCCCGCGGGCACCGGACCGCTGGTGCGGTAGAGCAGCTTGTGCTCGAGGAAGACCACCGGGTTCGGGTCGTCGATGGCCGCCAGCAGCAGACCTTTGACCTCCTCGGCGCAGCTGGGCATCACGACCTTGAGGCCGGGGACGTGTGCGAACCAGGCCTCGAGGCTCTGTGAGTGCTGGGCCGCTGCCCCGGTGCCGGAGCCCAGGGGCGCGCGCAGCACCAGCGGCACCTGCGCCGCGCCGCCGAGCATGAAGTGGATCTTCGCGGCCTGGTTGACGATCTGGTCCATCGCCTGACAGGTGAAGTCCGAGAACTGGATCTCCACGATGGGCCGCATGCCGGCCAGTGCCGCACCCACCGCGGCGCCGACGATGCCGAGCTCCGAGATGGGGGTGTCCCGAATCCTCTCCGGACCGAACCGGTGGTAGAGGTCGCCGGAGACGCCGAACGCGCCGCCGTACACGCCGATGTCCTCACCGAGCATGAAGACCCGGTCGTCGGCGGTCATCGCCTCGCCGATCGCCTCGCGGATCGCCTCGGAGTAGGTCATCACCCGCGGCTCCGAGCCGGTCGCGCCCGGCTCGGCTGCCGTGCGCGTGGCGCTGCCTGTGGTCTGTGTGGTGTTGGTCGTCATCGGGGGCTCCTTCAGGCGGTCGCGAAGACCGCGTCGAGCAGGTCGTCAGGGTTGGCGTCGGGGGCGGCGTTGGCGCGGCGGGCCGCGTCGCGCACATCGTTCGTGGCCGCGGCGCGAATCTCCTCCACGTCGGTCGCGGTGAGCACGCCGCGCTCGACGACGAGCGCCTCGAAGCGCCCGATCGGGTCCTTGTCCCGCCACTCGGAGATCTCCTCCCGGGTGCGGTAGAGGTTCTTGTCGGACTTGCTGTGGCCCTTCCAGCGGTAGGTCAGCGCCTCGACCAGCGTCGGGCCGTCGCCCGCGCGGGCCCGGTCGACGGCCGTCGTCACGGCCTCGTTGACCGCTTCCACGTCGTTGCCGTCGACCGTGACCCCGGGCAGGCCGTAGCCGCCCGAGCGCTCGGCGATGGTCTCCACGGCCATCGACTTCTCGGTCGAGAAGGACATGCCGTACTTGTTGTTCTCACACACGAAGACAACCGGCAGCTTCCAGATCGCCGCCAGGTTCACCGCCTCGTGGAAGGCGCCTTCGTTGGTCGCCCCGTCGCCGAAGAAGCTGACCACCACGCGGTCGATGCCCTGGAGCCGGTAGGCCAGCCCCGCGCCGGCCGCGATCGGGATGCCGCCGCCGACGATGCCGTTCGCGCCCAGGTTGCCGGTCGCCACGTCGGCGATGTGCATCGAGCCGCCCCGGCCGCGGCAGTAGCCCGTCTCCTTCGCCAACAGCTCGGCCATCATCCGCTCGAGGTCGGCACCCTTCGCGATGCAGTGCCCGTGGCCCCGGTGGGTCGAGGTGATCGCGTCGTCGTCACGCAGCGCGAAGCAGGCCCCGGTCGCGGACGCCTCCTGGCCGATCGACAGATGCATGGTGCCGTGCATCAGTCCGCGAGCGAAGAGGTCGTCCACCGCCTCCTCGAAGCGGCGGATCCGCCACATGGCCTCGAGAGTGCGGCGGGCGGTCGCCGGGTCGTCGCCGAGTCTTACCATCATCCACTCCTACGCACATATGTGCAGATCGTCGTCACGTATGTTGGAAAGGTAGTGAAGGACGTCACCGCTGGCAAGACCCGGCGGCGCAGACGTCTAGACCGCGGCCGGCAGCAGAGCCGAGTTGTGCCGCGCGCGACGTGCCGTTCCGGCAGCCTCTTGCTCGAGCAGGTGCGACCGTCTAAGGTATGCACTTTCTTCCCACTGCGACGCACATGCGTGCGACGGTCTTGGCGAGGGGATACCCGGCTGTGACCACCCGCCTGCCGCCTGCGGACGCCGGCACCGTCTTCGTCGAGGACCGGCCCCTCGGGGACCCTCGCGCGGACGTTGCGCTCGGGCCGATCCTCCTGCGTGCGGGGATCGACGACGCCGCCGAGATCATCCGGATCTACACCCCCCGCCCGACAGCCGCCTTCAGCCGCCGGGACTCGCGCCAACCAGGCTTTCGGGTCGCGGTGCAGGCCGCGGACGCGGCCGGGTTCGCGCCAGTCGTCCGTGGACCCGGCGGCCGGCTGGCGGCGTACCACGGTGGCAGCCTCGTCATCGACCACATCGTGCGCGGGTCCGACGCCCCGTCCGGCATGGTCGAGCGCTTCGAGCTCTACTCCGAGCTGCACGCGCGCGTGCTCGGTGAGCTCGGTCTCGACGCCCGAGTCGGCGAGCTCGACGGTGAGTACTGCCCGGGGGCCTACAGTGTGAACGTCGCCGGCGTATCCAAGGTCATCGGCTCGGCCCAGCGCATCACCCGCGACGGCTGGATGTTCAGCACCGTCATCCAGGTGACCGGGTCCGGGTCGCTGCGGGAGGTCCTGCGGGCGACCCACCAGGCGCTCGGCTACCCGCTCGACCCCGTCACCGTCGGCACCCTCGAGGACTTCGCGCCGGATGTGACGAGCGAGGCCGTGGCCGGGGCCTTCCGGCGGCTCTACGCCACCGGGAGGGAGGACGCGCCTGCGGTGCGGCTCCCGGGGGCCGTCCTCGCCGAGGCCCGGGCGGCGGCGGGGGCGCTCAGGGGTGAGCTGGGCCGGTTTTCCTCCCCGTAACCTCCGTGAGACATGCCGACAACGTGGCCGCCCTAGGTTCCGGACATGGACTCCCAGGTGGTCGGCAGTGCCGCCTGGTCGCCCGTGTGCAGGTGTGCCGACCTCGAGGTGGAGCGCGGCGCAACGGCCCTGGTCAACGGGCTCGCCGTCGCACTGTTCCGGATGCGCGATGGTGTGGTCTACGCGCTGGGCAACCACGACCCGTTCGCCCGCACCGGCATGCTGGCTCGGGGCATCGTGGGCCGCCGTGACGACGTCCCCTTCGTCGGCTCGCCCGCGCACCGGCAGGCCTTCGACCTGCGGACCGGGCAGTGCCTGGACGACCCCTCGGTCCACGTGCCGACCTACCAGGTCAGGGTCGTCGACGGGGTGGTGCACGTCGGGCCTCGGGCCTCGCCGTGACTCCGAGTGCAGGACCGATGGGAATCAGCTGCGCTCAGCCGACTCGACGAGGAGCGCGGTCGCGATCGCCGTCACCCCCTCGCCGCGGCCGGTGAGGCCGAGCCCGTCCGTCGTGGTGGCGCTGACCGTGACCGGGGCGCCCGCCGCCTCGGAGAGCACCGCCTCGGCCTCGGCGCGCCGGGGGCCGATCGCCGGCCGGTTGCCGACTACCTGCACCGCCAGGTTGCCGATGTCGAAGCCCGCTTCCCGGACCCTGCGGGCCGCCTCGCCGAGCAGCAGGGGTCCGCTCGCTCCTGCCCACCGCGGGTCGGCAGTCCCGAACGCGCTGCCCAGGTCCCCGAGGCCGGCTGCCGAGAACAGCGCGTCACAGCATGCGTGTGCGGCCACGTCCCCGTCCGAGTGCCCCGCCAGCCCCTGCGTCTCCCCGGGGAAGTGCAGGCCTACCAGGTGCATCGGCACCCCGTCGGCCAGCGCGTGCGTATCGGTGCCGATGCCGATGCGCGGAAGGGGGACGCTCACGTCCCGATCATGCCGTACGACGCCCGCTCCACCGCTGCGAGGACGACATCTGAGGACGGGGTCAGCGGACGGGGTCAGAGGACGGGGTCAGAGGCGGCACGTGCGAGCCCATGGACCAGTCCAGGTTGGCGTGACGCGCGAACATGGAGATGTGGAGGCTGTCTCGCGTCGTCGGCTCGCCCTCGCCGGAGGCGTGGCCGGACTGGCCGGTGTGGTGGTCAGCCAGGTGCTCACCGACCTGCTGAACGCCCGCGCCACGCCTGTGCAGGTGGTCGCGGAGGTGATCATCGCGAAGACGCCGGGAGCGATCTCGGAGCCGCTGATCCGGCTGGTCGGCCGCAACGACAAGCCGATCCTGGTGGCCGGCGTCACGATCGCCATCATCGCCCTCGGAGCTGTCGCCGGCCTGCTGACCGCACGACGCAGGCTCTACGGACACCTGGTGTTCTGGGCGATGGCAGCCATCGCCCTAGTCGCCGCGATCACCCGACCCGACTTCACGGCGTACTCCGTGCTGCCGCTCGCGGCCGGCGTGATCGCCTGGACGGTGGTGCTGGACCACCTCACCGGGGTGGCCCGACCGCAGCCCACGCTCCAGGCATCGAGGCGCCGGTTCCTGCTCAACGCCGGCGGGGTGACGGCTGCTGCCCTGGTCGTCGCTGCCGGCGGTCGGCTGGTGGGGCAGGGGCGCCGGAGCGCGGAGTCGGCTCGCCGTCTGCTGCGGCTGCCGGTCTCGCGCGGCGTCGTACCGGCAGGAGCCCAGACGGCTTCGGGCACCGTCTCCTGGCGGGTGCCGAACGGTGCCTTCTACCGCATCGACACGGCGCTGGTGGTCCCGGCGGTCGACCCGAAGGACTGGAGGATCCGCATCCACGGGATGGTGGACCGGGAGCTCGCCCTGACCTACCCCGAGCTGGTCGCACGGCAGCTCACCGAGGCCTGGGTGACGATCTGCTGCGTGTCCAACCCGGTCGGCGGCGACCTGATCGGGAACGCCTGGTGGAGCGGGGTCCGGATCGCCGACCTGCTCGAGGAGGCCGGTGTGCACCCCGGCGCCGATGCGGTCAAGCAGACCTCCAAGGACGGCTGGACCTGCGGCACGCCGATCCAGGCGCTCACCGACGGCCGCAACGCGATGCTCGCGGTCGCCATGAACGGCGTGCCGCTGCCGCTCGAGCACGGCTTCCCGGTCCGGATGATCGTCCCCGGTCTGTACGGCTACGTCTCGGCCACCAAGTGGGTCGTGGACCTCGAGGTCACGACCTTCGACAAGTTCAGCGCCTACTGGACCGACCGCGGCTGGTCGGAGAGGGGCCCGGTCAAGACCGAGTCGCGGATCGAGGTGCCCGGCCAGGGCACCCACGTCAAGGCCGGGTCGGTGCGGGTGGCCGGTCATGCCTGGGCGCAGCACACGGGCATCGCCACGGTGGAGTTCCGCGTCGACGGCGACCCGTGGCAGCAGGCCGATCTCGGGCGGGTCCCGAACCTCGACACCTGGGTGCAGTGGTCCGGCACGGTGCAGGTGGGCAGCGGTGACCATACCCTGGTGGTGCGCGCGACGGACCGGTCCGGCTACACCCAGACGGCCGCCCGGGCCGACGTCGTACCCAACGGCGCCACCGGCTGGGACCACATCACCTTCGCCGCCACCTGACCCAGTCGTGCCCGAGCAGGTGGCGGGGGACGGCTGCGACCGCCGATACCATGGGCAGGTGATCGCCTCCTCGGCCGCGCTGCGGTTCTACGACACCGCGACGAGCACGGTCCGCGACTTCGTCCCCCGCGTGCCGGGTGTCGTCGGGATCTACCTGTGCGGGCTGACGGTGCAGTCCGAGCCGCACGTCGGGCACGTCCGGTCCGCGGTCGACTTCGACGTGCTGCGGCGCTGGCTGGTGACCCGCGGCTTCGACGTCACCTTCATCCGCAACATCACCGACATCGACGACAAGATCCTCCTCAAGGCCGCCGAGCAGGACCGCCCCTGGTACAACCTCGCCTACGCGATGCGACGCGAGCTCGACGCGGCGTACGACGCCCTGCACGTCGACCCGCCCACCTACGAGCCGGCCGCCACCGCGCACGTGCCCGAGATGCTCGAGCTGATCGAGCGGCTGATCGAGCGTGGGCACGCCTATGCCGCCGAGGACGGCTCCGGCGACGTCTACTTCGACGTCCGCGCCTGGCCGGACTACGGCTCGCTCACCCACCAGCGCATCGAGGACATGGAGGCCGCCGAGGACGCCGACCCGCGTGGCAAGCGGGACCCACGCGACTTCGCGCTGTGGAAGGGGCAGAAGACCGGTGAGCCGGACACCGCGGCCTGGCCCTCCCCGTGGGGTCGGGGGCGGCCGGGCTGGCACATCGAGTGCTCGGCGATGGCCCTGAAGTACCTCGGCGGCGGGTTCGACATCCACGGGGGCGGCGTCGACCTGCGGTTCCCGCACCACGAGAACGAGCAGGCCCAGTCCCAGGCCGCCGGCTTCGACTTCGCCCGGCTCTGGATGCACAACGCGTGGATCACCACGTCGGGGGAGAAGATGAGCAAGTCCCTCGGCAACTCGCTGGTGGTCCCCGTCGTGCTCGAGCGGGTCCGGCCGATCGAGCTGCGGTTCTACATCGTCGCCGCGCACTACCGCTCGCACGTGGAGTTCTCCTACGCCGCGTTGGAGGAGGCGGCAGCGGGGTTCGCGCGGATCGAGCACTTCCTGACCCGGGCGGCCGGGGTGCTCGGCGGGGCTCCGGAGCTCGGTGCGGACCGGCTGAGCGCCCTTCCGGAGGCCTTCGTGGAGGCGATGGACGACGACCTGGGCACCCCCGCGGCCGTCGCCGTCCTCTACGACTGCGTGCGTGAGGGCAACCGGCTGCTGACCGAGGGCGACACCGCGGACCTGGCCCGGGTCGCGACCGGCGTCCGCTCGATGCTCGCGGTCCTCGGCCTGGACCCCTTCGACCCGCACTGGGTCACCGGCGTCACCTCGGGCGTCGAGGCCAAGCTGAGCACCGCGGTCGACGTACTCGTCGGGGCGCTGCTGGAGCAGCGCGCCGAAGCCCGGGCGGCCAAGGACTTCGCAACCGCGGATGCCATCCGGGACCGGCTCAAGGCCGCCGGCATCGAGCTCGAGGACACCCCGCAGGGCCCACAGTGGTCCCTGTGACCATCGCGGCACGCACGGCACAGGTCGCTCGCACGCCAACCGAAGGACACTGATGGCAGGCAACTCCTCACGCCGCGGGGCGATCAAGCGCACGCAGAAGGGCAACCCGACCGCCGGGTCGGGGGGGCGGGTCAAGCGCGGTCTCGAGGGCCGCGGTCCGACGCCGAAGGCCAAGGACCGCGAGGGCCACGTCGCCTACAAGAACCGCCAGAGGGCCGAGAGGTCGTCCGCGCCACGCCGGAAGGCGACCCCGAAGAATGACGCCGACTGGGTGGCCGGCCGGAACTCCGTCGTCGAGGCGCTGCGTGCGCAGATGCCCGTCTCGGCCGTCTACGTCGCCGAGGGCGCCGAGCGGGACGGCCGGCTGCGCGAGGTGTTCCGGGTGGCCGCCGAGCGGGGGATCTCCCTGCTGGAGGTCGCCCGCGTCGAGCTGGACCGGATCACCGAGGGTGCGGTCCACCAGGGGCTCGCGGCTCGGGTGCCGGCCTACGAGTACGCCCACCCCAGCGACCTGGTCGACCGCGCGGTGGCCGCCGGCGAGAAGCCGCTGATCGTCGCGCTCGACTCGGTGACCGACCCCCGCAACCTGGGGGCGGTGGTGCGCTCGGCGGCCGGCTTCGGCGCCCACGGCGTGCTGATCCCGGAGCGGCGCTCCGCGGGGATGACGGCGTCCGCGTGGAAGACCTCCGCCGGGGCAGCGGCCCGGCTGCCCGTCGCCCAGGCCACCAACCTGACCCGGCAGCTCAAGGCCTACCAGCAGGCGGGCTGCATGGTCGTGGGCCTGGCCGCCGACGGCGCGGTCCCGCTGCCGGAGTTCGAGCTCGCCGACGGGCCGCTGGTGATCGTTGTCGGCTCGGAGGGCGGTGGGCTCTCGCGTCTGGTGGCCGAGACCTGCGACCAGCTGCTCAGCATCCCGATGGCCACCGGTCTCGAGTCGCTGAACGCCGGGGTGGCGGCCTCCGTCGCGCTGTACGCCGTCTTCCAGCAGCGGGGCGCGGTCAGCGGTGCAGGTCGAAGCGGTCCAGCTCCATGACCTTGACCCACGCGGCGGCGAAGTCCTGGACGAGCTTCTCGCGTGCGTCGTCGCTGGCGTAGACCTCCGAGAGCGCCCGCAACTGCGAGTTCGACCCGAAGACGAGGTCGACGGCGGTCGCGGTCCACCTGACGTCACCGGTGGCGATGTCGCGGATCTCGTAGACGTTCTCCTGCGACTGCGACGCCTTCCACTGCGTGTCCGGGGACAGCAGGTTGACGAAGAAGTCGTTGCTGAGCACGCCCGGGCGGTCGGTGAGGACGCCGTGCTGCGCGCCCTCGACGTTCGCCCCGAGCGAGCGCAGACCCCCGAGGAGGACCGTCATCTCCGGTGCGGTCAGCCCCAGCATGTAGGCGCGCTCCACGAGCAGCGTCTCCGGGTGCAGCTTCTCGCCCTCACGCAGGTAGTTGCGGAAGCCGTCGGCCCGCGGCTCCAACACCGCGAACGACTCGACGTCCGTCTGCTCCTGCGAGGCGTCGGTGCGACCGGGGTGAAACGGCACGGTGACCTCCACGCCGGCATCCCGCGCGGCCTTCTCGACCGCGGCCGTGCCGGCGAGCACGATCAGGTCGGCGAGCGAGATCTTCGCGCCGCCGCCCTCGTTGAACTCACGCTGGACGCCCTCGAGCGTCTCGAGGACCGTCGCCAGCAGCTCGGGCTGGTTGGCCGCCCAGCTGCGCTGCGGCTCAAGGCGGATGCGGGCGCCGTTCGCGCCGCCGCGCTTGTCGGTCGAGCGGAAGGTGGCCGCCGACGCCCAGGCGACGGAGACCAGCTGCGAGACGGGCAGGCCGGAGTCGAGGACCTTCGCCTTGAGGGCGACGACGTCGTCGCCACCCACCAGCTCGTGGTCGACGTCCGGCACCGGGTCCTGCCAGATCTGCGGCTCGGGCACGTAGGGGCCGAGGTAACGGCTGACCGGGCCCATGTCGCGGTGCAGCAGCTTGTACCAGGCCTTGGCGAAGGCCAGCGCGAACTCGTCGGGGTTCTCCATGAAGCGGCGCGAGATCTCGCCGTACGTCGGGTCGAAGCGCAGCGACAGGTCGGTGGTCAGCATCGTGGGCCTGTGCTTGCGAGACGGGTCGAAGGCGTCCGGGACGATCTCCGGCGCGTCCTTCGCCACGTACTGCTTCGCGCCGCCGGGGCTGGTGGTCAGCTCCCACTCGTAGCCGAAGAGGATCTCGAAGTAGCGGTTGGTCCACTCGGTGGGCCGGTCGGTCCACGTGACCTCGAGGCCGCTCGTGATCGTGTCCGGGCCCTTGCCGCTGCCATGGGTGCTCAGCCAGCCCAGGCCCTGGTTCTCGAGCGGGGCGGCCTCGGGCTCGGGGCCCACGTGGTTGTCGGCGATGCCGGCACCGTGCGTCTTGCCGAAGGTGTGGCCACCGGCGATGAGGGCCACGGTCTCCTCGTCGTTCATCGCCATCCGGGCGAAGGTCTCCCGGATGAAGTACGCGGCCGCCATGAAGTCGGCGCTCCCGCGGGGTCCCTCGGGGTTGACGTAGATCAGGCCCATCTCGGTGGCGCCGACCACGGGCGACATCTCGGCGTCGCCGACGTAGCGCTCGTCGCCCAGCCAGCTGTCCTCAGGACCCCAGATGATCTCCTCCGGCTCCCAGACGTCCTCGCGACCGAAACCGAAGCCGAAGGTCTCGAAGCCCATCGACTCCATGGCCACGTTGCCGGCGAGCACCAGCAGGTCGGCCCACGAGATCTTCTGGCCGTACTTCTGCTTGACCGGCCACAGCAGGCGGCGGGCCTTGTCGAGGTTGGCGTTGTCGGGCCAGCTGTTGAGCGGCGCGAACCGCTGGCTGCCGTCACCGGCGCCGCCTCGACCGTCGTGGATGCGGTAGGTGCCGGCGGCGTGCCAGCTCATCCGGATCATCCGGGCGCCGTAGTGGCCGTAGTCCGGCTGCCACCAGTCCTGCGATGCGGTCAGCACCTGGACGATGTCGTGCTTGAGGGCCTC
>JAICWH010000113.1 GCA_025934895.1 Nocardioidaceae bacterium | reverse complement strand
GTGGGCTCCACCAGGTCGCCGGTCCGGACGTAGTAGAAGGCGGCGCGCACCTTGTCGACGGATACTCCCATGAGCTCGGCCCAGGCCACCCGGTAGACGGCCAGCTGCAGCGGGTCGGCGGTCTGCTCCCGGTTGGTCTTCCAGTCCACGACGAGGTACCCCGCCGGCTCTGCGTCGGCCCCCAGCTCACCGTCGCCCGGAGCCGGGTCGGCGTAGACCGCGTCGATCCGGCCCCGCACCACCTGGCCCGCCAGGACCAGAGCGAAGGGCGGCTCCACCGCCACCGGGGTGCGCTCGGCGAACTCACCGTGCTCGAACAGGGACACCAGCTCGCGCAGGTCGTCCTGGTCGTCGATCTCGGCGTCGGCCCGTCCCGGCAGCTCGTCGGGGTCGACCAGCTCCTGCTGACCGAACCGGGCCTCCACCCAGGCGTGGAACCGGGTGCCGAACCGCGCCGACGGAGACGGCCGGCGGGGCATCGGCCGGGCCAGCTCGGCCGCCAGCTGGTCCGGGTCGTCGCGCAGCCGCGCCAGAGCGGTCGCCGACAGGCTCGGGGGAAGCGGCACCAGCACCTCGTCGGCGCGGTCGCGCCGGGCCTCGTCGAGCAGCCGCTCGAGCTCCTGGTCCCACTCGTTGACCCGGGCCGCCTCGACCATGTCCAGCTCCACCTCGAACGAGGGCCCCCCGGTCGCGCGCCGCGCGATCGCCGCCCGCACCAGCTCGGCGGCCCGGAGCCGTCGCTCCATCTCGCCGGCCTGCTCCTGCATCGGCCACGGGTGCCCGGACGCCACCGCCTGCAGCGGGTTGACCGCATCCTTCGCCGGCTTGTCCTGCCACAGCTCCGGCTCCGCGCCCCACCTCGCGAGCGTGTCCCGCAGCGTCAGCTGGAAGCGTGACGGGCCCAGGCAGGTCTGTCGGGACGGGCTCCAGCAGTACGACGACACCACGAGCACGTGCCGGGCCCGGGTCACGGCGACGTAGCCGAGCCGGAGCTCCTCGACGTCCTCGTGGGCCCGGCTGTCCCGGGCGAACCGCTTGAGGTCCGACGCGGACCAGCCGGCCAGCCGGGGCAGGTCCTCGGCGTCCCCGCGCAGCGGGTTGGGAAGCACCGCCGGCCCCGCGGTCCACTTGGTGCGCGACGCACCGCTCGGGAACCTGCCCTCGGCCACCCCCACGAGGAACACGACGTCCCACTCCAGACCCTTGGCCCGATGCACGGTCAGCAGCTTGACGGAGTCGGCCTCCGTCGGGGTGGCGGCGTCGAGTCCCGAGCCGAACTCGTCCTCCGCCTGCAGGTAGGCCAGAAGCGCCGGCAACGTGACCGCGCCGTCGACGGCCTGGAACTCCGCGACGGCCTTGACGAACAGGTCGAGGTTGTCGCGTCGGGCCTGCGCCGCCGGGTTGACCGAGGAGGCGAGCTCCACGTCGATGCCGGTGATGTCGACGATCCGCCGCACGAGGTCGAGCAGCGGCTCCCCCGCATGGGCACGCAGGTAGCGCAGCTCCGCAGCGAGCAGCCCGAACCGCTCGCGGGCCTCGGTCGAGTAGTCCGCGTCACCCGGCTCCTCGAGGGCGTCGCTGAGCGACACCACCTCGCTGGGGTCGGCACCGGCGACCGCGGCCTCCAGCTCCTCGACGAGGTCGCGGAACCGGTCACGCTCGCGCGGCTCGGTCCACCGTGTCAGGTGCCTCGCGCGTCGTCCCAGCAGCGCGAGGTCGCGTGAGCCGATGGCCCAGCGTGGTCCGGTCAGCAGCGTCAGCAGCTCCGCGTTGGCAGTCAGGTCGTGCAACAAGGTGAGCGTGGCAACCACTTCGGCGACCTCGGGGAGCCTGAGCAGACCCTGCAGTCCGACGATCTCCACCGGGATCCCCGCACCGGTCAGGGCGTCGAAGACGTCGGCCGCGTGGGCGTTGTCCCGGGTGAGTACCCCGATGCTGCGCCACGACGGCGGCTCCATCGCCCGGCGCGCCGCGAGGACCTGCGTGGGCAGCCAGGTGAGCTCGTCGGCGTAGGTCTCGTGCACGGCCACCCGGACGGTGCCCTCCCGGGCCTGCGGCTCCGGCTCCAACTGACGGACCGAGGACAGCTGCGCGTAGAGCGGGGCGGCGAGGTCGTTGGCCGCCTCCAGGATCCGAGCGTCGGAGCGGCGGTTGACGCTGAGGGGGTACGTCGAGACGTCGACCGCACCGTCCGCGGCGGGGAAGTCGACGCCGAATCCGACGATGTTCGAGACCGAGGCGCCCCGCCACCCGTAGATCGCCTGGTTGGGGTCGCCGACCGCACTGACCGGGTGGCCCCGCCCGGTGTCCGGGTCGGCGCCGGAGAAGAGCCGTCTGAGCATCAGGGCCTGCGCCACCGAGGTGTCCTGGTACTCGTCCAGCAGGACGATGCGGAACTTCGCGCGCTCGACGACCCCGACCTCCGGCTGCAGGACGGCCAGCCGGGCGCCCAGCTCGATCTGGTCGGAGAAGTCCATCAGCCCGAGGTCGGTCTTGAGCCGCCGGTAGGACTCGACGAGCTCCAGCAGCTCCTCGCGCCGCGCGAAGGTGTTCAGCACCTTGTCGACGTCGCCCCTGGCGGTCTTGTAGGTCTCCACCGCGGCCGCCGCCTCGACGGCGGGTCGGTGCCGGTCCTGGAAGGCCCGGACGTCGTCGGGTGAGACCAGGTGCTCGCTCATCGCCGCATCGAGGGCCAGCAGGTTGTCGATGACGGTCTTCGGGTGGTCGCTGAGCAGCTCCACGCGGCCCCGGTGGCGTGCCACGACCCGGGCGGCGAGCTGGTAGCGCGACGCGTCCGCGAGCACCCGGGTGTCCGGCTCGTGCCCGATCCGCAGGCCGTGCTCGGTGAGCAGTGCCGCGGCGTAGGCGTTGTAGGTCGACACCGTCGGCTCCTCGGCCTTCTCGGCCTCCTCGGCCACCCCAGCGTCCGGTGGAACCATCGACCCCCGCTCACCGGGTGCCTTCAGGACCCCGGAGGCCCTCAGGGACTCACGGATCCGGGTGCTGAGCTCATGGGTGGCCTTGGTGGTGAACGTCAGACCCAGCACCTCCTGGGGTGCGACCAGCCCGGTCGCCACCAACCACACCACGCGAGCCGCCATCACCGTGGTCTTGCCGGACCCGGCTCCCGCGATGACGACCTGCGGCGCCAGGGGAGCGGTGACCGCGGCGAACTGCTGGTCGCTCAACGGGTGCGGGGCACCCATCAACCGCTGCAGGGACTCGGGGCTGTCCACGCGCAACGCCGCGCGTCCTACCCGGCCGGTCGCGGTCCGCGTCTGGCCGGTCGTGATCACGACAGCACCGTCCCTGCGGCCTTGGTCGGGCAGATCGCGTGGAACTGGCAGTGCTCGCAGTGCTTGCCGGGAGTCGCCTCGAAAACCTCGGCCCGGATCACCGCCGCGGCCCTCATCAGCTGCCGCTCCACCATGGTGATGCCCTCAGCGTCGGGTTGCTGTGGCTCCTGCTTCTGCACCTTGGCCCCGGTGGCGAGCGCCTTGCGGAGCTGCACGAGCTCGGCGCCGCCCGGCACCCCGGGCCCGTCCACCAGGTCGGCCACGAGGTGGTCGACGGCCCCGTGGCGGACCGCGTGCTGGTAGATGCCGAGCTGAGGGTTGGCGGGCAGGTCCTTGTCGGTCGGTGCCTGCTTGGAGGTCTTCAGGTCGACGACCACCACCCTCCGGTCCTCGTCGAGCTCGAGCCGGTCGGCGTACCCGTTGAGGCGCACCCGCTGGCCGTCGGGCAGCGTGACCTCGACGCTCAGCCGCTGCTCGGTCGCGAAGACGGTGCGGGCGCCGGGTGCCCTGTGCCAGTCGAGGAACCGGCCGAGGGCGGCCTCGACCTCCTGCCGCTCGCGGGACCCGGACCACGGTGTACGGAACGCGATCTGCCCCCACACCGTGTCCACGTGGCCCATCAGCTCCGCGAGCAGCTCGGCGCGAGAGGCGTCCGCCGAGCCGACCTCGCCCTTCGCGATCCGGTCGGCGAGCGTGTGCACCACCAGCCCGAAGCCCTGGGACTGGCTGGAGGGCATCTCCCCGCCGGCCCGTCGCTCGAGGAACCACTTGGCCGGGCAGGCGAGGATCGCTTCCAGGGAGCTCGCCGACAGGGGCACCGACTCGCCGGGTGGCTCCAGCGGTGTGCTGCAGACGCTGCGGGCCCGCGTCCCCCACCACTGACCGGGGTCGGCCGACGGGACCAGCGCGGCGCCGCGGTGCGTCGCCTGCGCCAAGGCGGCGAGCCGGTCCGCGGCCGCCTGGCGGAGGGCGGCCGAGGTGCCAGGCTCCGAGAGCGTACGACGGAGCTCGGCGACGATCCCGGGCAGTGAGAGCGGTCGTTGCGGTCGGCCCTGGAGGTGGCTGTGCCGGACGAAGCCCGCGGCGCCGTCCCGCTGCGCCGCGACGGTCAGCTCGTCCACGAACCGGGACGGCTGCTCGCCCTCGTCCTCGGGGGAGGCGACCGCCGTGACGAGCAGCCGCTCACGGGCCCGGGTGCAGGCGACGTAGAACAGCCGGCGCTCCTCGGCCAGCACGGCCTGCATGCTCAGCGGTGGCAGGATCCCGTCGCTGCCGATCCGGTCGGCGTGCAGCAGGGAGGTCCGCCTGCGGGTGTCGGGCCAGCTCCCGTCCTGCACGTGCGAGACGACGACGAACCGCCACTCCAGGCCCTTGGAACGGTGTGCGGTGAGCAGCCGGACCGCGTCGCCGTGGACGCCGCGCTCGGCCAAGGTGTCCCCGGGGATCTGCTGGGCGCGCAGGGACTCGAGGAAAGTCAGCACGCTGGTGTGACCGCGCTGCTCCTCCGCGCGGGCAGCGACCTCGAACAGGGCGCAGACGGCGTCGAGGTCGCGGTGCGCGAGCCGGGCGGCCTGGCCGCCGAGGTCGACGCCGTGCCGCAGCCGACGCGGCCAGTCGGTGCCCGACCAGAGCAGCCACAGCACCTCCTCGGCCGTCGCGCCGCGGTCGAGGTGCTCCCGCGCGCGTTGCAGCAGCCGGGCGAGGGCAAGGGTCCGGGACGCACCGCGCTCGCGCAGACCCTCCAGGGAGTCGGGCCGCATCACCGCGTCGCGGAGCAGCTCGGACGAGGACCGCAGCACCGCCGGTGCTGTGGGCTCGTCCTCGCTCCGAGCGGCGAGCTTCCGCCTGTCCCGGGCGCGCAGGGCCCGGGCAAGGGCACGCACCTCGGTCGCGTCCAGGCCGCCGACCGGGGAGCCGAGCAGCGACTCCACCCGGTCGGGGCCGAGGTAGCCGGCGGCGGTGGGGTCGTCGTTGGTGAGGTCCACGACCGCGCGCAGGGCGTCCAGGAGCGGGATCACCGCCGGCTCCTGGACGAGCGGCGTGTCGTCGCTGGCGACCTCCACCGGGACGCCGGCAACACTCAGCGCCCGGCGTAGTCGTGGGATGGTCGTCCGTCCGGACCGGACGAGCACCGCCATCTGCGACCAGGGCAGGCCTTGCTCCAGATGTGCGCGCCGCAGCAGGTCCGCGACATGCTCGGTCTCAGCGCGCTCGGTGTCAAAGGTGAGCACCTCGGCTCGACCCGCTGCCAGACCACCCGGCTCCGCGGCGGGGTTCCGGAAGGCGGTGAAGGTCTCGGCGTCGATCGCTCCCGTGGTGGCCAGTCCGGACACCACCGCGCGCGAGAGCCGCAGCAGCCGAGGGCCGAACCTGCGGGTCACCCGCAGCGCCACTCTGTCGGCGGGCGACCCGTCCTGCCGAGGGAAGTCCCGCGGGAAGTCGAGGATGCCCCGCACCTCGGCGCCGCGGAACGCGTAGATCGACTGGTCCGGGTCACCCACGACGGTCAGGTCTCGTCCGTCGCCGGCCAACGCCTGCAGCAGCCGGACCTGGCTCGGGTCGGTGTCCTGGTACTCGTCGACGAAGACGTGCCGGAACCGCTGCCGGAGCTCCGCCCGGATCGCGGGCTGCTCGGCCAGCAGCACCGCGCGGTGGACCAGCTCGGGGTAGTCGATCGAGCTCTGGTCGTCGAGGATCACGTGGTACTGCTGCATGAACGCCGCGGCGGCCACCAGTTCGGGCGCATCGGCCTGCTGACCGAGCTCCTTGAGGTCCACCGGGTCCAGCCCCTTCTCACGCGCCCGGGACAGCACGGCCTGGACCTCCCGGGCGAACCCGCGGGTCGCCAGCGCCTCATCGAGGGCGGCCGGCCACAGGCCCGTCCCCCGGTTGCCGGCCAGCAGCTCTTGGAGGATCACGTCCTGCTCGGGCGCCGAGAGCAGGCGCAGCGGCGCCGCGTAGAGGTCGGTCGGCGAGTAGCGGCGGACCAGGCCGTAGGCGAAGGAGTGGAAGGTGGAGCTCAGCGTGGTCCCCATCGTGCGCCCCAGCCGCGCCGTCACCCGGTCGCGCAGCTGCTCGGCTGCCTTGCGGCTGAAGGTCAGGGCCAGGACCGAGTCGGGGCTTGCCCCGCGGCGCTCGACCCGGTCGACGATCGCCTCGACGAGCGTGGTGGTCTTGCCGGTCCCCGGGCCTGCGAGCACGAGCAGCGGACCCCCCGGGTGCCGGACCACCGACTGCTGGAAGTCGTCCAGGACGGGGCCGGCCACCCGTGCGGGGGGGCAGGAGGCGAGGCGGTACGTCGTCACAGCACCATCAGACCACCGGGCACCGACAGACCTCGCCACTTTGTCCCGATGCTGCCCCCGTGTCGGCCCCCGTGTCGGCGCCCGTGTCGGCGCCCGTGTCGGCGCCCGTGTCGGCGCCCGTGTCGGCGCCCGTGTCGGCGCCCGTGTCGGCGCCCGTGGGTCACTCGGAGGGGCCGTCGGTCGAGCCCGCGAGCCCGGCCGACGGCCACCAAGCCGCCACTGTCATGTCCACCCGACCCGACGGCCGGAACGGGGTGCCCTCCTCCAGGTAGTGCGCCCGCGCCTCCTCGTCGTGGCTCGGCGGGAGGCGGCCGTCAGCGCGGACGACCCGCCACCAGGGCACCGACCCGCCGTACGTCGACATCACCCGGCCGACACTGCGCGGCCCCCGTGACCCGACGGCGTCGGCCACGGCGCCGTAGGTCGTCACCCGGCCCGGCGGGACGGCCTCCACCAGCGACAGCACCGCCTCGATGTACGCCTCGGGGTCCATCTCGCGGAGCCGACGAGTGCGTCAGTAGGTCGGCTGCGAGGGGTCGATCTGGCTCACCCAGGCCACCACGCCGCCGCCGACGTGCACGGCATCGGCGTAGCCCGCTCCCTTGGCGACCGCGAGCGCCTCGGCCGAGCGCACGCCCGACTTGCAGTGCAGCACAAGCGGCTTGTTGCCCTCGGTGAGCTCGGACAGCTGCGCGAAGGCGTGGCCGTTGAGGAACTCGCCCTTGGGGATCAGCACGGAGCCGGGGATCTTGTTGATCTCGTACTCGTTGGGCTCGCGGACGTCGACCAGGACGAAGTCGCGCTCGCCGTTGTCGCGCTGCTTGAGCATGTGCTCGAGCTGGACGACGGAGATCGTGGACCCGGCGGCCGCGTCGGCGGCCTCCTCGGAGATCGCACCGCAGAACGCGTCGTAGTCGATCAGCTCGGTGACCGTCGGGTGGTCCCCGCACAGCGCGCAGTTCGGGTCCTTGCGGACCTTGAGCTTGCGGTACTCCATCTCCAGCGCGTCGTAGATCATCAGCTTGCCGACCAGCGGGTCGCCGATGCCGGTCAGCAGCTTGATGGCCTCGTTGACCTGGATCGAGCCGATCGACGCGCACAGCACACCCAGAACGCCACCCTCGGCGCACGAGGGCACCATCCCGGGCGGGGGCGGCTCGGGGTAGAGGCAGCGGTAGCAGGGTGCGTCCTGCTTGCCGTCGAGCTGCAGCGTCGGCCAGAACACCGACGCCTGGCCGTCGAAGCGGTAGATCGAGCCCCACACGTACGGCTTGCCCAAGAAGTACGCCGCGTCGTTGACCAGGTAGCGGGTGGCGAAGTTGTCGGTGCCGTCGATGATCAGGTCGTAGTCGGCGAAGACCTGCATGACGTTGTCGTTGTCGAGCCGCTCGTCGTGCACGACCACGTCGACCAGCGGGTTCGTCTCCGCGATCGACTCCTTGGCCGAGATCGCCTTGGGCCGCCCCACGTCGCTCTGCCCGTGGATGATCTGGCGCTGCAGGTTGGACTCGTCGACCTCGTCGAACTCCGCGATGCCGAGCGTGCCCACACCCGCGGCCGCCAGGTAGAGCAGAGCGGGGCTGCCGAGACCGCCAGCGCCGATGACCAGCACCTTCGCGTTCTTCAGTCGCTTCTGGCCCGTCATGCCGACATCGGGGATGATCAGGTGCCGGCTGTATCGGCGGACCTCGTCGATGGTGAGCTCCTCGGCGGGCTCCACCAGGGGTGGCAGTGACACGTTCACTCCTTGTGCGTCTCGTTCGGACGGGCAGAAGTCGCAACACCTCGACCTGCTGCCATGTTCCCCGAGCTCCTCGTGCCCGGGGGCCGATCCCGTCATGTGGAACCCCGCGACGGTGCCCGACGCCGGCGTTACCCCGGAGTACGCTGCCGGGATGACGATGACGCACGACCAGAAGCCCCGGGGCGTACGGATGCCGCGCAGTGCTCGCCGTACCCAGCTCCTGGAGTCGGCTCTGGAGGTCTTCGTCGCGCAGGGCTACCACTCGGCCGCGATGGACGACATCGCCGAGCGGGCGGGGGTCTCCAAGCCGGTCCTCTACCAGCACTTCCCGGGCAAGCTCGAGCTGTACCTCGCGCTTCTCGACCAGTCCTGCGACACGATCATCGAGGCCTCCAAGGCCGCGCTCGCCTCCACCGATGACAACAAGCTCCGGGTCACCGCAACCGTGCAGGTGTTCTACGACTACGTGGCCGGCGCGCAGGGCGCGTTCCGGCTGGTCTTCGAGTCCGACCTCACCAACGAGCCCCCGGTCCGCGAGCGCGTCGACCGGGTCACACGCGAGTGCGCAGAGGCGATCGCCGAGGTCATCCACGAGGACACCGGGCTGACCGACGCACAGTCCCAGCTGCTCGCGGTGTCGCTGGTCGGGATGGCTCAGGTGAGTGCGCGCTTCTGGCTCGGCACCAGCGCCGGCATCTCTCAGGCGGACGCGGCTACGCTCGTCTCGGGGCTCGCCTGGCGTGGCATCCGGGGCTACCCCCGCGCCGACGAGCAGGTCTGAGAAGGTCGCTCTGTCGGCTGGTCGGCCACGCATCCCGCACAGCACCCGCACCACCACACAGGAGGTCCTCCGATGGAGGTCAAGATCGGCGTGCAGAACGCCAGCCGCGAGCTGGTCCTCGAGTCCTCGGAGTCCGCGGACGACGTGGCCAAGGCGGTCTCGGAGGCACTGGCCGGCAGCGACGGCATCCTGACGCTGGCCGACACCAAGGGCCGCCGCGTGCTGGTCCCGGTGGACAAGCTCGCCTACGTGGAGATCGGCACCACGAGCAGCGGCACCGTCGGCTTCCGCAGCTAGCTGAAGCGCCCCCACCCCGCCCCCACCCTGGGCTATGCGGAAATGAGCACCACGGGTCTTGCCAAGCCGTTGGACGGATCGGCAAACTCACGGTCCCGTCCACGGACACGAAGCTCATGCAGGCACCCGCGAGCCCGGTTTGCGTCTCGGCGCCCGGCCCGCGGTCGGCGCGCGAACTCGTGCTGGACACAGCGGGAACGAAAGAGGCGTTCGATGAAGATGAGAACGGTGCTGTCGTTGTGCGTCGGCGCGCTGGCCGCCCTCGGGTCGAGCTCGATGCCGGCGTCGGCCTCAGCCCCGACTCCGATGGCCTCGGCTCACGGGGCGTCCTCGGCGCACACCTCGGTCCACTTCCTGCCGCCTCCACGAAGGGCGCACTCCGTGGTCAGCAGCAGCACCGACATCCGCCAGGGCACTCCGCCCTTGCTAGACCACGGCGGCCCGATCCTGGCCACCGAACAGTCCTACGCGATCTACTGGAACCCCGGCCACCTCCAGAACGGAGCCCCGACCAGCATCGGAAGCACCTACAAGGCACTGGTGCAGCGCTGGTTCACCGACGCCGGGGCCACCGGGGTGCTGAAGAACAACATCCAGTACCCCAGCAACGGGCACACCCCGACCAGCACGAGCTTCGCGGCCGCGTGGCAGGACACCACCCCCTTCCCGGTCGGTCACTGCACCAACGCGGTCACCGGCGCCAACTGCGTCACCGACACGGACATCGCCACACTGGTCCAGCGCCAGGCCCAGGCACATGGGATCAAGAGCTCGATGAGCAAGATGTTCTTCGTCTACACCCCCAAGGGGGAGGGTTCCTGCTTCGACGGCATCTGCTCGGACGGGGCCTACACCCAGTACTGCGCCTACCACGGCTCGATCAACGTCGGGACCACGCACCTGATCTATGCCGACATGCCCTGGCAGACGGCACCCAACTCCGCCTACAACTGCTATGGAACGGCTGCCTACGGGACCCAGACCTACCCCAGCGGGAACGTCGCGGCCGACGCGGTGGTCAACGTGACCAGTCACGAGCAGAACGAGGCCATCACCGACCCGCTGGTCAACGTGAACAGCGCCTGGTACGACAGCGCCGGATACGAGAACGGTGACGAGTGCGCGTGGGAGTTCGCGCCCACCACCACCGGCGGCGGCGACGTCTACGTCAACGGCCACGCGTACTCGGTTCAGATGGAAGCCTCCAACCAGGCCAGGAACTGCGTCATCAGCGGCCCTGCCGGCCCCTGACGCCGGGCGTGGTGTCCGGCAGCGCTGGTCCGGCGTGCTCGCCGGTGGTGTCGGTGCGCCGGACCAGCTCCCGATGCCGCGACGGCGCGCCCGGGGGCTCAGGCAGCCAGCCCGAGCGCCTCCATGCGACGCGAGTGGTTCTCGGTGAGGCGGGTGAACAGCCGGCCGATCGCGACGAGGTCCATCGCCGGCCGGTCCACGCCACCGGACAGCAGAGCCGTGAGCGCGTCCCGTTCGGCGGCCACCCGCTGCGCCTGGGACAGCGCCTCCCCCATCAGCCGGCGGCCCCACAGCGCGAGGCGGCCACCCAGGCGCGGCTCGGCCGCGATCGCGGCGCGCACCCGGTCCACGACGAAGGCCGACTGGCCCGCGTCGGCGAGGCTCTCCACGATGATCGCCCGGGTGTCGGCGTCGAGGAAGGTCGCGATCTCGCGATAGAAGTCGGCGGCCATTCCGTCCCCGACGTAGGCCTTGACCAGACCCTCGTGCCAGTCCGCGGGCGTCGTACGGCGATGGAAGTCCTCGAACGGCACGACGAAGCCGGCCATCGACTCGAAGGGGTCGAAGCCCAGCTCGGTCAGCCGCGCGCTCAGGCCCTGGAAGTGGGCGAACTCGGTGCACGCCATCCGGCCCAGCTCCGCCTTGTCCCGCAGGGTCGGAGCCATCTTGGCGTCCTCGCTGAGCCTCTCGAACGCCGACAGCTCTCCATAGGCGATGACGCCCAGCAGGTCCGCGACAGCGGCCATGTACACCGGGTCGGAGAACGCGACCGGCAGCTGCTCCGACCACCGGGCGGGCTCCTCCTGCGGAGGGCGCTCGGGCGGAGATTCAGTCATGTGGGCACCCTACCGATAGAATGGCGGCACATCGCCGTCGAGCGCACGACGCAGCGCGGTCCTCCGGACGCCCGGAGCCCGCGCCGTGGGAGCCTCGCAGCTGGTGTCTGCACCTCCACCATGAACGCCACGGCACTTCGACAGAACAGGCAAGATCCTGACCACCTTCAGAGAGCTCGGGGTGCTACCCGAGATCGCCGACGCCCTCGAGCGCGTCGGCATCACCACCCCCTTCCCGATCCAGGAGATGACCCTCTCGGTCGCCCTGATGGGCACCGACCTGATCGGACAGGC
>JAICWH010000097.1 GCA_025934895.1 Nocardioidaceae bacterium | reverse complement strand
AGCCCCATCAGCAGCAGCGTCACGATCAGCGTGGCCTTGCGCCCGATCCGGTCACCCCAGTGCCCGAAGATCGCGGCGCCGATCGGCCGGGCAGCGAACCCGACGAAGTACGTCGCGAAGGACTCCAGCTGCCCCACGTAGTGCGAGGCGTGAGGGAAGAAGACGTGGGGGAACACCAGCGCGGCGGCGGTCCCGTAGAGGAAGTAGTCGTACCACTCGATGGTGGTGCCGACCGTGCTGGCGAAGGCCGCCTTGCGGACCTGGCGCGCGTGCTCCGCCGTGCCCAGCGCCTCCTGCGCCGCCTTGGCCTGTTCCGGGTCGAGTGTCATGGTGACCACGCCTTCCTGCGGTGCCGGGTGCACCGGTCACCGATCTCCTACCCGTTAGGCATGGCGCCAAGCACGCGCCGGAGTCGAACCCGCAGGCCGGAACCCTGCCCAGTCGGCGCATCCGCAGACCACGCCCAGGGCGGCGACCAGCTCAGGCGGGTCGGCGACGCTGCAGCAGGCTGCCGCCGAGGACCAGGGCGAGGGCGAGGATGAACATCACCGTTCCGACGACGTTGACCTGTGGCGGGATGCCACGCTGGGCGGCGCCCCAGACGTACATCGGGAACGTCACGGTGTTGCCGTGGTTGAAGTTCGTGACGATGAAGTCGTCGAAGGACAGCGAGAAGCTCAGCAGCGCGGCGGCCATGATGCCCGGGAACACCAGCGGGAAGGTGATCCTCCAGAACGTCTGCCACTCATTGGCGTAGAGGTCCATCGCGGCCTGCTCCATCGCCGAGTCCAGGCCGGCCAGCCGCGCCTTGACCGTGACCACGACGAACGACAGGCAGAACATGATGTGCGCGACCAGGATCGACCAGAAGCCGAGGCTCCCGGACAGCCCCACGCTGGTGAAGAGCGCCAGCAGCGAGGAGCCCATCACCACCTCGGGCGTCGCCATCGGCAGGAAGATCAGCAGGCTCGTCGCAGCCCGACCCCGGAACCGGTGCCGGACCAGCGCGAACGCGACGAGCGTGCCCAGCAGCGTCGCACCGAGCGTCGCCAGGAACCCGATCTGCAGGCTCTTCACGACCGCCCCGCACATCCCGCTGGGCCCGCACGGGTCCTCCCAGTTCGCCAGCGTGAACCCCTGGAACTCATACGCCAGCCGGCCCTGGTCGTTGAACGACATCAGCACCACGTAGAAGATCGGCAGGAACATGTAGACCAGCACCAGCATGGCGACCGCCATCACCGCATGCTCCGTGACCCATCGGCCGACCCGGCTCATCCGCGGGCCTTGCGGCTCATACGAGCTCCTCGGTCCCGGCCCGGCGCACGTAGACCAGCACCATCACCACGATAGCGGCCATCAGCACCACGGAGCAGGCGGCAGCCGCCGGATAGTCGAGCTGGACCAGGAACAGGTTGTCGATGACGTTGCCGATCATGTACTGGCGAGGCGTCCCCAGCAGCTCGGCGTTGATGTAGTCGCCCGCCGCCGGTATGAAGGTCAGCAGCGTGCCGGCGACCAGCCCGGGCATGGACAGCGGCAGCGTGACCTTCCGGAACGAGGTGAGCGCGTCGGCGTACAGGTCGCTGCTCGCCTCGATCAGCCGCAGGTCGATCTTCTCCAGGCTGGCGTAGAGCGGCAGCACCATGAACGGCAGGAAGTTGTAGGTCAGCCCGGTCACCACCGCCACCGACGTCGCGAGCAGCCGGCCGCCGGGACCCAGGATGTGCAGCACCTGCAAGGTGGTGGCCACGAACCCGTTGTCGGACAGGATCGACTTCCACGCCAGGGTGCGGACCAGGAAGCTGGTGAAGAACGGCGCGATCACCAGCACCAGCATCAGGTTCTTCCACCGCCCGGCCTTGAACGCGATCGCGTAGGCGAGCGGGTAGGCCAGCACCAGGGCGAGCACGGTCGCCACGGCGGCGTACAGCAGGGAGCGCAGGAACGGCGCCCGGAAGGTCGACAGCGCGTCCCAGTAGTTGGAGAAGGACCAGGTCATCGCGTAGCCGCTGTCCAGGGAGCCGCTCGGGTCGTAGAGCGAGGTGGCGGCCAGCTGGATGGTCGGGACCAGGAAGAACACCACCAGCCAGAGCAGGCCGGGGAGCAGCAGCAGGTAGCCGGTCCTTGACGTACGGCGGCCGGTGTCCGCTGCGCTCACGTCGCCGCACCCTCGGTCAGCGCCGCGTAGGACTCGTCGCCGGCATGCGCGTCCTGGTCGGCGTCGAGCAGGAAGGTGTGCTCGGAAGTCCACCGGAGGTCGACCCGGTCGCCGACCCGGAAGCTGTCGCGCGCACCGCTGTTCTGCTCGAAGACGGTGAGCTCCTGACCCCAGGGCATCCGCACGAGGTACTGGGTGCTCACGCCGATGAAGCTCACGTCGCTGACCGTGCCGCCGGTCAGGTGGTTGGCTCCCGGACCCGGCGCCGAGCCGTCCCCGCCCGCGCCGCCCGTGAGGTGCACCTTCTCCGGACGGACCCCGGCCCACACCGTCCCGCTCGTACGACGGGCGCGCACCGCAGGTGCCGCGAGCCGGCTCCCGTGGGCGTCGACCAGCACGTCCTGGGCGTCGCGACCGACGACCTCGGCCTTCACCAGGTTGGACTGGCCGAGGAAGTTCGAGACGAACGTGGTCGCAGGCGAGTCGTAGAGCTCGCCCGGGCTGCCGAGCTGCTCGATCACCCCGTGGTTCATCACCGCGATGGTGTCGGCCATCGTCATGGCCTCCTCCTGGTCGTGGGTGACGTGGACGAAGGTGATGCCGACCTCGGTCTGGATGCGCTTGAGCTCGATCTGCATCTGCCGGCGCAGCTTGAGGTCGAGGGCGCCGAGCGGCTCGTCGAGAAGCAGCACCTGGGGCCGGTTGATCAGCGCCCGTGCCAGGGCCACCCGCTGCTGCTGACCTCCGGACAGCTGACCCGGGCGCCTCTTTCCGAAACCGCCGAGCTCGACGAGCTCGAGCATCCTGCCGACCTGGCCGGCGACGTCCTTGACCCCGCGGCGGCGCAGCCCGAACGCGACGTTCTCGAAGATGTCGAGGTGCGGGAAGAGCGCATAGCTCTGGAAGACCGTGTTGACCGGCCGCTTGTAGGGCTTGAGCCGGCTGATGTCCTTGCCCGCGATGGTGATGGTGCCCCTGGTGGGCTCCTCGAGGCCGGCAACCATCCGCAGCGTGGTGGTCTTCCCGCACCCGGAGGGACCGAGCAGGGCGAAGAACCGGCCCTGCTCGACGACCAGGTCGAGGTCGTCGACCGCGGTGAAGCTCCCGAACCTCTTGGTGACCGAGGTGAGGGTCAGGTCGGCGCCGGCATGGCCGGGCACCGGGTCGCGATCGAGGTCCGGCACCGGGTCAGGCCCCGGTCACGGTGGCGAACTGCTTCTGGTAGGACTGCTCGGTCTTCTGGTCCAGCCCCATGAAGTCCTTGGCTTTCGCCAGGGTGCTCGGGTCGGGGAAGATCAGCTTGTTGTCGACCAGGGTGGAGTCGACCTTCTCCATCGCCTGCTTCGCGCCCTCGACCGGGCAGATGTAGTTGACCCAGGCGGCCAGGGTCGCCGCGACCTCGGGCTGGTAGTAGAAGTTCATCAGCTTCTCGGCGTTGGCCTTGTGCTCGGCCTTGTTGGGGACGAGCATGTTGTCGCTCCACAGCGCCAGCCCCTCCTCGGGCGCGACGAACTTGATGTCCGGGTTGTCGAACTGCAGCTGGATCACGTCGCCGGACCAGGCCTCACAGGCGACCACGTTGCCCTTGACCAGGTCCTGGGCGTACTCGTTGCCGGTGAAGGCCCGGATCTGACCCGCGTCGTTCGCCTTCTTCAGCCGCTCGATGGCCGAGCCGAACTGGTCGGCGGTGAACTTCTCGGGGTCCGCGCCCTCGAGCAGGAGCATGAACAGCATGGTGTCGTGCATCTCCGAGAGCAGGGTGACCTTGCCCTTCAGGTCGGGGCGGGTCAGCAGCTCCTCGAAGCTCCGGACCTCCTTGGTGAGCTTGGCGTTGTAGGCGATGCCGGTCAGACCGCTCTGCCAGGGGACCGAGTAGTCACGCTTCTTGTCCCAGCTCGGGGACCTGAGGTTGGTCACCAGGTTGGCCTCGACGTTGGGCACCTTCGACCTGTCGAGCTTCTGCAGCCAGCCGAGGTCCACCAGGCGGGCCGCCATCCAGTCCGTCAGCGTGAAGATGTCCCTGCCGGTGGACTGGCAGTCGGCGAGCTGGTTGCGCACCACCCCGAAGAACTCGGAGTTGTCGTCGACGTCGGTGACGTAGTCGACCTGGATGCCGCTCTGCTTCTCGAACTGGTCCAGCGTCGGGTGGACGGTGACCTTCTTGCCGTTCCGCTTGACCTTCTTCTCGTCGAGGTAGAGCGGCCAGTTCGAGAAGTGCAGCGTCTTCTGGCTGGACGAGAGGTCCTTGCTGACACAGGAGGAGGCGGTCTGCTTGGCGGCCTTGGTGCCGCACGCCGAGAGCAGCGTCGGCGCTCCCAGCCCGAGCCCCGCCAGGCCGGCGCCGCGCAGGAAGCCCCGCCGGCTCACCGGTGCCCGGGCGAGCAGTCGGCGGATCTCGTCGGGTGACGGTGCAGCAGTCGGCATCTCGACTGGGTCCTCTCCTAGGCGCGCCCGCGAAGCCAGGTCAACGTGTGGCAGCATAGGCGTATTCGCACGTGATTCAGTAGTGTCGTGACAGATCTGCAACGAAATCACTCGTGGAATACGGCCCAGGACTTTACCAACGGTCGTCCGCGTGCAACCATTCGGCGGTGAACAGCCGCAGCTCACCCACCGACCCAGGCCGCCTGCTGCACCCGCGGGCCAGGGTCGTGCTCGACGACGTGTCCAAGTCGATCATCGAGGAGCTGCAGCAGGACGGGCGGCGTTCCTACGCCGCCATCGGCAAGGTGGTCGGGCTCTCGGAGGCAGCCGTGCGGCAACGGGTGCAGCGCCTGGTCGACAGCGGGGTCATGCAGGTCGTGGCGGTCACCGACCCGCTGGAGCTCGGCTTCGCGCGGCAGGCGATGA
Organism: Nocardioidaceae bacterium; assembly: GCA_025934895.1. Lineage (GTDB taxonomy): Bacteria > Actinomycetota > Actinomycetes > Propionibacteriales > Nocardioidaceae > Nocardioides_B. Next base: position 10,434 of record JAICWH010000097.1, on the reverse strand, counting down.
TCGGCATCCGGGCCAGCGGCGCCCTGGAGCCGATCGCGGACGCGCTGGCAGCCCTCGAGGAGGTCGACTACGTGGTCATCACCGCGGGCTCCTACGACCTGCTGGTCGAGGTGGTCTGCGAGAGCGACGAGGAGCTGCTGTCCGTGCTGTCCACGAAGATCCGGTCCCTGGACAACGTGGTGTCCACCGAGACGTTCATGTACCTCCAGCTGCGCAAGCAGACCTACTCCTGGGGCGTGCGCTGAGCCCCGTTCCGGACCCGGGGCCGTCGTCGTACGTCGGGCTCTCGCTGTGGCATGCGACCGCGGACGACGACTGGCATGTCCGGCCCTCCCTGCCCGGTGACACGCAGGTCGACGTGGCCGTCGTCGGCGCCGGCCTCACGGGCCTGTGGACCGCCTACTACCTGCTGCGCGAGGACCCTTCCCTGCGAGTGGCCGTGCTCGAGGCGGAGACCGCCGGGTTCGGTGCCTCGGGACGCAACGGCGGCTGGTGCTCGGCGCTGTTCCCCGCCGGCCTCGCCAAGCTGGCAGCGCTCCCCGGGTCATCGCGCGAGCAGGCCCTGACGCTGCACCGGGCGATGCGGGCGACGGTCGACGAGGTGCTCGAGACGGCCGACGCCGAGAACATCGACGCCCAGGCGCACAAGGGTGGAACGATCACGCTGGCCCGCTCACCGGCACAGCTGCGTCGGGCTCGCGCGGAGGTCGAGGCCGCGAGGGCGTGGGGACGCGGTGCGGACGACGTACGCCTGCTGGATGCGGAGCAGGCGGACGCCCGGCTGCGGGCCACCCGGGTGCTGGGCGCGACGTTCACCCCGGACTGTGCCGTCCTGCACCCGTCCCGGCTGGTGCGGGGTCTCGCGCGGGCCGTGGAGCGCCGGGGCGGACGCATCTACGAGCACACCCGGGTGCGGGAGATCCGACCGCGCCAGGCGCTCACCGAGCACGGCGTGGTGAGCGCCGGCACAGTGCTCCGAGCCACCGAGGGCTACACGGTGTCCCTGCGCGGGATGCGACGCGACGTGGCGCCGGTCTACTCGCTGGTGATAGCGACGGAGCCGCTGTCCGGACCGGTGTGGGAGCGGATCGGGCTGCGCGAGCGCGAGTCCTTCACCGACCATCGGAACCTGATCGTCTACGGCCAGCGGACGGCGGACGGCCGCCTCGTCTTCGGCGGCCGCGGGGCGCCCTACCACTTCGGCTCCCGGATCCGGCCCGGCTACGACCGGGAGACGAGGGTCTTCGCGATGCTGCGCCGGACGCTGGTGGACATGTTCCCGGTGCTGGCGGCGGCGCGCTTCACCCATGCCTGGGGAGGTGCCCTCGGGATCCCCCGGGACTGGGTCGCCTCGGTGGGCCTGGACCGCGACACCGGCACCGGCTGGGCGGGCGGGTACGTCGGTGACGGCGTCGCCACGACGAACCTGGCCGGCCGCACGCTGCGCGACCTGGTGCTCGAGCGGGACACCGATCTGACCCGGCTCCCCTGGGTCGGTCACCGCTCGCGTCGTTGGGAGCCCGAGCCACTGCGCTGGCTCGGCGTCAACACCGGCCTGCGCGCCATGACGTTCGCGGACATCGAGGAGCGCCTGACCCGTCGGCCCAGCCTCGTCGCCCGGGCGGTGGCTCCGCTGGTCGGTGGGCACTGAGCGGCGGCGCCGCTACTCGTGCCGCAGGGCGCCGCTACTCGTGCCGCAGAGCGGGGCGGAGGGTGTCCAGGACCTCGGTGTCCTCGATCGTCGAGGGCACCTTGGCGTCCTTGCCGTCGGCGATCTCCCGCATCGTCTTGCGCAGGATCTTGCCGCTGCGGGTCTTGGGCAGACCACCCACGACGGTGATCTCCCTCAGGGCCGCCACCGCCCCGATCTCCTCGCGCACCCGTGCGACCAGCTCCCGGCCGAGCTCGTCCGGGTCCTGCTCGACGCCGGACTTCAAGACGACGAAGCCGCGTGGGACCTGGCCCTTCATCGGGTCGGCCACGCCGATCACCGCGCACTCCGCGACGGCGGGATGGGTGGCGATGACGGCCTCCATCGACCCGGTGGAGAGCCGGTGGCCGGCCACGTTGATCACGTCGTCGGTGCGGCCCATGACGAACAGGTAGCCGTCCTCGTCGAGGTAGCCGCCGTCGCCGGAGAGGTAGTAGCCCTCGAAGGCGGAGAGGTAGGACGAGACGTATCGCTCGTCGTCTCGCCACAGGGTCGTCAGGGTGCCGGGCGGCAACGGCAGCTTGAGGCAGATCGCACCCTCCTCGTTGGCCCCGACCGGCGTGCCCTGCTCGCCGAGGATGTCCACCTGGTAGCCGGGGACGGGGACCGTGGGCGACCCGGGCTTGATCTCCATCGGGGCCAGGCCACGCAGGTTCGCGGCGATCGGCCATCCGGTCTCGGTCTGCCACCAGTTGTCCACCACCGGCACGTCCAGCCGCTCGGTCGCCCACCGGTAGGTCTCGGGGTCGAGGCGCTCGCCGGCCAGGAACAGCCTCTTGAAGCCGCTGAGGTCGTACCCCGCGAGCAGCTTGCCCTCGGGGTCCTCCTTCTTGATCGCCCGGATCGCCGTGGGTGCGGTGAACAGCGCGTCCACGTGGTGCTCCTCGATCACCCGCCAGAACGCTCCGGCGTCGGGAGTGCCGACCGGCTTGCCCTCGTAGAGCACCGTCGTGGACCCGTTGATGAGCGGCGCATAGACGATGTAGGAGTGACCGACCACCCAGCCCACGTCGGAGGCCGTCCACCAGACCTGCCCGGCGTGGGTGTCGTAGATGTTCAGCATCGACCAGGCCATGGCCACCGCGTGGCCGCCGGTGTCGCGCACGATGCCCTTCGGCTTGCCGGTGGTGCCGGAGGTGTAGAGGATGTAGAGCGGGTCGGTGGCCCGGACCTCGACACAGGCGGCGGGGTCCGTCGCGCCGGCCGCGATGGCGGTGTCCCAGTCCAGGTCCCGCGGCTCCCGCATGGCCGCCCGGACCTGCGGGCGCTGCTTGAGGATGACCGCGTCCGGCTGGTGCTCAGTGAGCTCGAGCGCGCGGTCCAGGATCGGCTTGTACTCGACCACCCGGCTCGGCTCGATGCCGCAGGAGGCGGTGAGCAGCACCTTGGGTCGGGCGTCGTCGATGCGGACCGCGAGCTCGTGGGGGGCGAAACCCCCGAAGACCACCGAGTGCACGGCGCCGATCCGGGCGCAGGCAAGCATCGCGATGACGGCCTCGGGGATCATCGGCATGTAGATCACGACCCGGTCGCCGACCTGCACGCCGAGCCCCCGCAGCGTCCCGGCGAAGGCAGCGGTCCGCTCCAGGAGCCTGGCGTAGGAGTAGGACTCCTTGGTCTGCGTGACGGCGCTGTCGTAGACGAGCGCGGTCCGGTCGCCGTAGCCGTGGGCGACGTGTCGGTCCAGCGCGTTGAAGCAGGTGTTGAGCGTCGCGTCGGGGAACCACCGGTAGAACGGTGGGTGGTCGTCGTCGAGGATCCGCCGGGGCTTCTTGATCCAGTCGACCAGCTGAGCCTGTTCGGCCCAGTAGCCCGCCGGGTCCTCGATGCTCCTCGTGTGCTCGGTGCGGTAGTCGGCCATGGCCCCATAGTGGCCGACAGGGGCCGGATCAAACCAGGGGCCCGGGGCCGGCAGTTCGAGCCGTCCTGCCGTGGCCCCAGCCGCGGCCCGCGTGGGTGGTGATCGAGGGCCCGGCGCCGCTGCTCGCGCAGACCGCTGGCTAGGTTGGGCCGGTGCAGAGCCCACCGCGCCGGTGCGTCGAGATAGAGACCCTCGCCGAGCTGGACCGGAGCGCCGAGGGGGTCACGTCGCTGGCGGGGTGGCGCGTGCAGGACCTGGACCTGCGGGGCCGCGGCGACCCGCTGCTCCGGGCCGACCCGCGAGGCGCGCTGTTCCTAGGCTGCCTGTTCGACCCGGCCGTCGAGCAGCACCTGCGGGCGGGTGGGGCGCTGCTGTTCCCCGCGGTCCCCGACGTGCCCGTCGACGTCTATCGGTCCCGGCTCTACACGCCCGAGGAGCTGTACGACGGACTGGCGACCGGGTCCTACGCGGCCACCCTCGACGCCCGCGCCTACGCCTGGAGCGTCCGGTCGGGGTCCGCCCACGAGCGGGGACGCGACCTGCACGACCTGCTGGCCCAGTCCCTGCACGACCTCGCGGTCGACGACGCGCTGGCGGAGCTCGTCGAGCCGCGCCGCGTGGTCGGGGTGATGGGCGGCCACGACACGGCCCGCGGCACCCCGGCCTACCGGGACGCCGCGGTGCTGGGACGCGCTCTGACCCGGGGCGGCCTGACCGTCGCGACCGGCGGAGGCCCGGGTGCGATGGAGGCCGCCAACCTCGGTGCCCACCTGTCCGCTCACGACGACGACGCGCTGGCGAAGGCGCTCGACCTGCTGAGCGCCGTACCGTGTCCTTCGCCCTCGGTCACCGCCTGGGCACAGCTGGCGTTCGACGTACGACGGAGGTGGCCGAGCCGGACGACGTCCCTGGGCGTTCCCACCTGGTTCTACGGGCATGAGCCACCCAACGCCTTCGCCAGCCAGATCGCGAAGTACTTCGCCAACGCGGTGCGCGAGGACGTCCTGCTGCACGTGTGCACCGGCGGCATCGTCTTCCTGCCTGGACAGGCCGGGACCGTGCAGGAGGTGTTCCAGGACGCCTGCGAGAACTACTACGCCGGCGCCGGCTCGGTCGCGTCGATGGTGCTGGTCGGCGTCGACCACTGGACCCGGAGGACCCCGGTCTGGCCGCTGCTCCGCTCGCTGGCCGCCGGTCGCACCATGGAGCGGTCGATCCACCTGGTGGACGACGTAGCGGAGGTGCTGGACGTGCTCGCCGGCCAGACCGGTCCCTGGCCGGGCTAGCCCGGCACGTTGGCCCTCGACGACCGGGGAGTCCGGGTCCCGGCCACACGTGGTGTCAGCGCCGCGCCGGCCGAGGTGCTCGACCGGGCCCGGTGGCACAGCCCTCTGGCTCACGGAGACCGTGTCAGGCGTCCAGGGCGGCGAGCTGCCCACAGGCGCCGTCGATCTCGCTGCCTCGGGTGTCCCGCACGGTCGTCGGCACTCCCTTGGCCTCGAGCCGCCGCACGAACTCGCGCTCCACGTCGGGCCGCGAGGCGGTCCACCTCGAGCCCGGCGTCGGGTTCAGCGGGATCAGGTTGACGTGCACCCAGCCCCAGTCGCCGTACGACGTCAGCACGTCGCCGAGCAGGTCCGCACGCCACGCCTGGTCGTTGATGTCGCACATCATGGCGTACTCGATGCTGACCCGGCGCTTGGTCGCCCGGGCGTAGCCCCACGCTGCCTCGACGGCCTCCTGGACCGACCACCGGGTGTTGACCGGGACCAGCTCGTTGCGCAGCTCGTCGTCCGGCGCGTGCAAGGAGAGGGCGAGCGTCACCGGGATGCCCTCGTCTGCGAGCTGTCGCATCCTCGGTACCAGACCCACGGTCGACAGGGTGACGCCGCGCGCGGACATGCCGAGCCCGTCCGGCGACGTGTCGGTCAACCTGCGGATGGCACCGATGACCGCCTGGTAGTTGGCCATCGGCTCCCCCATCCCCATGAACACCACGTTCGAGACCCGGGCCGGTCCGCCCGGCACCTCGCCGCGTGCCAGGGACCGGGCACCGGCGATCACCTGCTCGACGATCTCGGCGGTGCTCATGTTGCGCTGCAGGCCCCCCTGGCCGGTCGCGCAGAACGGGCAGGCCATCCCGCAGCCGGCCTGGGAGGACACGCACATCGTCACCCGCCCGGGGTAGCGCATCAGCACCGACTCGACGAGCGCACCGTCGAAGAGCCGCCACAGCGTCTTGCGGGTGGTGCCCCGGTCGGCCTCGAGGGTGCGCAGCGGCGTCATCAGCTCGGGCAGCAGCGAGGCGACCAGCTCCTCGCGCTCGGCCGCCGGCAGGTCGGTCATCTGTGCCGGGTCGTCGACCAACCGGGAGAAGTAATGGGTGGACAGCTGTCGCGCCCGGAAACCGGGCAGGCCGAGCTCGGTCACCAAGACCTTCCGCTGGTCGGCAGAGAGGTCGGCGAGGTGTCGCGGCGGCCTGCGCCGGCCACGCGGCTCGTCGAACACGAGGGGGAGGGTCTTCGGCTGGTCGGGCATCAGTGCCATCCTCGCATCCGGGCGCTCGGCAGCACGATCTCGCGGCGGGCGACTCCGCTCACACCCACCCGCGGCGGCCTGGTCAGAGGTCAGAGGACGAGGTAGTGGAGCAGCAGCCACGTCGGCGCCGCGGTGGCCAGGATGGAGTCGAGCCGGTCCATCAAGCCGCCGTGACCCGGGACGATCTGGGACATGTCCTTGATGCCGAGGTCCCGTTTGATCACCGACTCGCACAGGTCGCCCAGCGTCGCCATCACCACGGCGACCACCCCGAGCAGCACCCCGACCCACCAGCGCCCGTCCAGCAGGTAGTCGACGGTCAGCCACCCCACGACCACACAGGAGACGGCAGAGCCGGCGAACCCCTCCCAGGACTTCTTCGGCGAGATGACGGGGGCCATCGGGTGCCTCCCGGCGATCACCCCGACGGCATACCCGCCGATGTCGGAGGCGATGGTGACCAGGATGAACGTGACGATCGCCAGGGCCCCCCGGTCCTCACCCAGCATCAGCGCGACGAACCCGCCGAGGAAGGGCACGTAGACGATGGTGAACACCGCCGCGGTCATGTCCATGACGTAGCCCGTGACACCGCCGCGCAGCCGCCACAGCATGCACACGAGGGCCGTGACGGCGGTCGCTGTCACCAGTGCCGGGGCTCCGAACAAGAAGGCCACCAGCACCATCACCACGCCGCCGACCATCACCGGTTCGCGGGTGATCCTGATGTCTGCGGAGCCGAAGGCCTGGGCCAGCTCCCAGACGGCGACCAGCACGGCGGCCACCACGATGATCATGAAGGCCGGCTTCCAGAACATCAGCGAGGCGATGATCGCGACGCCCAGCACGACACCTGAGGCGATCGCGGCCGGGAGGTTGCGGCCGGCTCGGCTCGTCACCGGCGCGGGCGTCATCACACCTCCAGCAGCTCGGCTTCCTTGTGCTTGAGCATCTCGTCGATCTCGTCCACGTGCTTCTTGGTGACCCCGTCGAGCCGCTTCTCGGCCCCGGTGACGTCGTCCTTGCCGACCTCGCCGTCCTTCTCCATCTTGTCCATGGCCTGCTTGGCGGTGCGGCGGATGTTGCGAATGGCGATCCTGCCGTCCTCGGCCTTGCTCTTGGCCATCTTGATGTAGTCCCTGCGGCGTTCCTCGGTCAGCTCGGGCAACGTGACCCGGATCGTCCTGCCGTCGTCGGTGGGGTTCACCCCGAGGTCCGAGTCCCGGATCGACTTCTCGATCGCGGACATCGCGCTCGCGTCGTACGGGCTGATGATGATCACCCGCGGCTCGGGGGCCGTGAACGATGCCAGCTGCTGGAGCGGGGTCGGCGAGCCGTAGTAGTCGGCCGTCAGCTTGTGGAACATGGAGGGGTTCGCTCTTCCCGTACGGATTGCCGCGAAGTCCTCCCGCGTCACCTCGACGGCCTTCTTCATCTTGGTGTCGGCCTCGCTGAGCGTCTGGTTGATCACGGCTGCTCCTCGGTAATCGGGTACGGCGTCGGTCGGCGGCCCGACCGTCCTCGGCGGCGGCCCGGGCGACGCCAGGTGACCGCCGGGCGGCCCATCGGGCGTGCGGCGACCCTAGGCGTCGCGGGCGACCGTGGTGCCGATCTTCTCACCCGCCACGACCCTGGCGATGTTGCCCTCGTCGGACAGGTTGAACACGATCATGTCGATGTTGTTGTCCCGCGCCAAGCTCACCGAGGTCGCGTCCGCCACCTTGAGGCTGCGGTTCAGGAACTCGTCGTAGGTGAGGTGGTCGAACTTGACCGCGTCGGGGTTCTGGTGCGGGTCGGAGTCATAGACCCCGTCCACGCCCTGCTTGCCCATCAGGATGACCTCGGCGCCGATCTCGAGCGCGCGTTGGGCAGCGACCGTGTCGGTCGAGAAGTAGGGCATCCCCGCGCCAGCGCCGAAGATCACGACCCGGCCCTTCGCCAGGTGCCGCATCGCCCGCCGGGGGATGTAGGGCTCGGCGACCTGCCCCATCGTGATCGCGGTCTGCACCCGGGTCTCGACGCCCTCCTTCTCGAGGAAGTCCTGCAGCGCCAGGCAGTTCATCACGGTGCCGAGCATGCCCATGTAGTCCGCGCGGGCCCGGTCCATGCCGCTCTTCTGCAGCTCGGCGCCCCGGAAGAAGTTGCCTCCCCCGACGACGACCGCCACCTCGACATGGCTGCGCACCACGTCGGCGATCTCGCGGGCGATGCCCTGCACCACCCCGGGGTCGACGCCGACCCGACCACCGCCGAACACCTCACCGGAGAGCTTCAACAGGACGCGCTGGTAACCCGTCACGAGCACTCCTTTCGAGGTGCGGTCCGCTGCCGAGCCTAGAGGATGGGTCCGACAGTCTCGGCGCCTTGACCTTACTGGCCGATCTCGAAGCGGGCGAAGCGCTTCACACTGACCCCCGCCGCGTCCAGCAGCGCCTTCACGGTCTTCTTGGGGTCCTGTACCGACGGCTGGTCGAGCAGCGCGAACTGCTTGTAGTAGCCACTGAGCCGGCCCTCGATGATCTTGGGCAGCGCCTGCTCGGGCTTGCCCTCCTCACGAGCCGCCGCCTCGGCGATCTCGCGCTCCTTCGCCACCACGTCGGCCGGGACGTCGTCGCGGCTGAGGTACTGGGGGCGCATCGCGGCGATCTGCATCGCCGTGCCACGCGCCACCTCCGCCGCGCGGGCGGCGTCGTCGGCGGCGGAGTACTCCACCAGCACCCCGACGGCGGGCGGCAGGTCGGAGGCACGACGGTGCATGTACGTCGCGACCGGGCCATCGAACACAGCGACGCGTCCGACCTCGATCTTCTCGCCGATCTTGACGGCCAGGTCGGCCACGGTCTCACCGACCGTCGAGTCCCCCAGGGGGACCGTCCTCAGGGCCTCCACGTCGGCAGGCTTCGCCTCCGCCGCGGCGTCGGCGACCTGCTGGGCGGTGGCGACGAACTCCTCGCTCTTGGCCACGAAGTCGGTCTCGCAGTTCAGCTCGACCAGCGCAGCGCCGGCGGTCGCCACCAGACCGTTGGAGGCGGTGCGCTCGGCGCCTCGTTGCTCGGCCTTGGCCTTGCCCTTCGTGCGCAGGAGCTCGATCGCCTTGTCGAAGTCCCCGTCGGCCTCGGTGAGCGCCTTCTTGCAGTCCATCATGCCCGCGCTGGTGATGTCGCGGAGCTTCTTGACGTCGGAGGCGGTGATGTTCGCCATGTCGATGCACTCCCTCGTGCTGGTCGTTCGTGCTGGAGATGGGCCGATCGTGACCCGGAGGCTCATGCCGCTGTCCGTCACCGACCTGCGATCCGGTGACGGACAGCCGTACGCCGGTCGGGGATCAGTCGGACGTGTCCGGCTCGTCCGTCGGGGTGTCGGCGACGGGTTCGGCCGGAACCGCGCTCGGCGCGTCGACCGCGGAGGCCACCTCGGCCGGATCGGCGGGCGCGACCTGGGCGACCGGATCGGATGCCGCTGCCTCCGAGGACGCACCGGTCGCCTCGGCGGCCGGGACCACGGTCTCGGTGCTCGGAGCAGGGGTCGCCTCGGCGGCCGGGACCACGGTCTCGGTGCTCGGAGCAGGGGTCGCCTCGGCGGTTGTGGCGCCGCCTGTGGCCGCGACCGCGGCCTGGTCGGCGTCACCCTGCAGCAGCTCACGCTCCCACTCGGCGAGCGGCTCCTCGGAGCCGATCGCGGTAGCGTCTCCCTCGCCCGTCTTGACCCCGGCGCGTGCCATCAGGCCGTCGGCGACCGCATCAGCCACCACGCGGGTGAGCAGGCCGACCGCGCGGATGGCGTCGTCGTTGCCGGGGATCGGGAAGTCCACCTGGTCCGGGTCGCAGTTCGAGTCGAGGATGCCGATGATCGGGATGTGCAGCTTGCGGGCCTCCTCGACGGCGAGATGCTCCTTGTTGGTGTCCACGATCCACACCGCGGACGGCGTGCGGGTCATCTCCCGGATGCCGCCCAGGGTCTTGTTGAGCTTGTCGCGCTCCCGCTTCATCTGCAGGAGCTCCTTCTTCGTGCGGCTGCTGCCGGCCACGTCGTCGAAGTCGACCTCGTCGAGCTCCTTGAGCCGGTTGATCCGCTGGTGCACGGTCTGGAAGTTGGTGAGCATGCCGCCCAGCCACCGCTGGTTGACGTAGGGCATGCCGACGCGGGTCGCCTGCTCCGCTATCGCCTCCTGGGCCTGCTTCTTCGTGCCGACGAACATCACCGTGCCGCCCTTGGCCACCGTGTCCTTGACGAATGCGTAGCTGCGGTCGATGTAGGCCAGCGACTGCTGCAGGTCGATGATGTAGATGCCGTTGCGCTCGGTCATGATGAAGCGCTTCATCTT
>JAICWH010000108.1 GCA_025934895.1 Nocardioidaceae bacterium | reverse complement strand
TCATCCACCCTGGGTTGCCCTGATCCTGGCGTTCTCGTTCGGAAGCTACGGCCTGGCGAAGAAGAAGGCGAACGCGGGTGCCGTCGAGAGCCTGGTCATCGAGACGGCGGTGATCTCGCCCGTGGCACTCGGCTACATCGTATTCCTGATGCTGACCGGTGCCTCCACGTTCGAGAACCACGGCGTCTGGCATGTCGTCCTGATGATGGGTACGGCGGTGATCACCGTCGTACCCCTGTTGTGCTTCGGCGGCGCTGCGACCCGGATCCCGCTCAGCACCTTGGGGCTGATGCAGTACCTCACGCCGACCGTCCAGTTCATCCTCGGCCTCGTGGTGTTCGGCGAGCCGATGCCCCCGATGCGCTGGGTCGGGTTCGGGCTGATCTGGCTCGCTCTGGCGCTGTTCACCGTCGAGAGCCTGCGGAACCGACACAACCAGCACCGCAACGACCCGGTCGAGGCGGTCGGTGCGGCCGGCTGACCGGCCTCGCACCGAAGGCTTGCGGACGCGCCGACTCGGACGAGTTTCGCCAGCGGACGCGCCGACTCGACAGGGTTCTCGCCAGCGGACGCGCCGACTCGACAGGGGTCTCGCCGGCGGGACGCCGAGATCGTGAGCCTGGAGGGCGAGCTGCTGTCCTCGATGGGTCTCGGCGAGCTCGCCACGCGCACACCGGACCAGGTTGCCTTCAGCGACGGCGTGCCCACCGGGTTCGGGTTTTCGAGCAGTGCGAGGCGCCCACGGGTCGACGTCCCCTGCAGCAGGAGGGCCTCCCCGCGCGACGGCCGCCAGCGGTGGTTCTCGGCTGGCTCTCGCCGGCCTGGGCGCCATCCTGGGGATCCGACCGCAGCTGGCGACCGTACAGGCGGCGGCGAGCGGCGGTGTCTAGTTGGCCTTGCCCAGCGTCGTTTCGCCGGCTGTTCGTTCCAGCCAGTGCCGAAGAGACTGGAGGCTACGGAGGGCGCGCTCGAGCGCGGTCACGAGAGCGGCGGCGGTATAGCGGTCTTCACCGGCCTCGTGCCAGGCGCTGCTTGTGGCGCGCCGGAGATCGTCGACTGCCGCGCACGTCTGGTCAAGCGCCGCCTGCACGCGGTTCGGTTCGTCGAGGTCCTCGAGCAGGGTCGCCGTGGCGCTCAATGCAGCGGCAGTGAGGGGACGCAGGGAAGGGCCAAGAGCGAGCTCGGACTGCTCGGCGCGCTCGCGTTCGACCACCAGATTGACGACCTGGTTCGTCACCGCGGTGAGATCCTCCAACGCCAGGGCGAGCGCATGCTGCCGGTCCGCGTCTGAACGCCAGCGGCGGGCTCGCCAGTTCACCCGGCTGGCCTCAGCGGTCTCTGCGACCAGCTCGCGGACCCGGTCGATGTGGGGGCGCAGCACGTGACGTCGCTTCCTCCACTCTGAACGCGTCGGAGGATCGGTTTGCCGCAGTCCGCCGGCGACCTCGTCCAGCTGCTCGGCGAGCTCTGCGCGCAGCCGCAGGAGCGCGAGCCGGGTCGGGGTGAGCGGGAGAGAGGGGAATGCCACGTTCACCGCAATGCCGACCAGACCACCGAGCGTGGTCAGGCCGAGGTACGCGATCACGTAGCGGCTCGGGTCCCGGTCGCCGAGGATGAGGATGAACAACGCCGACACCGGCACCCAGCTGCCCATTGCCCCGAGCCGCCGCCAGCCGGCCATGCCTGTTCCGGCCGCGACGACAAGCGCAAGGGAAGCCACTTCTGGCATCGGCAGCTCGCGGACCGTTAGCGCGGTCGCCGCCCCGATCGCGATTGCCGCGGCCGCCTGGGCGGTGGACCGCATCGACCGCGCGACCGTGCTGGAGACCGCGACGACCGCGCCGAACGGCGCATAGTAGGTGTAGTCGACGATGCCGCCAACGGGCTGGATCAGCAGCCATGCGATCGCGGCCGCCGTCGCCGCCTTCAACGCGAGGGCGATCCGCGGGTGGGCTGCCCACCGTTCGGTCAACACCAGAGGCCTCCCGTGTTCGTCGCCGCCATGGCGAGCGTCGAAACGGTCACGGCACCCGAGCCCCCTCTGCTGGTCTGGGCCGTCGAGCGGGCTCGGCGGCGTTGTGGCCGTCGGGGGTGCCGACGGGCACAGCGGTGTCCACGCGGCGACGCGCGTCGGCGAGGGAGGGCGAGGCCGGCATCTGGTCCAGCAGCGGTCGCATCGCCGCCAGGTCGCGGCGGATCCGGCATGCGACGCGAGTATCCGCGTGCGCGAGCACACACGCATAGGCGTCCAGGACTCGAGCCGCCTGCTCATGCTGGTGTGACTCATGGGCTGTCACGATCGCGGAGTACAGCGCGTTGAGCACTGTGTCGACGTCGTCGTCGGCGTAGACGACTGCGACTGCATCGGGACCGGTGCGTTCACCTTCCGTGGTCCAGCGCACCGCGAGGTCGCGTAGCGCGTGCAGAGACTGCGCGGCGATGGCCGGGTTCTGCTTCGATGTCGAGCCGCTGGTCCAGCCGATGTTGCTGAGATCGCTGATACCGGTCGTGGCGTCGAAGTCCAGATCCGGCGCCGGGCTGAATGCCACCGCCTTGTCGACCCGGTCGCGGATCTGCTCGGCTGTCTCGACATCAGGTGCCTTCACCGAGGCGACCAGGTCACCGAACGCGACCTCCGCGCCAAGGCTGACGTGGAACTCGATCTCCGGCTGGTGGGCCATGTCGATATCGGTGCCGTGGTGGTTGTCTCGTCGGTCGTCGAGGACGTGAAGATCGATCGACTCCACGTAGCCGAACGTCCGGCTGCGGTACTGAGCGAGCACGGGGAGTCGCGAGACGGACGTACGACGGGTGCGCATGATGAGAGCAGTCTCGCGGTCATGTGCGCGAACCGCTCGGTCGTGCAGCTGTCGCATCACGTTTCGCGGCCGCATCTGGTCGATCGTGGAGTACACCAGGAACAGCAGGCATCCGAGTGCGACGACGGTCAGCACCGTGGCCAGGAACGCGCCGATGATCGGTGGAGTCCTCTCCTGTACGGCGGCCAGCACGACATAGGCGTACAACGCCAGACCGACGAACAGCCCGAGGAACACCTGGTTGGTCCGGCGGCGCACGAACTGGTCGAACACCACCGGTGACAGGCTGGAGGCGGTCTGCTGTACGGCGAGCAGCAGCACCGAGAACGTGATCGACGTGACCGTCACCAGGCCGGTAGCGACCGCACCGAGCGTCGCGGAGGAGGCCTGCTTCCCGATCAGATGGCTGAGATCGCCACGCACGGTGGTCAACATCGGCCCGTGTGCTTGGTCGCCATAGATCGAGGCGAGAGCGAGCGCCAGCATCACGCCGACGACCAGCACCGGCACCGCCACGAACTCGCGCAAGGACCGGGGGACCCGCACGCGTGCGGGCGCGCCCGCGCTGGGACGTGGCCTCGTCATCCTCGGGGCCGGGCGGTGGCCGCGATGACAACGCAGGCGATCAACACGAGGGCTCCGATGATGCCCTCGTTGACGCGGATCCGGCTGGTCTCATGTGGCAGTTCGAGCGCCGACCACAGCAGGGCCGCGCCGGCCAGCCCGGCCACTATCACGGCCACGGCGGAGCACGCCACGTGACGGATCCATAGCCCGCAGACCATCAGCACGATGGCGGCGCCGAGGACACGCAGGACGCTGTCCTGGCCGATCACCGTGTAGGGGTAGCCGAGGATGAAGGCCCCGAGGAAGCTCCACACGCCCAGCGTCAGCAAGAGCAGTGTCGCGACCGGGTACCAGGACGCCTCCAGCACGCGGGCGCTGCTCGCTCTCGCTCTGCGAGCACGCTCCGTGGCTCCCCGCGCCTCCGCGCGGACGCCCGGCTCCTGCAGAAGGAACCGGTCACGCCCACTGGTTGCATGTTGCCTCATTCTCCTGTCACCTCCTGATTTTGGTGCGTCACAGCAATTATTGCATATGCGCAACAGTGTGGCCCGACGGGTCGACGCGAGCGCCGTCCATGAGCCCGCCGACCGACTGACATGTGTGTCGGTGTGCCCGCGGTCGCCGCAGTCAGCCGCCCCGCACCAGATCCCGGTGCCGGTCGGTGAGCTCGGTGATCGACAGCAGGTAGCCGAGCATCACCGCCAGCTGGTCCTTGGTGTAGACACGCAGCATCGCCGAGCCCTCGGAGACCAGCGGGCCGTAGAAGCGACCGACCCGCTCGCGCCCCTCCTCGGTCATCTCCACCAGGACCCGGCGCCGGTCCCAGTCGTGTGCCACGCGCCGGACGAACCCCTTGCGCTCCAGCCGGTCGATCAACGTCGTGGTGGCCGCGGACGACAGGCCTGTCGCCTCGCTGAGCTCGCGCGCCGAGCGACGCACGTCGACCAGCCAGTCCAGGCACCGGAGGTCAGTCGGGTTGAGGCCAAGCCGGCGACCGACCTCGTCGTCGAACGACTGGGTGCTGCGTTGGTAGGCCTGCATGGCCGTTCCCAGCTGCGTCACCAGCTCTTGACGCGTCACCACCATGGATCATACCCTTCGGAAACCGAGAAACCATTTATTCGAGATACCTGTCATCTCTGTGAGGACATTCAACATGACCAGTGCCATCATCGTGGGCGCGGGCGTCGCCGGACCGGCAACGGCCATGGCCTTGCAGCGGGTGGGCATCAGCGCCGAGATCTTCGAAGGTCATGCCAGGAGCGACGGAGAGGTCGGCTCGTACGTCACCGTGGCACCCAACGGGCTGGATGCGCTGGACGCCATCGGCGGCCTTGCCCTCGCCCGGAGGATCGGCTTCCCCAGCCGTCGCAGCGTGTTGATGAGCGCCCGGGGACGCACTCTCGCCACGCTCTCGCTGGGGCGGCCGCTGCCGGACGGCACCGTTGGGCTGACGATGAAACGCACCCGCCTGGCACTCGCCCTCTGCGCTGAGGCCGAGCGGCGGGGGATCGAGGTGCAGTATGGCCGTCGGCTGGCCGACGCGTCCCCGCGGCCGGACGGCAGCGTGCAGGCGGTCTTCGAGGACGGGACCACGGCGACTGCGGACCTCCTCGTCGGGGCGGACGGCGTGCACTCGGTCACCCGTCACATCATCGACCGACAGGCACCCCGCGGCCGGTACGTCGGACTGACCAACTTCGGCGGCGTGACCTCGGCCGGCCTGGTCGAGGTCGAGGCCGCGCCCGAGGAGTGGCGGTTCCTGTTCGGGCGCCACGCCTTCTTCGGCTACCACCTGACCGGTCAGCGGGACGTGATCTGGTTCGTCAACGCACCGCGGCAGCAGATCACCCCCATGGAGCGCCGCGGCACCAGCACTCACCAGTGGCAGGAGTGGCTGGCTGGGCTCTTCGTGCACGACCGTGGGCCTGCTGCGGAGCTGATCACCGTCGGAGCGCTCGAACTGGTGGCGGACAACACCTACGACCTTCCTCGGGTGCCGGTGTGGCGACGTGGGCCGATGGTGGTGGTGGGCGACGCAGCGCACGCCCCGTCACCCTCGTCCGGACAGGGCGCCTCGATGTCCCTGGAGGACGCGGTGGTCCTGGCCGGCTCCCTGCGCCGGGCACCTTCCGTCGCGGCCGGCTTGGCAGCCTACGAAGCACGGCGCCGG
The DNA here is from genome assembly GCA_025934895.1 of Nocardioidaceae bacterium. Lineage (GTDB taxonomy): Bacteria > Actinomycetota > Actinomycetes > Propionibacteriales > Nocardioidaceae > Nocardioides_B. The sequence goes on along the minus strand of JAICWH010000108.1, from coordinate 6,887 downwards.
ACCCGGGTGGAGCGGATCGTCCGGTACGGCGCCCGCAGCAGCAGCACCAAGACGTCGGGACCGATGGCCGCGGTGGTCCGCGACGCGCTGCTCCCCCTCCTCCTCCGCGCGTTCGGCACGGACCGGTCGACCCGGTGGATGACGGGTCACCGCGTCGACCGCGGGGATGTGGCGGCGCCCACGCACCGGTGACCACCCGCGTCCACGCTGCTCACCGCGCGGGTGCAGGGATCGGCCCGCGGTCCGGTCCAGGTCCGGGCTCCGGTGGTCACCTGGTGGACGCCCGGCACGAGCGCCGAGGTGCGGAGGGCACGCGCAGCCAGCAGGACGCCGTACGCCGTGGAGCCGCTGTCCGGCTCCAGGACGACGCGGACGTCGCCCATCAGTCGGGACGGCAGGCGCTTGCCGGGTCCGACGACCGTCCAGGACCCCTGCATCCGCAGGTGCGTGTGCAGCGTGAGGTCGTCGGAGAGTGGGTGAGCAGGTGCTTGCCGTGGGTGGCGTTCTCCAGGACGGCGAGCGACCAGATAGACGCTGTCCCCCTCCGGCATGCCCTGCGCTACCCGGTCCAGCCGAGCGGCATGCTCCACGAGTGAACCGCAGCGCCTCGTCCCCTGCGGAGACGTGGGCGGAACACCATCCGGACCCTCGTCGACGGCGTGAGGTGGGCGCTGGTCGAGGTGTGACCCGATGTGGGTAGGGGTACGGCCCGGCGTACCACTCACTCCACCCAAGGGGCACCTCTGTCGTGACCGGGACCAGCCAGCGGCAACTCGGCGAGCACGACAGCCCGATCGAGGACGAGCTCGAGGACGCCTTCAGCCGGATGGTCGACGAAGGCACCCAACGGCTGCACCGGCCGTGGCGCGTGGTCCTTGTCACCGGGTTCTTCGGCGGCACCGAGGTGGCGATGGGGGTGCTCGCCTACCTGTCGGTCTACGAGGCCACCGGGAACCCGCTGCTGTCCGGGGTGGCGTTCTCCATCGGCTTCCTGGCTCTGCTGCTCGGCCGCAGCGAGCTGTTCACCGAAGGCTTCCTGGTGCCGGTGACGACGGTGGCGGCCAAGCGGGCAAGCGTCGCGCAGCTGCTCAAGCTGTGGAGCGGAACCCTGGGCGCCAACCTGGTCGGGGGCTGGCTGCTGATGTGGCTGATCGTGACCGGCTTCCCGAAGCTGCATGCCCAGATGGTCGAGTCGGCCTCGCACTACGTCCTCGCACCATTGTCGCCGGAGACCTTCTCGCTCGCGGTCCTCGGCGGGATGGCCATCACCTTGATGACGCGGATGCAGCACGGCACCGACTCGATGCCGGCCAAGATCGCCGCCGCGGTCGCTGGCGCCTTTCTGCTGGCCGGACTGCAGATGTTCCACTCGATCCTCGACTCACTGCTGATCTTCGGCGCGATCCAGACCGGTGACGCTCCGTATGGCTACCTCGACTGGCTGGGCTGGTTCGCCTACACGGTGATCGGCAACATGCTCGGCGGCCTGCTGCTGGTCACCCTGCTGCGACTGCTCCGCAGCAAGGACCGACTCGAGGAGGAGCGCAGGGCCGCGGACGCAACCTGAGGCCGGAGCGACGACCCGATGGCCGGGGTCAGGCGGACCGGGTGGCGATCAGCACCGCGAACGCGTCGAGTGCCTCCCGCACCGGCCCCTCCGGCAAGGCGGTCAGCAGCTCCTGGGCCTCGGTGGCGATGTCGAGCACATAGCCGCGGGCCTCGTCCATCGCCGGATGCTTGCGCAGCAGCCCGAGTGTCTCCGTCAGTCGCGTGTCGTCGTCGAGGTCGCCGGCCAACAGCTCAAGCAGCCTCGCGTCGGACGGGTCGGTGGAGCGCTGGGCCATCAGCACCGGCAGCGTCGGCACGCCCTCGCGAAGGTCGGTGCCCGGCGTCTTGCCCGACTCGGAGGAGTCCGAGCCGATGTCCAGGATGTCGTCGGAGAGCTGGAAGGCCACGCCTACCCGTTCGCCGTACGCCGTGAGGGCCTCCTCGACCTCGCGGGAGCAACCAGAGAACCGGGCACCGTAGCGTGCCGATGTCGCGATCAGGGACCCGGTCTTGCCCTGGACCACCCGCAGGTAGTGCGCCAACGGGTCGGACTCCGGCTTGATGGTCTCCAGGATCTGACCCTCGACCAGCTTGGTGAACGTCTCTGCCTGGATCCGCACGGCGTCGGCGCCCAACGTGGCGGTCAGCTCCGAGGACTTCGAGAACAGGAAGTCACCGGTCAGGATCGCCACGTGGTTGTCCCACCGCGAGTTCGCCGACTCCGCCCCCCGTCGCAGCGCGGCCTCGTCCATGACGTCGTCGTGGTACAGCGAGGCCAGGTGGGTCAGCTCGACCACGCAGGCCGAGGTGATGACGCCGGGGAGCGAGGCGTCTCCGGCCTCCGCCGCAAGCAGCACCAAGGCCGGCCGGAACCGCTTGCCGCCGGCACGCAGCAGGTGCCGCGCCGCCTCCGTGACGAACGGCGCCACACTGGTGACCTCGCGTTCGAGCCGTTCCTCCACCAGGGTCAGGCTGGCACGCAGTCGCGCGTCGAGCGCGTCGTCGAGCACCGGCAGCGCCAGCGACGAGTTCGCGCCTGTCGTTGTCATGATGCTCATCCTCTGGCTCAGGGTCAGCGGATGAACTGACCCGCGGTGGCGGCCAGGTCGAGGACCGGCCCCGGGAAGACGCCCAGGACGACAGTCACGGCGAGGCCGACTGCGATCACGATAGTCGTGAGGATGCTGGGGTTCATCACCACGGGACCCTCACCGACGGGGTCGGAGAAGAACATCACCACGATGACCCGTGCGTAGAAGAACGCCGCGACCGCCGACAGCACCACCGCGACGACGACCAACGGCCACGCGCCGCCCGAGACCGCGGAGGTGAACACCGCCCACTTCCCGGAGAAGCCGGACGTGAGCGGGATGCCGGCCATGCTCAGCAGGAAGAACGCGAACACGCCTGCGACGACCGGCGACTCCTTGCCGAGCCCGGCCCACCGGGAGATGCTCGTCGCCTCCCCCCCGCCATCGCGTACGACGGTCACGACCGCGAAGGCGCCGAGGGTCATGAAGCCGTAGGTGACCAGGTAGAACAGCACCGCCTGCACCGAGGACAGCTCGGAGCCGGCGAAGCCGGTCACCGAGTGCAGCCCGACGAACCCGACCAGGATGAACCCGGCGTGCGAGATGGAGGAGTAGGCGAGCATCCGCTTGATGTCGGTCTGGGTGATCGCCAGGATGCAGCCGACCAGCATGGTCAGCACGGCGACGATCCCGATCATCGGCGTCCAGTCCCACCGGGCCGCGCCGAAGGCGACGTAGAACAGCCGCAGCAGCGCGCCGAACGCGGCAACCTTGGTGCACGACGCCATGAACGCCGTCACCGAGGTCGGCGCCCCCTGGTAGACGTCGGGGGTCCAGGCGTGGAAGGGCGCAGCGCCCACCTTGAACAGCATGCCGACCGCCATCATCCCGATCCCCGAGAGCAGCAGCGCCTGTCCGCCGATGCGGCCGGAGACCGCCTCGGAGATGTCCGCGAAGTTCATCGACCCGGCGAAGCCGTAGGTGAGCGCGATGCCGTACACGAAGAAGCCGGAGCTGAAGGCACCCAGCATGAAGTACTTCAACGCCGACTCCTGGCTGAGGAGCCGACGCCGGCGGGCCAGCCCGCACAGCAGGTACAGCGGCAGGGACAGCACCTCGAGCGCGACGAACATCGTCACGAGGTCGTTGGCCGACGCGAACAGCAGCATCCCGCCGATCGAGAACAGCATGAGCGGGAAGACCTCGGTGTGCTCCAGCCCCTGGGTCGAGGCCTCGCGCTCTGCGGACGTGCCCGGCAGGGCGGCGGCCTGGCCGGCGAACGCGGTGACCCCGCCCTCGAGGGTCCGCTCGGCGAACAGCAGCACGCTCACCAGGGCCAGCGCCAGGACCGTGCCCCAGATGAACACCGACGGACCATCGACCGCGATGGCGCCACCGACGGCGATGCGACCGCGCCCGGAGCTCCCGCTGGTGGACGAGAGGCCGGCCGCCACCAGGACGGTCGCGACCAGGGCGCCGACCACCCCGACCAGGGCGAGCGCGGTCTGCACGAGGTAGCGCGAGCGACGCGCGACGAACGCCTCGACGAGCACCCCGAGGGTGGCGACGCCGAACACGATCAGCATCGGCGAGATCAGGCCGTACTGGACGTCAGGCTTGACGAAGTCGGCTGCCAGGTTCACGGGGTCTCCTTGGCCGGCGCGGCCTGGGCGGGTACGGCGGGCGCGGGGTCCTTGGCACCGATCTGCTGCAGCGTGTCGGCGACAGCGGGGTTGATCATCGACGTGAGCGGCTTGGGGAAGAAGCCGAGCACCACGATCAGCGCCAACAGAGGCACCAGCGCGACGACCTCGCGGGTGTTCAGGTCCGTGAACCCGGCGACCGCCGGCACCGTCGGGCCGGTCATCGTGCGTTGGTACATCAGCAGGATGTAGAGCGCGGCGAGCACGATGCCCAGCACCGCGGCAGCCCCCCACCACCAGGCGTGCGCGAACGCGCCCAGCAGCACGAGGAACTCCGAGACGAACGGCGAGAGCCCCGGCAGCGACAGGGACGAGAGGCCGGCCAGCAGGAACGTCCCGGCCAGCACGGGCGCCACCTTCTCCACGCCGCCGAAGTCGCTGATCAGGTCGGACCCGCGGCGACGGATCAGGAAGCCGGCCACCAGGAACAGAGCTGCGGTCGACATGCCGTGGTTGAACATGTAGAGCGTCGAGCCGGACTGGCCGTAGCTGTTCAGCACGAAGATGCCCAGCACGATGAACCCGAAGTGCGAGACCGAGGTGTAGGCGATCAGCCGCGGCATGCTGTTCTGCCCGATCGCTGCCAGCGCGCCCCACAGCACGCTGACGACCGCGAGGACCAGCACCACCGGCGTGGCCCACCGAGACGCCTCGGGGAACAGCTGCAGGCAGAACCGGATCATCCCGAAGGTGCCGATCTTGTCCAGCACGCTGACCAGCATCACCGACGTCCCGGTGGTGCCCTCCTCCGCGGCGTCCGGCAGCCAGGTGTGCACCGGCACCATCGGCGCCTTGATCGCGAACGCCACGAAGAAGCCGACGAACAGCCAGCGTCCGACGTTCTGGTCGATCGGCACCTTGCTCAGCTCCGAGAGGAGGTACGTCGGACCCGTCGAGCTGCGCGCGGAGACGACGTACAGCCCGACGACGGAGGCCAGCATCAGCAGCCCGCCGAACAGGTTGTAGATCAGGAACTTCACCGCGGCGGCCGACCGCTTGGCTCCGCCGAACCCGCCGATCAGGAAGTAGATCGGGATCAGCGTCGCCTCGAAGATCACGTAGAACAAGAACACGTCGGTCGCCGAGAACACGCAGATCGACAGGCCCTCGAGGGCAAGCAGCCAGGCGAAGAACGAGTTCGCACCCCAGCGTCCGTTGTCGCCGTCGTCCCACGACGCCAGGATCACCACCGGCGCCAGGATCGCAGTCATCAGCACCAGCGTGAGGCCGATGCCGTCCACGCCGAGCGCGTAGTGGGCACCGAAGACCCGGATCCAGTCGTGGGTCTCGGTGAACTGGTAGCGCGCGCCGGTGGCCGGCGAGGTGTCGAAGGCGATGCCGATGTAGGCGACCACCGCCAGGGTGACCAGCGAGAAGCCCAGCGCGACCTGCTTGGGCAGCGCGGACCGCTGGCCGGCGGCCTGGGGCAGCAGCGCGACGACGACCGCGCCCACCATCGGCAGCAGCAGGGCGGCGCTCAGCCAGGGGAAGCTCGTCACAGGTTCACCGCCAGCATCGCCACCACGACCACGAGCGCGCCGAGCAGGACCGATAGGGCGTAGGAGCGTACGAAGCCGGTCTGCAGCCGCCGGAACGTCGAGGACATCGCCCCGAAGGCGCCGCCGGTGCCGGTGACGAGCCCGTCCAGCGTGGTGTCGTCGAAGGTGACCAGGCCGGTCACGAACTGGTCACCCGGTCGCATCAGCAGCCCTTCGTTGATCGCGTCGCCGTAGAGGTCGGCTCGGGCGGCCCTGGTGAACACCGACACCTTCCTCGGTGCCGTCCGCGGGACCTCGCGCCGCCCGACCGTCGTCCAGGCGATGCCGATCCCGGCGATCACCACGAGCAGCGCGATGAGCGTGACCACGATGGTCGGGACCGCGAGGTGCACCTCGACCTGCTCGCCGACCACCGGGGCGAGCCAGTCGACCACCCAACCGCCGTACAGCAGCAGGCCGCCGAGTGCGGACAGCGCCGCGAGCACGACCAGCGGCAGGGTCATCACCTTGGGCGACTCGTGCGGGTGCACGCCCTCGGCCCAGCGCTTCTGGCCGAAGTAGGTCATCAGCATCACCCGGGTCATGTAGAACGCGGTGATGCCGGCACCGACCAGGGCCGCCAGCCCGACGATGAGGTTGTCGCCGAACGCGGCCTCGATGATCTTGTCCTTGGACCAGAAGCCGGCGAACGGCGGGATCCCGATGATCGCCAGGTAGCCGACGGCGAAGGTGCCGAACGTGTAGGGGACGGCTCTCGCCAGGGCGCCGTAGTGCCGCATGTCCACGTCGTCGTCCATCGCGTGCATCACCGATCCGGCACCGAGGAACAGGTTCGCCTTGAAGAAGCCATGGGTGAGCAGGTGGAAGATCGCCAACGGGTACCCCGCCGGGCCGAGTCCGGCCGCGAGCATCATGTAGCCGATCTGGCTCATCGTGGACCCGGCCAGCGCCTTCTTGATGTCGTCCTTGGCGCAGCCGATGACCGCACCCCAGAGCAGCGTCACGGCACCGACGACCACGACCGCGGTCTGCGCGGCCTGCGTGTAGTCGTAGATGAAGCTCGAGCGGACCACGAGGTACACCCCGGCGGTCACCATCGTGGCGGC
>JAICWH010000157.1 GCA_025934895.1 Nocardioidaceae bacterium | reverse complement strand
TCCATCGTGGGCCGCCGGATCGCCGTGCTCGGCGCCGCGTTCAAGCCCGAGAGCGACGACGTCCGGGACTCCCCGGCCCTCAACATCGCCGCCCAGATGCAGCTGCAGGGCGCCGACGTGCGGGTCAGCGACCCACGGGCCATCGACAACGCCCGCAAGAAATGGCCGGACCTGCACTTCTGTCCCTCGGTCGAGGAGACCGTCGCCGGCGCAGAGCTGGTCCTGGTGCTCACCGAGTGGGCGGAGTACGTCGCCCTCGACCCGTCCGAGGTGGGGAGCCTGGTCGCCGCACGGCGGGTCCTGGACGGTCGCAACTGCCTGGACCCGCAGCAGTGGCGGGCCGCCGGGTGGACCTACCGCGCTCTGGGTCGCCCCTGAGCCGTCCGCTCCGGGCTGCCGAGGCCCTGGCGAAGTGAGCCCAGCGAGCCGGGCCGCCCCGACCCGAGGGTCAGCTCAGCCGGCCGAAGTCGTCCTCGATGCGGACGATGTCGTCCTCGCCGGTGTAGGCGCCGTGCTGCACCTCGACGATGACCAGCTCCTCCGAGCCCTCGTTGGCGAGCCGGTGCTTGGCGCCGCGGGGGACGTCGAGGGAGTCCCCCGGGCCGGCGCTGAGGACCTGGTCGTCGATGTGAGCGGTGGCGATGCCGAAGACCACGACCCAGTGCTCGCTGCGGTACTGGTGGGTCTGCAGCGACAGGCGGCTACCGGGGTTCACGTGGATGCGCTTGATCTTGTAGCCGGGTCCCACGTCGATGACGTGCCAGCTGCCCCACGGACGCTGCTCGGACTCCAACGCGTCAAGCCTCACTGGCCTCTCCAGGTATTCCTGCATCCGCTTAACCTATCAATCACAAGGCGGCGGCTTTGAGGGGCTCCCACCAGTCGCGGCGCTGGCGATACCAGTCGACCGTCTCGGCGAGTCCCCGCTCGAAGGGCACCGCGGGCTCGTAGCCCAGCTCGGTGCGGATCTTCGCGATGTCCACGGAGTAGCGCTGGTCGTGCCCGAGCCGGTCGGTCACCTGCTCGACGCTGTCCCAGCCGGCGCCGGTCGCCTCCAGCAGCCGGGCGGTCAGCTCCTTGTTGGTGAGCTCGGTGCCGCCGCCGATGTTGTAGACCTCACCGGGCCGTCCGCGGGTGAGCACCAGGTGGATGCCCCGGCAGTGGTCGTCGACGTGCAGCCAGTCGCGGACGTTCGTGCCCTCGCCGTACAGCGGGACCGGCAGGCCGTCGATCAGGTTGGTGACGAACAGCGGGATGACCTTCTCGGGGTACTGGTAGGGGCCGTAGTTGTTCGAGCAGCGGGTGATGCACACCGGCAGCCCGTGCGTGCGGTGGTAGGCGCGGGCCAGCAGGTCCGAGGAGGCCTTCGAGGCGGAGTACGGCGAGTTGGGCTCCAGCGGCCGCTGCTCGTCCCAGGAGCCGGCCTCGATCGAGCCGTAGACCTCGTCGGTGGAGACGTGCACGAACCTCTCGATGCCGCGGCGCAGTGCGGCCTCGAGCAGCGTGTGGGTGCCGACCACGTTGGTCATCACGAAGTCCGAGGCGCCCGTGATGGACCGGTCCACGTGGGACTCGGCGGCGAAGTGCACCACCGCGTCCGCCTCGTCGACCAGCCGCTCGACCAGCACCCGGTCCAGGATGTCGCCCTGGACGAACCGCAGCCGGGGGTCGTCGCGGACCGGGTCGAGGTTGGCCCGGTTGCCCGCGTAGGTGAGCTTGTCGAGCACCACCAGCGCCTCGGGCTCGTCGGACCCCCAGGCGCCGGTGAGCAGCGACCGCACGTAGTGGGAGCCGATGAAACCCGCGCCGCCGGTCACCAGAAGCCTCATGGTCCGGCACACTAACCGACATGCGTGGAATCATCCTGGCCGGTGGAAGCGGCACCCGGTTGCACCCGATCACGATGGGTGTCAGCAAGCAGCTGGTCCCGGTCTACGACAAGCCGATGGTCTACTACCCGTTGACCACGCTGATGCTGGCCGGCATCTCGGACATCCTGGTCATCACCACCCCCCACGACCTCGCCCAGTTCCAGCGGCTGCTGGGGGACGGCTCGCGGTTCGGCATCAACCTGACCTACGCCGAGCAGCCCTCCCCGGACGGCCTCGCGCAGGCGTTCACCATCGGCGCCGACTTCGTCGGCGGCTCGACGAGCGCCCTGGTGCTCGGCGACAACCTGTTCTACGGGCCCGGCTTCGGCCGGCAGCTGACCCGCTTCGCGGACGTCGACGGTGCCGCGGTCTTCGCCTACCGGGTCTCCGACCCCACGGCGTACGGCGTCGTGGAGTTCGACGGGACGGGGAAGGCGCTGTCCCTGGAGGAGAAGCCGGCGCGGCCCCGGAGCAGCTACGCGATCCCTGGCCTCTACTTCTACGACAACGACGTGCTCGCCATCGCCCGCGACCTGAAGCCGTCGGCGCGGGGGGAGTACGAGATCACCGACGTGAACCGGGCCTACCTCGAGCAGGGTCGGCTGCGGGTGGAGGTCCTCGAACGCGGGTTCGCGTGGCTGGACACCGGCACCTTCGACTCGCTGAACGACGCGAGCAACTTCATCCAGACCGTCGAGCGCCGGCAGGGGCTGAAGATCGGCTGTCCCGAGGAGGTCGCCTGGCGGCAGGGCTTCCTGACCGACGACGAGCTGCGCGAGCGGGGTGAGGCGCTGGTGAAGTCCGGCTACGGCGAGTATCTCCTCCAGCTGCTGGTCACCGGCTGAGGTCGTCTCGGCAAAGGCGGCGCGGCCGGCCGCCGGGGAGACGTACGGTGGCGGGCATGGAAGACGTGTCGGTCGAGAGTGTCGACGAGCTGGTCTCGTGTGCGGACTGCTACGCGGTCGTCAAGGGCGGTGACCTGGAGAGGCACTACGAGTGGCACTCCCGGGCGGTCCGGGACGCGGTGGCCGCCTCGGTCGTCGTGGTCGCCGACGCCGGGGACGGCGACCACACGTCGAGCCCGGGCTGAGCCGGGTCGGGGGCCGGGGCTGGTTCAGGCGGTCTCGGTCGTCTGGATCGCGGTGATCAGGGCGTCCAGGTCGAGGTGCTCGGACTCGGTGCCCGGCGCCACCAGGGCCTCGGCGCTCCGGATGAAGCCGTCCGCGGCGGAGGTGCGCAGCTCGACGAGCGCGTCGCCGTGGGGCGAGCACAGCTCGATCGAGACGGTCGCGAAGCCGGAGTCGTCCACGCCCGGCCACACGTGCACGTCACCGTCGCCGGTCGGCTCGGTGAGGCCCCTGCTGAGCAGGTCGCGGGCGAAGGTCCACGGCACCAGGCCGTCGACGAGCCGGAAGGTGATGGTCAGGGCGTAGGGGTCGCTCGAGTCGTAGCTCAGCACCGTCGGGACGGCCGAGGTGCCGCCGTCCGGGCGGTGCAGGGCGACGGACAGGCTGTGCTCGAGCTTCTGTGCGACAAGGCGAGTGGTGTCCATCGGTCGTGACCTGCTTCCGGGCTGCTGCCCGTTGGATGGTGGCTTGTGCAGGAAGTCTCGTCAGCCTTGTACCCACCCTTGAGCGCCGCGTAGTGACGGTTGCGAGTCGACCCGTCCGGGCACCCGGTTATGTCCGAACCCGTCCGGACAAAGACCCTCAGGCGCGTTGCGTTCTCTTCCCCACCGTCCCAGCATGCGGACAGAATGCGGCTCGTCAGGCAAGCACCAGAGGGGCAGCCGCCCTCCAGCGCTGCTCCCAGCCGGCGATCGGAGCGATCCCCAGCCGGTGCAACGCGTGGTGGCCGAGCACGGAGTACGACGGGCGCGGCGCCGGCCGCACGAACGCCTCGCTGGTGGTCGCACGCACGACCGAGGGGTCCAGCCCGGCGGCGGCGACCACCGCGCGGGCGAAGTCGAACCAGCTGCACTGCCCCGACGACGTCGCGTGGTAGGTGCCGGCGGGGGCGCCCCCGAGCACCAGGCGCACGACGAGGTCGGCGACGTCGCGGGTCCAGGTCGGCTGCCCCACCTGGTCGTCCACGACGCTGACCTCGCCGCGCTCGCGGGCCACCCGGGCGATGGTCCTGGGGAAGCAGCCGCCGTGGGCGCCGTACAGCCAGGCGGTGCGCACCAGCAGGTGCCGCCCGGGGAGCTCCGCACGCACCGCCTGCTCACCTGCGGACTTGGTGCGTCCGTAGGCGGAGACCGGAGCGGTCGGGGCGTCCTCGGCGTACGGCTCGCGGGCCGACCCGTCGAAGACGTAGTCGGTGCTCACCTGCACCAGCCGGGCACCCTGCTCGCGGGCCGCGGCGGCCAGCAGCCGGGGGCCCTCGGCGTTCACGGCGGCAGCCTCCGCCTCGTGCTCCTCCGCCTCGTCGACGGCCGTCCACGCGGCAGCGTTCACCACCACGTCATGGCCGGTGACCGCCGCCCGGACGGCTGCGCCGTCGGTGACGTCGAGCGTCCCCCTGGTCGCCGGGGTGACCTCCTCGCCACCCGAGCGCAGCACCTCGACGAGGTCGGTGCCGAGCATCCCGTTCGACCCGGTGACCAGCCACTTCACGTCGCGTCCTCCTCGGCCCGCTCCGGCGCGGCCGGGCCGGTCCGTACCCTACTCAGGTGGAGATTCGCGAGCTGTCCATCGCCGGGGCCTACCAGGTCACCCCACAGGTGCACGGCGATGACCGGGGTGCCTTCCTGGAGTGGTTCCGCGCCGACCGGTTCACCGAGACGACCGGGCACCGCTTCACCCTCGCGCAGGCGAACGCCTCGGTGTCGGCTGCCGGAACCCTGCGCGGCATCCACTTCGCGGCGCTGCCGCCCAGCCAGGCCAAGTGGGTGACCTGCCTGCGCGGCTCGGTGCTCGACGTGATCGTCGACATCCGGGTGGGGTCCCCGACCTTCGGCGGGTGGGACTCGGTCACCCTCGACGACGAGACCCACCGGGCGGCGTACCTCTCCGAAGGACTCGGGCACGCCTTCTTGGCCCTCGAGGAGGGAAGTGTCGTGTCGTACCTGTGCTCGGCGCCGTACGCACCGGGCCGGGAGCACGGGGTGCACCCGCTCGACCCGGCGATCGGCATCGACTGGCCGACGACCGGTCGGGACGGGGCGCCGCTGCGGACGCTGCTGTCCGGCAAGGACGCGCAGGCCCCGAGCCTCGCGGAGGCGCAGGCTGCGGGCCTGCTGCCGTCATACGACGCGGCGCAGACCTTCGTGGCGTCGCTGCGCGGCTGAGGGCCCGCTCACCCGGTCGCGGGCCTTGACCATCCGGCCCACCACCAGGCCGACGACCAGCGCGACGACGAGCCAGGCGAGGGCGATCACGCCCACGATCACAAAGACCATGCAGCCAGGGTGCCCGGTGATCCTGAACGTCGGGTGAGCATCGGGAAAAGAGTTGCCCCAGCAGACCTGAGAGAGCCTAGGAGGGAGGGCTGACGGCCGGGGTGACCGGCGGCGGGTCCTGGTCGGGATGCTCCGGGAGCCGCCACGCGGCGGCGTTGTTGTCGAAGGCGGGCAGACCGCGCTGGCGGCGGATGTAGCCCCAGAGCAGCGGCCCGAGCAGCAGCATGCCCGCGCCGATGATGCCGACGGTCCGCGGCGGGACCCCCAGCATGTTGAGCCCGGTCAGGGTGAGCACGATCACGATGCCGCGCCGGATCACCGACTGGGAGACCCAGTTGGCGATCCGGGCGCCGATGAAGGTGCCCGGGGAGCCACCCACGATCAGCGGGATCAGCACGGCCCAGTCCACGCCGCTGACGATCACGTGGCTGATCGCGGCCGAGAGCACCAGCGGCACCGCCTGCACGAGGTCGGTCCCGACCAGCCGCACCGCCGAGAGGGTGGGGTAGAGCAGCAGCAGCGCCACCATGATCAGCGACCCGGAGCCGACCGACGTGACGCCGACCAGCAGGCCGCCCACCCCACCGACCAGCACGGTGAGCACCGGCCGCAGCTCCGGCTCGTCCTCCTGCAGGGTGTTGCCGGAGTTCACGAAGCGGAGCTGGAGGTACATCCGCAAGGCGTACGTCGACGCGGTGAACAGCAGAGCGATCCCCAGGGCCTGCTTGAGGAAGCTCTCCTGGTTGGCGACGCCCGCCAGGGCCTTGACGATGAACGCCCCGGCGAAGGCGGTCGGCACCGACGAGGAGATCAGCAGCCCCGCCAGCCGCAGGTTCGGCTTGCCCAGCTTCCAGTGCACACCGGCGCCGACCGACTTGTTCACCGAGGCGGCGACCAGGTCGTTGGCGACCGCGACCGTCGGGTTGATGCCGAGGAAGATCAGCGCCGGGGTCATCAGCGCGCCGCCGCCCATGCCGGTCAGGCCGACCACGATGCCGACGCCGAAGCTGACCAGCAGGACGGCCAGGGCGCTGGTGGTGAAGAGGTCGCTCATCGGGAGCCTTCAGTCGCAGGGGCGGCCAGGTGGTGGCTGGCCGGGTCGGGGGTCGTGAGGTCGAGCCAGCCGTGCGCCTCCAGGACCTCGACCACGTCGCCCAGGGCGTCCTGGATGCTGCGCCCGGTCGTGTCGACGCGCACCGTCGCGTCCTGTGGCTCTTCGTAGGGCGAGGAGATGCCGGTGAACTCCGGGATCTCGCCGCGCCGGGCCTTGGCGTAGAGGCCCTTGCGGTCCCGCCGCTCGCACTCGTCCAGCGGGGTGGCGACATGGATCAGGACGAACGCCCCGCCGGCGTCCTCGGTCATCGCTCGGACCTGCCGACGGGTGGAGTCGAACGGCGCGATCGGGCTGCAGAGCGCCACCCCGCCGTGCCGGCTGATCTCGGCGGCGACCCAGCCGATCCGTCGGATGTTGGTCTCCCGGTCCTGCCGGGAGAAGGTCAGCCCGGCCGAGAGGTTGCGGCGCACCACGTCCCCGTCCAGGCTGGTGACCGTCCGCCGGCCCTGCTCGAGGATCCGGTCGTGCAGCGCCCGCGCCAGCGTCGACTTGCCGCTGCCGGACAGGCCGGTGAAGAACAGGACCAGGCCCTGCTCCGCGGGTCCGGGGCGGTCCAGGTCCACGACGGCGGCTACCTCGTCGGGCAGGACGCCCTCGCCGGTGACGCCGAGGATCTCACTCGGTGCGTAGGCCTCGACCACCCGGCGGCCCAGGGCGTGGTCCGCCTCGGCGTCGCCGCGCGACGCCAGCGGCACGGCCACCACGGACGCGTCGCGGAGGAGTGCGGCGGCGGTGAGCGTCGCCCTGACGAGCCCCGGCGCGGACATCCCCTCGGGTGTTCCCGCGCCGGCGAGCACGAGCAGCAGCACCGGCCGCCCGGCGGCCTCCGTGCGGACGAGGTCGAGGTCCTCCTCGGTCAGCGGGCCGGCGACCGGCACGGTCAGGGTGCGCCCGTCGTACGCCGCCCGGACCTGGGCGGGGGAGAGGTAGAGCCGGCGGAACGGTCCGAACTCGTGGTGCGACAGCGCGGTGACCCCACCGCTGATCCCCACCTCGCCGCTCGCGACGTCGTAGGTCGACGCGACCTCGACCGTGGCCAGCGGCAGCCCCTCGGGGTCCACCAGCTCGATCGCCCCCGCGGCCTGGGCCGCGTTCGCCACCGAGCGGGGGACGTGCAGTGTCACCAGACCGCCCGGTCCCTCGAAGCCGGTCACGCCCAGCGCGCCGTGCGTCAGCAGCTCGAGGTCGTCGAGCTCGCGCGGCGTCGGGCAGTGCTGCGGGACCGGAGCTCGGTCGGCATGATCG
>JAICWH010000012.1 GCA_025934895.1 Nocardioidaceae bacterium | reverse complement strand
GGGAGGTCGCGGACGTGTCCGATCGAGGACTCGACCACGTACCCGGTGCCAAGGTAGCCGGCGATCGTCTTCGCCTTGGCCGGCGACTCGACGATGACCAGCTTGTGGCCGTCGGCCGTGGCCGTGCCTGTTGTTTTCGCCAACTCAGTAATGCTCCCTTGGATGCTTGCTCGCCTTGACACGGTAACGCCTGCCGTCAACCGGGACGGGGCGCCGTCGGGCGTCGGGCGCGGCGGGCGGGCGTGCCGAGCCCGTCCACCGTACGACGGATCCGCCGGCGCGGTCCGCCAACCTCACTCACCACGGCAGCAGGAAGCCGTCGGTCACCAGCTCCCGCACAACGCCCAGTCGCTGCTCCCGCAACGTGGCCGGGTCCTCCCCGAGCAGGGTGGCGAGGGCGTCGAGGATCTGCCCGACGCTCAGGTCGCCGTCGCAGGCACCGACCAGGCCGGCCTCGACCGTGTCCACCTGCCGGGCACGCCGCATGCCGCGCTGCTGCCGGAGCACGATGACCTCCGGGTCGGCCGCCCCGGGCTCCCCGACGGTCTCCTGGCGTACGTCGACCCGGGACCGCAGCCGGCCGGCCAGGAGGTCATCGTCGGAGGTGACCGCCAGCAGGTCCAGCCGACGGAAGCGGTCGACGACCTCGGCGCCGAGTGGCTGCTCGACCTCGAAGGCCCAGTCCTCGAGGTGCTGCACCGGCTCCCGGTCCTCGACGCGTCGCAGGTGCAGCCAGCCGAACCCGACGGCCTCGATGCCTTGCTCGTCGAACCAGCCGAGCCAGGCGTCGTACCGCTGGAGGTAGCCGCGCCGTCCGTGCACGCCGGCGTCCTTGAGCCAGAGCTCGACGTACTCCGCCACATCAGCCTTCTCGCGCTGCACCACCCAGGCGTCGCAGCCGGTCCCCTCGAGCCAGCCCACGACCCGCTCCTGCCAGGGCTGACCGCGTCGGTGCACCCAGTTGGCCAGCACCTGGCACCAGCCGCCGGGCCGCAGGTGCCGGGGGGCGGTGGTCACCACCCGGCGGACGAGCTCGTCACCCGGAAGGCCGGAGTCGCGGTAGACGAGCCGCTCGGCGGCTCGCTCGGTCGCCGGTGACACCACGAACGGCGGGTTGGTGGTGACCAGGTCGAACAGCTCGGTCTGGACCGAGTCGAAGAGGCTGCCTGCGCGGACGTCGACGTCGACCTCGTTGAGCGCAGCGTTCAGGCGGGTCATCGCCAGCGCCCGCGCGTTGACGTCAGTGGCGACGACATGGTCGGCGTGCCGGGCGAGATGCAGCGCCTGGACCCCGCAGCCGGTGCCCAGGTCCAGGGCGCGCCCGACCGGCTCCCGGACGGTCAGCTGGGCAAGCGACGTGGACGCTGGGGAGATCCCGAGGACGTGGTCCCCGGCGACGTCGATCGGGGCCCCGTCCAGGCCGGGGGTCAGGTCGCTGACCATCCACCAGTCCGCGCCTTCGTCGGCATACGGTCGGACGTCGACCAGCGCCCGGACCTCGCCACCGGAGACCTCGAGGATCCCGGCCGCGGCCAGCCCCTCGACCAGACCGGGCAGCGCGCGGTCCGCGTCGCGACGGCGGACAGCGGCCTGCAGCGGCCACAGCCGGACCAGCGTCGCCAGGGGAGACCCGCCCGCGGTGGCGCGGCGGGCCGGGGTCGTCTCGTTGCGGGACAGCGCGGCGTGGGCGGTCGGTCCGAGCAGGCCGGCCACCCCGTCGTACCCGTAGCCGCACGCCCGCAGGGCCTCGCGCAGCCGCGCCACCATGTCGGGCGGGAGGAGGTCCACGCCGTCAGGCGACCACCTTCACGTCGGCGCCGGTCTCGAGGGCGATCGGGCGACGCTTGGAGACGTAGACCGCACCAGCGATGATCGCTGCTGCGACCAGGGCGATGGCGATCCGCAGGACGTCGTTCTCGTGGGTGCCGACGGACAGGTCCACGACCGCGGCCGCGATCAGCAGCGACACCAGGTTCATCACCTTGAGCAGCGGGTTGATCGCCGGCCCTGCGGTGTCCTTGAACGGGTCCCCGACCGTGTCGCCGATGATCGTCGCCTCGTGCGCGAGTGAGCCCTTGCCGCCGTGGTAGCCGTCCTCCACGAGCTTCTTGGAGTTGTCCCAGGCACCGCCGGAGTTGGCCAGGAACACAGCCATCAGGGTGCCGGTGCCGATGGCGCCCGCGAGGTAGCCGGCCAGCGGGCCGACGCCGAGACCGAAGCCCACGGCGATCGGCGCCATGATGGCCAGCACACCGGGCGTGGCAAGCTCCCGCAGCGAGTCGCGGGTGCAGATGTCGACGACCTTGCCGTACTCCGGACGCCCGGTGCCCTCCATGATCCCGGGGATCTCCGCGAACTGCCTGCGGACCTCGTAGACCACCGCGCCGGCCGCGCGTCCGACGGCGCTGATCAGCAGGCCAGAGAACAGGAACACCACCGCGGCACCGATGATCAGGCCCACCAGCACGTTGGGGCTGTAGACCGCGGTGATGAACGAGTCCCCCGGGGTGACTGAGCCGGACGCGTCGCGCAGTGCCTTGGTGATGGCGCCCGTGTAGGAGCCGAACAGCGCGGTCGCCGCCAGCACAGCCGTGGCGATCGCGATGCCCTTGGTGACCGCCTTGGTGGTGTTGCCGACGGCGTCGAGCTCGGTGAGGATCTGGGCGCCCTCCTCGTCGACGTCCCCGGACATCTCCGCGATGCCTTGGGCGTTGTCCGAGACCGGGCCGAAGGTGTCCATCGCGACGATGACGCCGACGGTGGTGAGCAGCCCGCAACCGGCCAGCGCGACCGCGAACAGTGCGACCGTCACCACGCCGGAGCCGAGCAGGAACGCTGCGTACACCGCGGCCGCGATGACCAGGCTGGTGAACACCGCGGACTCGAAGCCGACCGAGAGGCCGGCGAGGATCACCGTGGCGGCGCCGGTCATCGAGGTCTTGCCGATGTCCTTGACCGGCCGGTGCTCCGTGCCGGTGTAGTAGCCGGTGAGCGCGAGGATGACCGTGGCGAGCACGATGCCGATCAGCACGGCTACCGTGGCGACGATCCGCGGGTCGCCGGTGGCGTTCGCACCGGAGGATCCGACCAGCTCGCGGAACGAGCCGGGCAGGTAGATGAACGCGGCGATCGTGCACAGCACGGCTGAGACACCGGCGGAGATGTAGAAGGCCCGGTTGATGGTCCTCAGACCGCCCTCGCCCTCGCGCGGCTTGCAGAGGTAGACACCCAGGATCGCCGTCAGCGCACCGATGGCGGGCACGATCAGCGGGTAGACCAGGCCCTTGTCGCCGAAGGCGGCCGAACCCAGGATCAGTGCGGCCACCAGGGTCACGGCGTAGGACTCGAACAGGTCCGCCGCCATGCCGGCACAGTCACCGACGTTGTCCCCCACGTTGTCGGCGATCGTGGCGGCGTTGCGTGGGTCGTCCTCCGGGATGTTGTTCTCGACCTTGCCGACCAGGTCGGCGCCCACGTCGGCCGCCTTGGTGAAGATGCCACCGCCGACGCGCATGAACATCGCCAGAAGCGCGGCCCCGAAGCCGAAGCCCTCCAGGACGGTCGGTGCGTCGCCCCGAAAGAGGAACACCACGACGGAGGCGCCGAGCAGGCCGAGCCCGACCGTCGCCATCCCGACGGTGCCGCCGGTGCGGAACGCGACGCGCATGGCCGGATCGCGTCCCTGGTTGCGGTCGGCGGCTGCGGCCGCGACCCGGAGGTTGGCCCGGACCGCGAGGGACATGCCCATGTAGCCGATCGTCGCGGAGAACCCGGCGCCGACCACGAAGAACACCGACCGCCCGATCTTGACGTCCAGCCCGCCGCTGGCCGGCAGGAGGAACAGCAGCAGGAACGCGATCACCACGAAGGCCGCGAGCGTCTTGAACTGTCGGGTGAGGTAGGCCGCGGCGCCCTCCTGCACCGCCCGGGCGATGTTCTGCATGTTGGTCGTGCCCTCGCCTGCGCTGAGCACCTGCTGGCGGAACATCACCCCCATCCCCAAGGCGGTGACCGCCACGAGACCTACGACGACGACGAGCGTCAGGTTCCCGCCGGACAGGTTCGCGCTCGTCTCCCCAGCGGCAAGCAGGTGACCAGTCATTGTTCTCCTCCGAAGGGGCACCATGGGCCCCGTGCAATGCGTCGCACCCGGAGCTTCAGGCCCGCGGGTGCCGGCAGGTGTGTGTCCTGCTCCTCACAGAATGAGCCGGAGTCTACTGAGCAGGGCGGCGCGCCGGGCGACCGGGGCGACGAAACGGCCCACCCTTCCCTGCCGACCCGGCGCATCCGCAGGGCCCAGGCACGCCGAGTCGGCGCATCCGCAGGGCCCAGGCACGCTCACGCCGTACATCGCCCCGGCGTCGGGGAGAGGCGGGGTCGGCGGCCGGCCCGCCAGGTCAGGCCTGCGGACAGGCTGACTCGGCCGGGGCCGTCAGGGGAGCGGCCAGGACATCGACAGCCGGGTGCCGACGGAGTCCCGGGTGATCGTGAAGTCCTCGATCAGGCCGCGCAGCAGCCCCCATGGCTCGACGCCGTCGATGTCGCCGGTCGGGGCGTCGCTCACCGAGACCTGGCCCTCGGCCCGTACGTCGACCCGCAACCGGTCCTCGAGGCGCATCCTGACCTCGACAGGACCGACCGTGTCCAGGGACGCGGCCTCGGGTCCGACCAGTAGCGCGCAGGCCTCCCCGACGGCGAGCCTGATCTCCTCGACGAAGTCCTCGTCGCGCGTCGTACGACGGGCGACGGCTGCCGCGACCAGGCGCACCGTCCGCACCAGCGCGGGGTCGCGGGCGATGGAGACGGTGACCCCGGTGCTGGTCCCAGTCGCGGCGGGGCGCGCGCCGGGCTGCACGGCCCTACCGCTCGGCGAGCGCGTCGGCTTGGGAGCCGTGGATGGCGAATACCTTCGCCAAGCCGGTGATCCGGAAGATCTTGAGGAGCCGTTCCTGGTTGCAGATCAACCGCATGGACCCGTCGTGGGCGCGGACCTTCTTCAGGCCCCCCACCAGCACCCCGAGCCCGGTGGAGTCGAGGAACTCGACCTTCTCCATGTCGATGACGAGGTGGTACTCGCCGTTGCCGACCAGCTCGGTGATCTTGTCGCGGAGCCGGGGTGCCGTGTAGACGTCGATCTCTCCGCCCACCTCAATGATCGTATGACCATTCTCCTGGCGAGTCTCGAGTGACAGGTCCACGTTGTCTCCTCATCGACAGCGATGTCGCTCGCGGGGTCGGCAGCCACCACCCCGCTGTACTGAGTCATTCAACCATGCACCTCCTGACGCCGGGTTGCTCCCTTGCTTTTGGCCGACCGCAACCGCTTCCAGCGCTGCGAGGCCGAGGATCGGGCTTCCCGGCGGTCGTTTGGCAGACTCTGACCATGCGCGCCGGGGTGAGGTCGAGCACTGGCGCCTTGGAGCGGCTGACCGCCTCTCCTGACCGAGCCGGGCGGCTCACCCATCTCGAGGTGCTGGAGGCACGGCCAGGTGAACGTGTCTCGTGGCCGGCGTGGGTGCCGCCGCACCTGGTGGAGGCCTGGTCGGCGCGCGGCATCACCGAGCCGTGGCGGCACCAGGTACAGGCGGCACAGGCAGCCCGTGGAGGCGAGCACGTGGTGCTGTCCACCGGAACCGCGTCGGGAAAGTCACTCGGCTACTTGATGCCGGCGCTGGCCGACATCGAGACCTCACGTGGGCGGGGAGGTCGACGAGGTGCTACCACCCTCTACATCTCACCCACGAAGGCGCTCGCCCAGGACCAGATCGAGAGCCTGAGGGGACTCAGCCTCCCGGCCCTCAGATGCGCCACGCACGACGGTGACTCCCCGCGCGAGCAGCGGGACTGGGCGCGTGACCACGCGGAGTACGTCTTGACCAACCCTGACATGCTCCACCACTCGCTCCTGCCCGGGCACGCACGCTGGGCAAAGTTCTTCGCCCGGCTGCGATATGTCGTGATCGACGAGTGCCACCATTACCGCGGGGTCTTCGGCGCCCATGTCGCCCAGATCGTGCGCCGGCTGCGGCGCGTGTGCGGGGTGTACGGCGCCCGGCCGACCTTCGTGCTCTCCTCGGCCACCGTCGCCGAGCCGGAGGTGTCCGCAACGCGGCTGACCGGTCTGCCGGTGCGCGCCGTGACCGAGGACTGCTCCTCGCGAGGGCGGGTGTTCCTTGCCCTGTGGGAGCCACCGTTCGTCTCCCACGCAGGCGAGCACGGCGCTCCTGTGCGCCGCTCGACCATCGCCGAGGTGTCCGACCTGCTGACAGACCTGGTCGTCGACGGCGTCCGGACCCTGGCATTCGTCCGCTCACGCCGGGGCGCCGAGTGGGTCGCGCTCAGCACCCGGCGCAACCTGCGGGAGGTGGCGCCCGAGCTCGGCAGCCGGGTCGCGGCCTACCGGGGCGGCTACTTGCCTGAGGACCGTCGCAGGATCGAGCGCGCCCTGCGCGACGGCGACCTCATCGGGCTGGCGGCCACCAACGCCCTCGAGCTCGGGATCGACATCGCCGGTCTGGACGCCGTACTGATGGCGGGCTTCCCCGGCACCAGAGCAGCACTGTGGCAGCAGGTCGGCCGGGCCGGCCGCGGCGGCCAAAACGCCATCGGAGTGCTCGTTGCTCGCGACGACCCGTTGGACACCTACCTGGTAACCCATCCCGAGGCGCTCATCGGCGCACCGGTCGAGGCCAACGTCTTCGACCCCGACAACGCCTACGTGCTCGGGCCGCACCTGTGCGCGGCGGCCGCGGAGATCCCGCTGAGTGAGACCGACCTGCCGTTGTTCGGTCCGCGGGCTCGCGACGGCCTTGACGCGCTGACCGCTGCGGGGATGCTCCGTCGGCGGGCACAGGGGTGGTACTGGACCGACCGTCACCGCGCCAGCGACCTCGCCGACATCCGGTCCAGCGGCGGGCCGCCGGTGCGACTGGTGGAGTCGGCGACCGGGCGGCTCATCGGTACGGTGGACGCCAGCGCTTCGCACGGCACCGTGCACCGCGGAGCCGTGTACCTCCACCTGGGGGAGACCTACCTCGTGGAATCACTGGACCTCCAGGAGCAGGTCGCGGTCCTCGAACGCGCGGACCCGGGCTACAGCACGTCGGCGCGGGACATCACCGACATCGCGATAACCGACGAGCACGCCGAGGCCGCGTGGGGACCCGCCCGCGTCACCTTCGGGGGTGTCCGAGTCACGCACCAGGTGGTGTCCTACCTGCGCCGTCGGGTCCCCACCGGAGAGGTGCTGGGCGAAGACCCGTTGGACCTCCCCGAGCGCACCCTGGACACCATGGCAGTGTGGTGGACCCTGCCGAGCACGTCGCTGCAAGGAGCCGGCCTTGCGACCGCGGACCTTCCCGGCGCCGCGCACGCCGCGGAACATGCCTCCATCGGGCTGCTTCCTCTCTTCGCGACCTGCGACCGGTGGGACATCGGTGGGGTGTCCACGGCACTGCATCCCGACACCGGCCAGCTGACGGTCTTCGTGTACGACGGACACCCTGGTGGGGCGGGCTTCGCGGAACGCGGCTTCCACGCAGCTGGGGCCTGGCTGACCGCCACCAGAGAGGTGATCGCTGCCTGCCGCTGTGAGGACGGCTGTCCTTCCTGTGTGCAGTCGCCCAAGTGCGGCAACGGCAACGAGCCGTTGGACAAGGCCAAGGCGGTCACCCTGCTCGACGTACTCCTCGGCGCAGGAGTGGAGCGAGGCTGTCCATCCTGACGAAGCAGTTCGGGTCGTTTCCCATCCGCGGGCGACGGGGGTCACGGTGGTGCTAAAGCGTTGGTCGGACCGGCCATCGCCCGGGACCGGAGCGTGAACCGCAGGCCCAGCAGCGGCCGGGTCGCTCTCGTCGTGCGCACCGTCACCACATCACCTGTGGCCGAGCACTCGGTGAGCCGTGCCCGGTTGCGGGTGACCACCGAACCGGCCGCAGCACAGGCGTCCTCACCCCGCTGGGCGGCCGAGGCGCCCGCCAGGGCACCGAGGTCGGCGGCAGCCTCGACCCGACGCTGGACGGTCACAGCCTCACCCACCACGGTGACGAGCATCGCGCACCCCATCAGGGCCGCCATCAGGACTGCTGCAAGCACTGTCGCGCTGCCATGCTGGTCCTGCGCAGGGCTGGCGTGTCCGCACGTCATCGTTGCTCCAAGGCCGCGACGGCCTCGGATTCGACCCGGAGACCAGGCACGAAAGCCAGCACACCGGCCGGGCCTCGCACCAGGACATGGACGTGTGCCACCACCGTGCCGTCCTGCACGTCCAGGTTGATCACCGAGCCCCGAGGCGCGACCCGACGGCCGAGCGCGATGGCCTCGGAGCGGCTCTCGTTGCGCGCGGCCGCGCGAGCCACCTCTCGGGCCGCGTCGACCACTCGGACCTGCGTGGCGGCGAGTGCAAGGATCCAGGCCAGAGCGACGGCCACTGCAACGAGCAGGGGCAGCACCATGACCGTCTCGGCTGTCACCGCACCGCGTTGTGAGGCACGGCGCGTCCTCCGTGAAGGCGCAGCGCAGGGGGCGCGCCGCGAACCGCGCGCCCCCGTCGCCGTCGTACCGAAAAGCTGGGACACGCGCTCAGATCCCGAGGACTTTCAAGACGAGCTCGAACAGGGTCTTGATCAGGTCCTGACCCCACTGGCTGGTGAGCAGCTTGATCAACACGGATGCAAAGCCGCAGCCGGCGGCGGTGACCACGGCGTACTCGGCGGTGGTGACTCCTCTCTCGTTGCGCAGCCGGGCGACCGGGGACTGGGTCATGATGACCTCCTTGTTGGCCCACCGAGATGGGCGCTTGATGTGGTTGTTGCCTGACTCTCGCCGGGCCGTCGCCGGCTCACGACCGTCAGTTCCGGCGCTGGGGACCAGTCGGCCAGGGCAGCGCCTGTGGAGGCGAACTGGACGGTTTGCCGTGCGGAGCCTCGGCCCTGCGGACACGCCGGGTCGGCGGGGCTGGGCCCTGCGGACACGCCGGGTCGGCGGGGTTGAGCCCTGCGGACACGCCGGGTCGGCCGGGGTGGGCCGTCGGGTCACCGGCCGACCAGCACCGACACGGACCCTGCTACCAACGGCACGACGCCCACCAGGATGAAGGCCGGGAGCAGGCAGACGCCCAACGGGACGGCAGCCTTGACGCCCACGGCACGCGCCCGGCTCTCCACCTCGGCGTGGTTGAGTCGGCGCTGATCATCGGCGAGCCGCGACATCGCGTCGGCCACGGATGCGCCGCTCTCGACGGCACGCAGGACGGCACGACCGAGTCCACCGAGCTGGGGGTGACCGGCGAGGTCCCGCCAGACCGTCACCGGGTCCACCCCCATTCGCAGCCGTGAGGTCAGTTCGGCGAGCTCCTCTGCGAGCGGCGGCTCGACCACGACGGTGATCTCCTCGAGCGCCGCAGCGGGTGAGAGCCCGACCACCAGGGACGCGGCGAGGAGGTCGACCGCATGCGGGATCGAGGCCGCCAGGAGCTCACGCCGGCGACGCACCGACGACGGCTCCATCCGTCCGGTGGCCCACCAGCACCCGAGCGCCGCCATGACCGCCGCCGCGGCGCCTGCGGTCCCTCCGACGAAGAACAGCACCACCGCCGCGACCGAGACGCTGCCGAGCACTCGCAGCATCGGTGGGTCCTCGCGAAGCGGGGGCTGCGTGGCGGACGGTGGCCTGAGAAGCACTGACGCGGGTGGGCCTGGAAGCGCGAGGGCCGCCGCCGCTCCGGCGGCAACCGCCGCGAGGAGCAGCGCAGTCACCGCGACTCACCCACGCAGCACCGCGACGGCGATGCGGTCGATCCAGAGCAGCCCGGCGAAGGCGAAGACCGACCCGAGTCCCAGGCACACCAGCCCGGGCCCGGTGGCGAGGAGAAAGTGCCACGGGTCGCCGCCGATGCCGGCCGACATGGCCAGCGACAACACCGGCAGCCCTGCGACAAGACGGGCCGTCGCCTGGGCGGAGGCCAGCTCGCCCTGCACCAGCCGCCGGGTGGCCTGCCGCGCCCGAGCGGTGTCCGCGACCTGCGACAGCGCCGTGGCGAGCCCCGCGCCCGAGCGTTCGGACACCTGCCACGCGGACGCCACCTCGCGCAGCCCCTCCGCGCCGGGCTGTCGCCCCATCCTCCGCAGAGCCGACGGGACGTCGGCACCCAGCCGAGCCGCAGCCACCACGGTGCCGAACGCAGGCCACATGTCGACGCAGTGCTCCAGACTGGTCAGCGGCGGCTGGCCGGCCCGCAGCTCCCCGGCCAGAGCCTCCGCGACCTGTACAACCCGCGCCTGCCGGGTCTCCGCCGCCTTGGTCCGGCGCGAGCGTGCCACCAGGGAGGCACCCGCAGCCGTGGTGCCCAGGATGACCAACGCCAGCGCCAGCCGCAACCCGTCGACGAGGACCACCAGCACCGCACCGGCACCCACCAGGACGCAGATGAGGGCCGGGCCAAACGGCGGCCGGCGCCGGCCGATCCGGCCGGTCGACGCCGCGGCGAGGCTGCGGCCCGGTGCCGGGGAGATTAGGGCCACGGCAGCGGCAGCCAGCAGGGCAGCAGCCAGGGTCATGCGTGCAGCCTCGCGCCGAGCAGCTCGGTGGCCGGGTGCTCGACCGTGCTGCCGTCCGCGGGGAAGGTCACGGCCGGGACTGCCGAGACGAGACCAGCGGGGCCGCGGGTGAGGACCGCGACCTCGGCGACGCGGCGGACACCCCCCGTCCCACGAGCCACGTGAACCACCGCGTCGACAGCCGAGGCGAGCTGGCTGTGGACGGCGGCCTGTGGCATCCCGGTCGCCATCGCGAGGGCCTCGATGCGGGCCGGGACGTCACCGGCCGAGTTGGCGTGCAAGGTGCCGCAGCCGCCTTCGTGGCCGGTGTTCAACGCCGCGAGCAGGTCGGTCACCTCGGCACCCCGCACCTCCCCGACGACCAGCCGGTCCGGTCGCATCCGCAGTGCCTGTCGCACCAGGACCCGCATCGGCACCTCACCGGCTCCCTCGACGTTGGCGGGCCGGGACTCGAGACCCACCACGTGGGGGTGGTCGGGCCGCAGCTCGCTGGCATCCTCGACGACGACCATCCGGTGACCGGGCTCCACCAACGAGAGCAGCGCCGACAACAGGGTTGTCTTGCCTGAGCCGGTGCCACCACTGACCAGGAACGCCAGACGCGAGCCGACGAGCCGGCGCAGCAGCGCCGCACCGTCCGCGTTCACCGTGCCACGGTCCAGGAGCTCCTCGAGGGTGAACACCCGGGCGCGCGGCACCCGCAGAGAGATCACCGACCCCGGCCGGGACAGGGGCGCGAGCACGGCGTGGAAGCGGGTGCCGTCCGGGAGCCGGAGGTCGACGTACGGCGTCGCGTCGTCCAACCGCCGGCCCACCGAGCCTGCCAGCCGCTGGGCGAGTCTGCGAACCGAGCCGTCGTCGGGGAACCGGGTGGTGGTGAGCTCGAGCCCCTCACCCCGGTCGATGTAGACGGCAGACGCTCCGTTGACCAACACGTCGGTGACGCCAGGAAGCCGCAGAAGTGGTTCCAGAGGACCGGCGCCGAGGACGTCCTGGCGCAGGAGGTCGTGCACCGCGAGGACCGTGGCATCGCCGACCGGCCGGCCCTTATCTCGTAACGCGGAGGCGACCACGGCCGGGCTCAGAGTCGCGCCGCTGCGGGCCAGGTGCTCGCGGACCTCGGCGACGACGTCCGTGGGCCGAAGCTCGGCGGCCGGCACCGCTCTCACCCGCGCGCCGGCCCGGAGGTGACGCCGGACCCGTGCCCCGCCCAGGACACACCCGCGGCAGCGGGGAGGTGGCCGACTGCGGGCGGTGCGGGGCAGGCGGCGAGGGCGGACCGGGCCGCGCGGGCCAGCGACGACCGTCGCGAGTGCACCGGTCCGAGTCCCAGGTCGACCTGCTCGGCCAGCCGACGCTGGTGCGCGACCTCGACGACCAGCGGCAGTCCGAGTGCGCTCGCCACCTGGCCGGAGGGCACCGCTCCGCGGCCTGCTCGGACAGCGAGCCCGACCCGGTCGTTGAGCTGGGCCAGCACGGCGGCCACCTTGCCGGCCGCACTCACGCCGGCCACCGTCGCGTCGGTCACGACGAGCACCTGGTGGCATCGGGTGACGACCTCGGCCGTGGTGTCGTCGACGGTGCGGGGGAGGTCGAGCACGACGACGTCGTTGCCGCGCTGGGCGGCCGACAGCACCTCGCGCACCGACGCCGCATCGACGTCGACCGGCCGGCCCGAGGACCAGGTCAGCACCGCCAGGCCGTTGGTCAGGGGCAGGGCAGCGCGTAGCGACCGCGACCCGAGGCGGCCACTGGAGGACACCAGTGCGTCCCACCGGACGCCGTTGCCTGGTTCAAGACCGGCCACGCGGTCCACCCCGGGACCCAGCGGGTCGAGGTCGACGAGCACCGCGGTCTCGGACAGCGCCGCGACCAGCCCCAGGGCACACGCGAAGGTGGTTGCTCCGGCGCCTCCGGACCCTGCGACGACCCCGATGGTGCGGGCACGCCCACCGCGCCCGCCGTCGGCGGCGTCGACAACATCGGTGAGGAGCTCCACGAGCCACGCATCCCCAGCCGGCAGCTCCACGACATCGACGGCGCCGACAGCCAGGGCAGTGCGGAACACCTCGTCGCCGACCATCCCCCGGGCCACCAGATGCACCTGGTCACGGCGGGGCGGGTGCTGGCGGGCCACCTGTGCGGCCAGATCCTCCCCGAGCAGTACGACGGACGACGCGGACCACCCGCGCAGGCCGGACGTGGTGTCGTGCGCGACGTCGGGCGCCACCCCGGCTGCTGCAGCCAGCCGCAGCAGGTCGTCGAGGAGCAGCTCGTCGCGGGTGATGAGGAGAGCGGGAGCAGACGTCATGGCGCCGACTCTGACGGGGCCCCAGCCACGCCTGCCAGGGCCGGCGTACACCCTGGGGACGACTCGGGGCCGCCCGCGGCTGTGGACCGGATCTGGCCCGGAGCCGGTTCCGCACCCGCGCAGAGCAGACGAGGCGGTGGCTGATTAAAAGGGGCGGTCCCTGGCCGGGGGGTGACCAGGGACCGCGTGGTCCGAACCGAGAACCGGAGTCGGACCGGGCCAGCGGCCGGGGGGTGTTGCCGCTGGGCCTTAGCTCGCACCGTAACCCACGGACGAGAGCCTGCACGTGCAGGCGAAGCACAATGTGCTAGCGGGCCTGCGTTCCCCAATGTAGCGCGACCTCCGCTCGAACTTGAGCCATTACGCTGACAAAGGGCGGCTTTCGCCCTTCGACACGAGAGGAAGCCCTGATGACCGGCGTCCCGACCGGCCCGGGCACCGACCCGGGACGGTTGACGAGTGCTCGGCACGGGCGCCCGGCGGCATTCTTCGACCTCGACAAGACGATCATCGCCAAGTCGAGCACGCTCGCGTTCAGCAAGCCCTTCCAGGCGGGCGGCCTGATCTCCCGACGGGCCGTGCTCCGCAGCGCCTACGCGCAGTTCGTATACCACGTAGGCGGCGCTGACCATGACCAAATGGAGAAGATGCGGCAGTTTCTGTCCGCGCTCTGCGCCGGCTGGGACGTGCAGACGGTGCGCGACATCGTCGCCGAGACGCTGCACAACGTCGTGGACCCGTTGGTATACGACGAGGCGGTGTCCTTGATCGAGGAGCACCATCTCGCCGGCAGGGACGTGATCATCGTGTCCGCGTCCGGGTCGGAGGTGGTCGATCCGATCGGCGAGATGCTCGGCGCCGAAGGTGTGGTGGCGACCCAGATGGAGATCGTGGACGGGCACTACACCGGGGAGATCGACTACTACGCCTACGGCGTGAACAAGGCAGCAGCCCTGCAGCGCTTGGCGGATGAGAACAACTACGACCTCTCGAACAGCTTCGCCTACAGTGACTCGGTGACCGACCTGCACATGCTGGAGGTGGTCGGCCATCCCTATGCGGTGAACCCCGACCGCGAGCTGCGCAGGGAGGCGCAGGCCCGCGGCTGGCCGGTGCTGGTCTTCACTCGGCCGGTGGCGCTGCGCAGCCGGATGCGGCTGCCGTACGGCCGCCCGACGGCTGCCACCGTGGTGGGAACCGTCGCGCTGGTCGGCTGCGCGGCCTACGTGATGGCCCGCCGCCGGGTCCTTCGTGGCAGCTAGACCAGGCCGTGGGCCTCTTGTCCCGGTCCGGGCTCAGGGGTACAAAGAGGAGCAACAACTGAAGACCGCACGTGAGTCAGGTACCCACGCGGCGAACTACCCTTCCTAATTGGGCGTTGCCGTTCGGTTCGCCGGACGCAACAGTTGAGAGTGCACGCCTGGTAGCCCTCGTCTCACGTGTCAGCAACGGCGCTTCGAGCTTCGGCTCGCGGCGCCGTTTGCACTCTCCGCGGGCGGACCCGCCGTCCGCGTCAGAGGGCGAGCGGGCTGGCCTCGGCGCCCTTCGTGTAGGCCTCCGCCGCGTAGAGCAGCCAGGAGCGCACGCCGGCCGGACCGCCGTCGCGGTACCCCCGCAGGTTCGACTCGTACTGCCGGCGGAGCAGCAGATGCCCCGCCTCGGGGACCAGCAGCGACTTCTCGTCGACACCGCGCGCGACGAGCACCAGCCGTTCGGCGGCTCGTGCCACCAGACCGTTGTGCGACACGAACGGTGCCGACGCGACCAGCTCGCCGTGCACCACCGCGGCCAGCACGAGCGCGGGCGCCGACGTCGCGCCGGCGAGCACTCCGGCGAGCCCGCGCAGACGGTCCGCGGCGACGGCGTCACGAGGCCGGCCGAGGTCGTCCTCGGCCGCGATCCCCTTGCCGGCAAGGGTGTGCAGGCGAGCAAGCACCTGCAGCGGCGAGCGGGACAACGTCGGCAGGAGGCCGAGGAGCTCGGTGCTGAGGCGCACCGACGCGGCGGCGCTCTGGTCCCCGCTGCCGTCCCGGACCTCGTCCAGTGAGCTCCTCGACCCCTCGAGAACGGCGCTCGCATGGGCGCCGCGCAGCAGTGACTCCGCGGTCAGGGACGGTGCCGTGCGACGCAGGCCCCGGTCGCGGAGCAGAGCGTCGATGCCGTCGCGCGTCGCGGCCATCGCCGACGCCACGCCCTCGAGGCCGGTCAGCCGGGCAAGAGGGTCCGCAGGTCCTTCAGGGTCGGGCACGGGCGCAGGCTAGCCCGAGGCAAGGGCGACGCTGGTGGCCCGGGTCGGTCAGCGACACAAGTCAGCCGCAGCGATCGGCGACGGTGCCTCGTTGTCACCGGGGGCAGGTTGCTCGAGCACGACGAGGACGGTATGCGCCGCGGGGTCCCGACGGTGACGCCGTGGTGGTCCTGCGCTGGCAGCCAGATCGTCAACCGGACCTCCCCGCCATATGCGCCGGGTCGACCAGGTCCCGCCCGATCGCGGCCTCAGGCAGTCGGCCCCTGCGCTCGTACGTCGGCCACTCCGGTCATCGCCTCTCGCAGGGCGGTGAGCCAGTCGTCCTCGTGCTGTCCGACCAGCCGCACGCACCAGCCGAGGGCCTCGGAGCGGGACCGGGCCACTCCGGCGTCCACGAGCGTGTCCAGCACCTGCCGCTGGGGCTGACGCAGCCGGGTCATCACCGGGGCGGCGACGTGGGTGAACAGCTCGGTCCGGTCACCGACGCTCACCTGCCAGGACACCTTGCGGTCGAAGCGGCGCTCGGCCTCGCGGGCGATCTCCATCCGCCGGCTGCGGGTGTCCTCCCGGAACGCCTTCGCGCGGCCGGCGCGGGCCTCGTCCAGCTCCGCAGCCGACGTCTCCTGGGGAAGATCCACGTCGGCGAGGGTCAGCCGGACGCTGATCTCCTCGCGGTCCACGACCGCGTCGACGGGAGCGTGCTGCCACTCGTCGGGGACTCGGCCGGTGAACCAGCCGCGGACCCGCTCTGTTGCTTCCTTGGTAATCATGTAATCGAGATTACTCCGGCCGCGCCGGGGATGCCAACGATCTTGGTAGATTCGGCCGCGATGGACGAGGAACGGCCCGGTGAGACCGGCTTGACGCGTTCGGTCCCGGCGCTGTCCTTCGGCGTGGTGGCCGACGCCTACGACAGCGCGCGCCCGTCGTACCCGCGGGAGGCGGCCAGGTGGCTGGTCGACAGCGAGTTCGCGCACGTCCTGGAGCTGGGGGCGGGCACGGGCAAGCTCACCGAGCAGCTCCAGGCCCTCGGGCACCGGGTCTTGGCAACCGACCCGCTGGAGCCGATGGTGCGCCATCTCGTCCGGCGGCTACCCGGCACCGGGGCCGTGCTGGCCACGGCGGAGCAGATCCCCGTGCGGGCACGGTCGGTGGACGTCGTGGTCGGCGCCCAGGCCTTCCACTGGTTCGACCCGAGACGGGCGCTGCCCGAGATCGCCCGGGTGCTGCGGCCGGGCGGCCACTTGGGGCTGGTGTGGAACCTGCGCGACGAGCGCATCCCGTGGGTGAGGCGGCTGGGCGCGCTCATCGACAGCCCCGGCCAGCAGAACGACCCGACGCACGCGCTCCTGGCCTCTCACCTGTTCGGCTTCGTGGAGAGCTCGACGTTCCGGTTCTGGCAGCCGCTGGACCGGCGGCGCCTGCACGACCTGGTGCGGTCACGCTCGCACGTCGCGATGATGGCCGCCGCAGAGCGCGACGCCGTGCTCCGCGAGGTGGACAGCCTCTATGACGGCTACGGCCGGGGAGCGGACGGCATGCTGATGCCCTACGTCACGCACTGCTACCGTGCCGTCGTGCGGCCCCCGGCGCTCACGGAGGCGGACGACGGTGCGCCGACCGGTGCGGGAGACGGCCGCGGCGAGGACGACGGCGCTCTGCTGATCGACTTCCCCTGAGCCGGGCACTGAGCGGCACCCGGCCGCGCCGACCGACACGGCTAGAACCGGCTTGTAGGTGTGTTTGACCCGTTGGGGATGTTCTATCCTGATGTGACACGGAGCACATCGACACATCTGCCCGACAGGAGCCCGTCCATGCCCACCTCAGAAGTCCCCTCGTCGGCCGTCTCGACCGGGATCTCACCCGGAGCCCACATCGCGGACCCGGCGCCCCTCGGTCTCGCCGCTTTCGCGCTGACCACATTCGTCCTGAGCTTCGTCAACGCGGGCTGGGTCCCGGCGAGCGTCGAGCCGGTGGTGTTCGGGCTCGCGCTGGCCTACGGCGGGGCGGCCCAGTTCGCGGCGGGGATGTGGGAGTTCACCAAGGGCAACACCTTCGGAGCGACGGCCTTCACGTCGTACGGCGCGTTCTGGCTGTCGTTCTGGTGGCTGACCGCGCACCTGGCCGACTACAAGATCCCCGCGTCCGACGTCGGCAAGGGGGTCGGCCTGTACCTGATCGCCTGGGGCATCTTCACGGCCTACATGACCGTCGCCGCTTCCCGGGTCAGCGGTGCGGTCCTGGCGGTGTTCGTGCTGCTGACGATCACGTTCTTCCTGCTGGGGATCGGCGACCTGTCGGGCACCACGAACATCTCCAAGCTCGGCGGGTACGTCGGTGTGCTGACCGCGCTGGCCGCCTGGTACGCGTCGTTCGCCGGCGTCACGGCCTTCGCGTTCAAGAGGCCGATCGTCCCTACCGGCGTCCGCTGAGCCACGGCGCAGCGGCCGTCCGTCCATCGGTTCACCGTCCGTCTCCCACGGCCTAGGGTGGCCGGGGAGCACCACACCGACGAAGGAGCAGCACGTGAGCGAGCAGGGTCTGTCCAACCTGATGCACGAAGAACGCCACTTCGACCCTCCGGAGGAGCTGGCGAGGAACGCCAACGTGACCGCCGAGGCCTACGCCGAGGCGGACAAGGACCGGCTGTCCTTCTGGGGCAGGCAGGCCGAGCGCATCACGTGGGCCGAGCCGTTCACCGAGGTGCTGGACTGGAGCAACCCGCCGTTTGCCAAGTGGTTCGTTGGCGGGAAGCTCAACGCGTCGTACAACTGTGTGGACCGGCACGTCGAGGCCGGCAACGGCGAGCGGGTGGCCTTCCACTGGGTCGGGGAGCCGGAGGGTGACACCCGCGACGTCACCTACGCCGCCCTCAAGGACGAGGTGTGCCAGGCGGCGAACGCCCTGACCGAGCTCGGGGTCGAGGCCGGCGACCGGGTGGCCATCTACATGCCGATGATCCCCGAGACGGTGGTGGCGATGCTGGCCTGCGCCCGGATCGGCGCTCCCCACATCGTGGTGTTCGGGGGCTTCTCCTCCCAGGCGCTCGTGGACCGGATCCAGGACTGCGACGCGCGCGTGGTGATCACCGCCGACGGCGGCTACCGGCGGGGCTCGGCAGCCGGGCTCAAGCCCGCGGTCGACGAGGCGCTCGAGCACTGCCCCGGCGTACGCAGCGTTCTCGTGGTCAAGCGCACCGGGCAGGACGTCGGCTGGACGGAGGGCCGCGACGTCTGGTGGGAGGACATGGTCGGCAAGCAGAGCACCGAGCACGCCCCCCAGGCGTTCGACGCCGAGCACCCGCTCTACGTCATGTACACCTCGGGCACCACCGGCAAGCCCAAGGGGATCCTGCACACCACTGGCGGATACCTGGTCGGCACGTCCTACACCCACTGGGCGGTCTTCGACCTCAAGGACGACGACGTGTTCTGGACCGCGGCCGACATCGGCTGGGTGACCGGGCACTCCTACATCGTCTACGGGCCGCTCGCCAACGGCGCCACGTCGGTGATGTTCGAGGGCACCCCGGACACCCCGCACAAGGGCATCTGGTGGGAGCTCATCGAGAAGTACAAGGTGACCATCCTCTACTGCGCCCCGACCGCGATCCGGACGTTCATGAAGTGGGGCAAGGAGTTTCCGGAGAAGGCCGACCTGTCGTCGCTGCGGCTGCTGGGCTCGGTCGGTGAGTCGATCAACCCCGAGGCCTACATGTGGTACCGCGAGGTCATCGGTGGCAGCAGATGCCCGATCGTGGACACCTGGTGGCAGACCGAGACCGGCCAGATCATGGTCAGCCCGCTGCCCGGTGTCACCTCGGGGAAGCCCGGCTCGGCGATGAAGGCGCTGCCGGGCATCTCCGCCAAGGTGGTCGACGACGTCGGCACGCCGGTCGGCAACGGCGAGGGCGGCTACCTGGTGCTCACCGAGCCGTGGCCGGCGATGCTGCGCACCATCTACGGCGACGACGAGCGGTTCAAGGACACGTACTGGTCGCGCTTCGAGAACATGTACTTCGCCGGTGACGGCGCCAAGCTGGACGAGGACGGCGACATCTGGCTGCTCGGCCGCGTCGACGACGTGATGAACGTGTCCGGCCACCGGCTGTCCACCACCGAGATCGAGTCCGCCCTGGTGTCCCACCCCAAGGTCGCGGAGGCAGCGGTGGTGGGCGCCAAGGACGAGGACACCGGCCAGGCGGTGTGCGCCTTCGTGATCCTGCGCGACTCCGCGGGCGACGGCGGCAAGGACATCGTCGAGGAGCTGCGAGCCCATGTGGCCAAGGAGATCGGCAAGATCGCGCGGCCACGGCAGATCATGGTCGTCCCGGAGCTGCCCAAGACCCGCTCGGGGAAGATCATGCGCCGGTTGCTCAAGGACGTCGCCGAGCACCGTGAGGTGGGGGACGTCACGACGCTCGCCGACTCGACCGTCATGAACCTGATCTCCGACAACCTCAAGGAGGACTCCTCGGCCGGCGACGACTGAGTGTCGCGGCGGACGTCGCGGCGGGGGTCGCCACCGTGGTCCCGAGGCACCGGTAGTCTCTGGGCGACTAAGGAGGCCCCATGAGCCACGCATATGTCCCGAAGCCCGCCGATCGCCCCGACCTTCCCAGCAAGGACGAGCCGACGATCGGCAAGCTGGTCGCAGACGCCAGCCGGGACGTCTCGACCCTGGTGCGCTCGGAGATCGCGCTCGCCAAGTCCGAGCTGAAGGTCAGCGTCAAGGCCGGTGGTGTCGGCATCGCGCTGTTCGCCGTGGCCGCGTTCATCGGTGTGCTCGCGATCATCATGCTCTCGGTGGCGATCGCCTACTTCATCCACATGACCGGCCTGCACCTCGCGTTCTGCTTCCTCATCGTCTTCGTGCTCTACCTCCTGATCGCCGGTCTGTTCGCACTCGTCGGCCTCCGCAAGGTCAAGCAGGTCCGCGCGCCCGAGCGGGCCATCCACCAGGCACAGGAGATGAAGAACATCCGCAAGCGTGGCTGACTCCCGCACGGGAGCCGGCTCGGCGGACCTCGTCGAGATCCCGGGCCCCTGGTCGCACCGCTACGTCGCTGCGAACGGGGCCCGGTTCCATGTCGCCGAGTCGGGGCCGGCGGCGGGCCCGCCGGTGCTGCTGCTGCACGGCTTCCCCGAGCTGTGGTGGGCCTGGCGGCACCACCTCCCGCACCTGGCCGCCGCCGGCTACCGCGCGCTGGCGATGGACCTGCGTGGCTACGGGGGCTCGGACAAGACGCCCAACGGCTACGACCCGATGACCCTGGCGCAGGACGTGTCCGGTGTGATCAAGGCCCTCGGCGCCCGAGATGCGGTCGTGGTCGGCCACGGCTGGGGAGGGTACGTCGGCTGGGCCGCCGCCGCGCTGCACCCTCGCGAGGTCTCGGCCCTGTGCGCGGTGTCCGCTCCGCACCCGCTCGCGCTGCTGCGGGCCGCACGGGGCCGTCGGGGGTCCGTGGCCCTGCGTCACCTGCTCGCCATGCAGGTCCCGATGTTGCCGGAGCGGCGGCTGGCGAACGCCTCCTCCGGCCTCCTGGCGAGGCACCTGAGATCCTGGAGCGCCCCCGGCTCGGCCTTCCCCGACGAGGCCGCGGTTGCGACGTACCAGCGTGCCATCAGCCTCTGGCCGGCATCGCACTGCGCGCTGGAGTACCACCGCTGGCTGGTCCGCTCCCGGCTGCGGGCCGACGGCCGACGGTTCGGCTCCGCCCTGCGCGTTTGGTTGGAGCAGCCGGTGTGCTGCGTCGCAGGGGTCGATGACCGCGTCGTCCCGGTCGGCTGGGCCACCGCGTCGGGTCGGCACGTGCGGGGCGAGCTGACCGAGCACGCGATGCCCGGGGTGGGCCACTACCCGCCCGAGGAGGACCCGGAGGCGTTCACCGGTCTGCTGCTCGACTGGCTCGACGGGGGTGCAGGTGCGGCTCGCGGCTAGGCGCAGTCCCCGGTGCCGACCTCGGCCCGGCCGGTGAGACCCCCCGCGGCTGCCGGCGCCACCTGTCGGGCGGTGAGCGCGTAGCCCGTGTCGCCGTCGGTCACCGACGCGGCGAAGACCACCCCGAGCACGGAGCCCGTGGAGGACACCAGCGGTCCCCCCGAGTTGCCCGGACGCACGTGCGACCGCAGCGAGAAGACCTCGCGGACGACGGTCCCGGTGCCGTAGATGTCGGGGCTGCGGAGCCGTTGCTTGGCGCGGATCCGGGCCGCCTGGACGTCGAACGGGCCGTCCTGCGGATAGCCGAGCACGGCAGCACCCTCGCGGGCCCGGCCGGTCTGGTCGAACCGGAGCCCGGGCGCCGGGAGGCCCTTGACGGCGAGGACCGCGATGTCGATCTCCGGGTTGTAGTACACGACCTTCGCCCGGACCTTCCGCTGCCCGGTGACGACGTCCGGCGAGCTCATCCCGGCAACGACGTGGGCGTTGGTCATCACCCGGTCCGGCGCGTAGAGAAAGCCGCTGCCCTCCACCCCACGGCCGCAGGTGTTCTCCCCGCGGATCTTGAAGACGCTGCCCTCGGCTCGCACGACGTCGGGGTCGCGGGCGATGCGGGCCGGTGGTCGGGTCACGCCCGTGATCCGCTCCCGGGCGAACGGCTCGAGGTAGCGCGGGAAGAAGCTCGACCCCACCACGTCGTTGAACTCGTTGAGAGCCTCGACGGCGCGCGGCGGCATCACCTTGTCGACGCTGTCGAGGATCCGCGAGGTGCGCACCTGGGAGCTCGCCCAGGGCAGCCTCGCACCGCTGACGGCGACCCCGAGCGCCCACGCGACGACCAGCACCGCGGCCATGCTGAGCGCGGCCCCGCCGACGGCGTCGAGGGCGCGCACCGGCTGCCATCGGATGTGCGCGCGGATCCGCGAGCCGGTGAACTGCAGGAGGGCCTGGCCGAATGACGCGCACACCAGGACCACGAGCAGCGCAGCCAGCGAGACCCACACGGCGGGCGCCGCGTCGCCGAGCAGACGAGGCGCGAGCCACACCCCGAGGACGCCGCCGCCGAGCAGTCCCACGGTTGCGAAGGCGCCGGCCACGAAACCCTGCCAGTAGCCGGAGACGGCGTAGGCGCAGACCAGGACGACGAGCAGCCAGTCGAGCGCGTTCACGTCTGCCCGGGACGGGCGACCGGGTCGGCCGGGCGGACCTCACGGCTCGCGGTCAGCATGTGACCGGGCAGGTCATGCAGCACGCCGGTGTCCCAGGGGCGCGTCCACCCGAGGAAGTCGAAGAGCCGGGCGATGATCCCCGCCGTGAAGCCCCACAGCACCAGGTCCTTCTGGTCGCCGATCAGGAACGCCGGCCCCACCCATCCCGAGGGGTGCCGTACCGAGACACGGTGCGCGGGGTCCAGCAGCTCGGCGATCGGCACGCGGTAGAGCGCGTGCACCTCGGCCGGGTCCACCACGTGCACCGGGCCCTCCGTGCGCCACCAGCCCAGCACCGGGGTGACGGCGAAGTTGCTCGGTGGCAGCCAGAGCTCCGGCAGCGTCGCGAACACCTCGACGCCGTCGGGTTCCAGACCGATCTCCTCCTGTGCCTCCCGCAGCGCCGTGTGCACCGGCCCCTCGTCGTCCGCGTCGACGGACCCTCCGGGGAATGACACCTGACCGGGATGTGAGCGCATGTCGTGGGCGCGCTCGGTGAGCAGCAGGTCGGGCCGCCCCTCGAGGCCCTCCCCGAACAGCAGGAGTACGGCGCCCCGGCGGGTCTGCGCGCCCTCGGGCGGCACGAACTGGGTGAGGTCCGCGGCGGTGATCTCGGCCGCTGCCCGTCGTACCGGCTCGACCCAGGCAGGCAGCTGCGCGGGCGGGGGCTGGTCGGACACGAAGCGAGCCTACCGACCCGTGCGCACCGCTCAGGCGCCGAGCGTGACGCCGAGCCGTTGCTGCACGAGCGCTCTCAGCTCCGCGTAGGACCGGAACACCCGGAACTGCACGGTGGCGACGGTGCCGTTCCTGCGCAGCAGGACCACCCCCGGTAGTCCCCGGATCCGCAGCGGGGTGCGCAGAGCCCCGCCGGGGTCGGCGAGCAACGGGTAGGTGACGCCGGCCGACCGGGCCAGCTCGAGTGCGGGTCCGGGGTCGGGGTCGAGATAGTCGACGCCGAGGACGCCGACGACATCCCTCCCGTCCTCGTGCAGCCGCTGGAAGTACGGCAGCTCGCCGCGACAGGGCGTGCACCAGTCCGCGAACAGGTTGATGACCATCGGGCCGCGGAGCCGGGCCAGGTCGACCGCCGGCCCGCCGCCCAGGCACGGCAGCGTCACCTCCGGCAGCCGGTTGGTCGAGGTGCCCGGGGAGCAGGCCGCGATGCGCGCGCTCGCCTTCAGCTCCCGCAGCGCCGGGGTGTCCACGTCCACGCGGCCCTCGGAGACCTGGCTCGCGCCGCCTGCGGTCCTGGACCCCGAGGTGGACGTGGTCGTCAGGCAGGCCGCCAGCAGCAGCGTGGCCGCGACGGTGGCGAGACCGGCGAGGGCTCGTCTCACGCCCGGCCTTCGGTCTTCACCAGCCTGGCGGCGACGGCGGGGTCGGTCGGACCCTCGCCGTACGAGGGGCACCATCGGGCGATCGTGCAGGCCCCGCAGGCGGGGGTGCGGGCGTGGCAGATCCGGCGACCGTGCCAGATCAGATGGTGCGACACCATCGTCCAGTCCCGCTTGGGGAACAGCGCGCCGATCTCGTGCTCGGCCTTGACCGCGTCGGTCTGCTGGGTCCACCCGAGCCGTCGCGCGAGCCGGCCGACGTGGGTGTCGACCGTGATCCCCGGGATGCCGAACGCGTTGCCCAGCACCACGTTCGCCGTCTTCCGGCCGACACCGGGCAGCTCGACCAAATCCTCCAGGCGGGGCGGCACCTCGCCGTCGTGCCGCTCGACGAGCGCCTGGGACAGCTTGAGCAGCGACTCCGCCTTGGCCCGGAAGAAACCGGTGCTCGCGATGATCTGCTCGAGCCGCTCGCGGTCGGCCCCCGCCATCGCGTGCGCGTCGGGATAGGCCGCGAACAGGGTAGGGCTGACCGCGTTCACCCGCCGGTCGGTGGTCTGGGCCGACAACACCGTCACCACGAGAAGCTGGAAGGGGTTCTCGAAGTCCAGCTCGCTGCGCGCGTCGGGGTAGGTCCCGGCCAGCATCCGGTCGATCTTGCGGGCACGTCGGACCAGCGAGGTGTCGGTCACGCCGCCCACCCTAAACCGGGGTCCCCACGGGTGTGCTTGTCGCGGGCGCGGGGTAGTACGACAGACTGGGAGTGTGTTGCACCCTCGGGCGGCTGCCCGGCATCCGTCCCGCTACTTCGGAGAGGAGCACTCGTGGACAACGACGTGCTGCGCCAGGCCCCGCTGTTCAGCGCCCTCGACGACGAGGCGGCCACCGCCCTGCGCTCGTCGATGACCGACAACCGGCTCAGGCGCGGGGACGTGCTGTTCCACGAGGGCGACGCGGGTGACAAGCTCTACATCGTCACCGAGGGCAAGGTGAAGCTGGGACGGACCTCCGCGGACGGCCGCGAGAACCTACTGGCGATCCTCGGTCCCGGGCAGATGTTCGGCGAGCTGTCGCTGTTCGACCCCGGGCCCCGCTCCGCCACCGTGACCGCGGTCACCGACACGACCTTCTCTTCGCTCTCCCACGAGGACCTGCTGCGCTGGCTCGAGGGCCGCCCGGCCGTGGCCCGCGGCCTGCTCACCCAGCTCGCCGGCCGGCTGCGCCGCGCCAACGACGTGGTCGCCGACCTGGTGTTCTCCGACGTACCGGGCCGGGTGGCCAAGGCACTGCTCGACCTCGCGGACCGGTTCGGGAGGACCGCCGACGACGGGGTGCACGTGCACCACGACCTCACCCAGGAGGAGCTCGCGCAGCTCGTCGGTGCCTCCCGCGAGACCGTCAACAAGGCCCTCGCCGACTTCGCCTCCCGGGGCTGGCTGCGCCTGGAGCCCCGCTCGGTCGTGATCCTGGACGTCGAGCGGATGTCCCGCCGGGCCCGCTGAGCGGTTCGGCCCGCGCCGCACGCCGTACGCCGCGCGCCGTTTACCAGGGGATGTCGGACGTTTGGCGCTCCCCAGGGGCCATGACCCGTGGGGCGTGCCAGTTTTCCATGGAGAGAGCGGCCGATTCGGCAAACGTCCTGCATCCCCTGGTAAACAGTCACCCCCGCAGATAGTCGATCTGCGCCCGGACACTGAGCTCCGCGGCACCCCAGAGCACCGGGTCGACGTCTGCGTAGACAGCTTCGACCACCTTGCGGGGCAGTTCGTCCACCGGCTGGTCCCCGAACCCTCCGAGCGCCTCGCGGACCTGGTCCAGCCGCTGCTTGCGGTGGGCGAGGTAGAACTCCAGGGTTCCCAGCGCGTCGTCGAGGACGGGGCCGTGACCGGGCCACACGACCGTCACCTCCTCGGCCTCCGCGAGGGCGCGCAGTCGGTGCAGCGAGTCGAGGTAGGCGCCGAGCCGGCCGTCGGGGTGGGCGACGACCGTCGTACCCCGGCCCAGCACCGTGTCCCCGGTGAGCACCGCGCGCTCGGCGGGCAGCACGAACGAGAGCGAGTCGGAGGTGTGCCCCGGCGTGCCGACCACGCGGATCTCCAGGCCGTCGACCTCGACGACGTCGCCGTCCCCGAGCCCCTCGTCGCCCAGCCGGTGCCGGGCGTCCAGCGCGCGGACGCCGCAGCGCATCCGCTCCGCGAACGACCGCGCCGCCTCCGAGTGGTCCAGGTGGCCGTGCGTCAGCAGCACCAGGCGTACGTCGCCCGCGACCTCGGCCACGGCGTCGAGGTGCGAGGCCGTCTCGGGCCCCGGGTCGACGACGACCGAGCGCGACGAGCCGGGCTCGCGGAGCACCCAGGTGTTGGTGCCGTCCAGGGTCATCACGTTGGCGTTGGGGGCCAGCACGCACCGCGCCCGCTCACCGAAGCCGCCGCCGGCCCAGCTCATGCACGCATCCTGTCGGCGACATCCGCCCCGAGCTGCACCAGCCGCTCGGGGATCGAGAGGTAGGCGCCGTCCTCGCCGACCTGTGCCTCCGGCTCGATGACCGTGAGCTCGCGGGTCTCCGCGGCGGCGAGCACGTCGCCGGGGTGCACGAAGTCGTAGATCTCCAGGCAGGTGCAGTACGTCGGAGGCAGCATCAGCATCCGGTGGTCGTCGACCGCCCGGATCGCGTCCCGCACCGCAAGCCACACCACCTGGTCGGACTCCGTCGAGACATCCCGGGTGACCTGGCCGGACGGCAGCTCGGCGACGAAGAAGCGCGCGTTGAACCGCCGCGGCTCGAAGACGGGGGTCACCCAGGACCCCCACAGACGCAGCAGGTCGGTCCGCAGCCTGAGGCCACGGCGCTCGAGGAACTCGGTGAACGACACCTCGCGTGCCTCCAGGCGCCGACGGTCGACCTCCCAGTCCTCGGCGGTGGTGTCGGCGACGACGGTGCTCGCGGTCGGTCCGGCGAGCAGCACTCCGGACTCCTCGAACGTCTCCCGCACGGCGGCGCACACCAGGGCACGCGCGAAGGCCTCGTCGGTCCTCAACAGCTGGGCCCATTCGGCGGGCGTCGGTCCGTCCCACCCGATGTCGGCGTCGAAGTCGCGCTTGTCCACGCCCCCGCCCGGGAACACGCACATGCCTGCGGCGAAGGCCATGTCCACGTGCCTGCGCAGCAGGTAGACCTCGAGGCCGCCGGGACGTCCGTCGCCGGCCCGCAGCAGGACCACCGTCGACGCCGGCCGCGGCTCCACGGGCCGACCGCCCTCCTCGGCGAACGACACGGCGTGCGCGGCCAGGTGGTCGGGCAGCCGTCGGGTCGGGTCCATCGACCTCAGACCTCGACGACCAGCTCGACCTCGACGGGCGCGTCGAGCGGCAGCACGGCGACCCCGACCGCGCTGCGGGCGTGCTGCCCGAGCTCACCGAACACGTCACCGAACAGCTCGGAGGCACCGTTGGCGACCGCCGGCTG
Organism: Nocardioidaceae bacterium; assembly: GCA_025934895.1. Taxonomy (GTDB): domain Bacteria; phylum Actinomycetota; class Actinomycetes; order Propionibacteriales; family Nocardioidaceae; genus Nocardioides_B. Next base: position 13,034 of record JAICWH010000012.1, on the reverse strand, counting down.
CCCCGTGAAGCCCGGTGCCGAGGCGACATACACGACGACCTTCACCACCCGCTTGACCGCAGACAGGTCGCCGACCAGGGCGCGCACCGCGGCGAGCGCGTTCAGGGCGCACTGGCGAGCGCAGTCCGTGGCGTCCTCGGGCGTGACACCACCTCCGACCTTGCCCGTGGTGACCAGCTGCCCCGCGCGCATCGGCAGCTGGCCGGAGGTGAAGACGTGGTCGCCGCTGCGCACCGCGGGCACGTAGGCCGCGACCGGCGTGGCTACCTCCGGCACCGCGAGGCCGAGCTCGGCCAGCCGCTCCTCGGGGGTGCTCACTGCCGGGCCCGCTTGAAGTAGGCGACCAGGTTCTCGGGGTTCATCCCCGGCACCATCTGCACGAGCTCCCAGCCGTCCTCCCCGAAGTTGTCGAGGATCTGCTTGGTGGCATGCACCAGGACCGGCGCGGTCATGTATTCCCATCTCGTCATCCCGCGAGCCTAGGGGGCGACCCGGAGGGTGGCTAGCGTGGGCCACATGGAGGCCGAGGACGTGATGACCCGCAGTGCGGAGCCACCCGACGCGGTCCTTCGCTACGCCGGCCACGACGACGGCCTGGTCGACGTACACGTGCCAGCGGGTCCGACCAGGCCGCGGCCCCTGGTGTTCTTCGTGCACGGCGGTTTCTGGCGCCAGGAGTACGACCGGCGACACGCACGGCCGCTCGCGAACGCGCTGGCGGATGCGGGGTACGTCGTGGCCCTCCCGGAGTACCGTCGCGTCGGCGGCGCCGGTGGCTGGCCCACCACGGCCGACGACGTGGAGGCGGCGCTCGCCGCGACACCCGACCTCCTGGCAGGCATCGGGGTCCCGACCGCCACCACGACACTGGTCGGTCACTCGGCGGGCGGTCATCTGGTGCTCTGGCTGGCGAACCAGCCCGGCCGCCTGCTCGAGAGAGTGGTCGCGCTGGCCCCGGTCGCCAACCTGCGCAAGGCAGCCGAGTGGGGCATGGGATCCGGTGCGACCGTCGACCTCCTGGGGGGCACGCCCGAGCAGGTCCCCGAGGTGTACGACGCCGCCGACCCGGCCACCCGGATGCGGGTGAGGCCCTCCTGCGACGTCCTCGTGGTGCACGGCGACGCGGACGAGTCCGTGCCCGTGCAGAGCAGCCGGGGACTGCAGGCCCGGTTCGACTGGCTCGACTACCGCGAGCTCGCCGGCGCCGACCACTTCGCGGTCATCGACCCGCTGTCCGATGCCTGGCCGGAGGTCCGCCGGGCGGTCCGCGGTGAGCGTCGTCGACCTGCCGCCCGTCAGGCTGGTGGCGCTGTCGCACCCGGGTGAGAGGCTTGCCGGCATGACGTCGGCCCGCAGGATCGCAATCGTGGGCGCCGGACCGGCCGGCACGGCGCTCGCGACCGGCCTGCTGCACGCGGGCCAGCAGGTCACCCTCGTCTCGGACCGCACGCCGCAGGAGATCCGCAGCGGGTCGGTGATGTCCAGCCAGGTCACCTTCGAGTCCGCCCTGGAGGCGGAGGCCGCTCTGGGCCTGACCGATCTGCTCCCCGCGTCACCGCCGATCACCCGGATGTCCTACGCCACCAAGCGCCCGAACGGGTCGGCCGCGGAGCTCACCGCCGAGCTGGCCACCCCTGCCCGGTCCCTCGACCAGCGGGTGCGGTTGCCGCTGCTCATCGACGAGATCGAGCGCCGGGGCGCCAAGGTGATCTTCGGGCTGGCCACGGTCGAGGACCTGGAGGAGCTCGCCGCCGAGCACGACCTCGTGGTGGTGTGCACCGGCCGGGGCGGACTCGCGTCGCTGTTCGCGGTCGACGAGGCGCGCAGCCCCTACTCCCGGCCGCAACGGGTGGCTGCTCTGACCTATCTGCATGATGTGCTCCCCGACCCGGCCGGTCCGACGCTGCGCTACCACTGCGTCGAGGGCGTCGGTGAGTGCTTCACGTGCCCGGCGCTCACCGTCGACGGACCGTGCGACGTCTTCGTCGTCGAGGGGGTCCCCGGTGGGCCGCTGGACGCGTGGGACGACGTGAGGACCCCGGCCGAGCACCTGCACCGGCTGCGCGACCTGCTGGCCCAGCACTTCCCGGCGGAGGCGACGCGCATCCGGCAGGCACGACTTGTCGATGACGGGTCGGTGCTGCGCGGTCGGATCCTGCCCGTCGTACGCCGGGCTGCTGGGCTGCTGCCCTCCGGCGCGGCCGTGCTCGGGATGGCCGACGTGGTGGTGCTCAACGACCCGCTGACCAGCCAGGGCGCCAACAACGCGATCAAGTCGGCGTCGTTCTACCTCGAGGCGATCACCGCCCACGACGGCGACCTGGACGCCGACTGGATGCAGCGCACCTTCGACAACTTCTGGCGCGGCTGGGCGCAGTGGGCGACCGAGTGGACGAACTCCTGGCTGCAGCCGGCGCGCCCGCACCAGCGAGCCATCCTGGACGCCGCCACCCGCCACCCCGCGCTCGCCGGACGCCTCGTCGCCGGGTTCGACGACGCCCGGCTGTTCGCACCGTGGTGGTTCGACCCGGCCGAGGCGGACGCGTTCCTGGTTGCGCAACGGCTCGACGAGGAGTCGCGGTTCGACACCCGCGACCTGAGGCGGGCGCTCGGGCAGTACGCGACCGGTGTCACCGTCGTCACCACCGTCGACGCGGACGGCGCACCGTTCGGGATGACCGCGAACTCCTTCACCTCCGTGTCCATCAACCCGCCGCTCGTGCTCTGGGCTGCCGCGAAGTCCTCGCCGTCCCTGACCGCCTTCGAGGCCTCCGACCGGTTCGCCGTCAACGTGCTGGCCTCCGACCAGCACCACCTCTCCCGCCAGTTCGCCACCTCCGGGGCCGACAAGTTCGACGGGGTCCGCCTGCGGCCCGCCGACCTGCCGCTGCTGGAGGGCACGGTCGCTCACTTCGTGTGCCGCCGACTCCTCGAGAACGGCCGCGTCGACGCCGGGGACCACGTGGTGTTCCTGGGCGAGATCGAGTCCTACCAGGCCCCCGGCGGGGAGCCGCTCGTCTTCCACTCGGGGTTCTACCGATTGGCCACCAAGCACCCCGACCTCTGACCTCCCTGGGGTCTCGCCGATTACCAGGGGATGCAGGTCGTTTGGCGCTCCCCATGCGCCACGACCCGTGGGGAGTGCCAGCTGTCCATGGGGAGTACGCCGACCCGGCCCGCAACGCTCGAGCCACCCATACGTCGCCCCGTCCCGCACGGGTGAGCCGGGCCACGGTCTTACCGTCCCCATCCAGGACAGGCCAGGTAACCTCCACAGGCGCGACGGACCCCGCCGAGCACACAGCTCGAAGGCTGGGGCCTGCACACGCCACAGCGGCGGGATCACCCTGGACGCATGGACCCGTTGCGCGTGCTGGCCGAGACCCAGGGATTCTTCACCAGGCCTGATGTGCTCGCTGCGGGCCACGACGACCGCGTGATCAGGCGCTCTGTCCGGGCGCGCGCCTGGGTGCGCCTGCGGCCCGGCACGTTCACGTTCAGCGACCTCTGGAACGCCGACGAGCAGGAGCGGCATCGCATCCTTGCCCAGGCGGTCGCGGAGAAGCTCGACCGAGTGGTGGCGCTGAGCCACACGTCGGCAGCCCTGGCGCACGGCCTCCGCGTCTGGGGTGCCGACCTGTCGCTGGTCCATGTGACCCGGCTCGACGGCGGCGCGGGTCGCACGGAGTCCGGCGTCGTGCACCACGAGGGCTTCACCCTTCCCGCCGACCTGCGCACCGTGAACGGGGTCCTGGTCACCCACCCCGCCCGCGCCGCGATCGAGGCAGCGTCCCTGCTTCCGCCCGATGCAGGCCTCGGGATCCTGGATTCGGCCCTCCAACTCGCTCTGACCGACCGCGCCGAGATGGACGCGACGTTCCGGCTCCACGGCAGCTGGCCGCAGATGCAGGGCGTACAGCTTCTTGTCCGGATGGCTGATGCCGGAGCGCAATCGGTCGGTGAGTCGCGAACCCGCTACCTCTGCTACGCACACCACCTGCCCGCTCCCGTCCTGCAGTTCGAGGTGCGCGACAGGTCCGGACGGCTGCTCGGCATCACGGACTTCGCCTGGCCGGGGCACCGGCTGCTCGGTGAGTTCGACGGTCAGGTGAAGTACGGACGCTACCTCCGCCCCGGCGAGCTGCCCGGTGACGCAGTCTTCCGCGAGAAGCGCCGCGAGGACGCCATCTGCGAGCTCCTCGGCTGGCGGATGATCCGCATCGTGTGGGCGGATCTCTCCCGTCCGGCCGAGACCTCCGCCCGCATCAGCCGCATGCTGCGCTTGGCCGCCTGAGTCGTTCTCCGCCCGTACGCCGTCCCGCACGTCGTACGCCGTCGCCCGTGCACCGTACGACGTCCGTCGTGCCCGCCACCTACGCCGTCCGCCGGGCCGCCCTACGCCGTCCGCCGGCCCCCGACGCCGTCCGCCGGGGAGTCCGACGCCGTCACCCGCGCTGCTCCCCATGGACAACTGGCGCTCCCCACGGGTCATGGCCCATCGGGAGCGCCAAACGTCCTGCATCCCCTGGTAATCAGCAGCCGGGGAGACGGTCAGCCAAGCACCGGCTCGGTCTTCTCGCGGACCTCGTCCTCGGTGACACCGGGGGCCAGCTCGATGAGCCGGAGGCCACCGCCCTGGCCGGTGACGGGGTCGCGAGGGTCGACGTCGATGACGCACAGGTCGGTGATGATCCTCTGCACGACGCCCTTGCCGGTGTAGGGGAGCGAGCAGTCCTTGACGATCTTGTAGGACCCGTCCTTGGCGACGTGCTCCATCAGCACGATCACCCGCTTCGCGCCGTGCACCAGGTCCATCGCACCGCCCATGCCCTTGACCATCTTGCCGGGGATCATCCAGTTCGCGATGTCACCGGCCTTGGAGACCTGCATGGCGCCCAGGATCGCGGCGTCGATCTTGCCGCCCCGGATCATCCCGAACGACAGCGCGGAGTCGAAGAACGAGGCGCCGTTGCGCAGGGTCACCGTCTCCTTGCCCGCGTTGATCAGGTCGGGGTCCTCCTCGCCCTCGAAGGGGTACGCCCCGACACCGAGGATGCCGTTCTCGGACTGCAGCACCAGCTCCACGCCCTCGTCGACGTAGTTCGGCACCATCGTGGGGAGCCCGATCCCGAGGTTGACGTAGGAGCCGTCCTCCAGCTCCGAGGCCGCCCGCGCGGCCATCTCCTCACGTGACCAGCTCACGACGACACTCCTTCCGGACGTGGCCGGGTGGTTCTCTTCTCGATCTGCTTGGCAGTGACCTGCTCCTCGGTGAGCGGTACGACCCGCTGCACGAAGACACCCGGCGTGTGCACGTCGTCGGGGTCGATCTCCCCCGGCTCGACGAGGTGCTCCACCTCGGCGATCGTGGTGCGGCCAGACATCGCCGCGAGCGGGTTGAAGTTGCGCGCGGACTGCCGGAACACCAGGTTGCCGTGCCGGTCGCCCTTCCAGGCCCGCACCAGGCCGTAGTCGGCGACGATCGACTCCTCGAGGACGAACTCCTTCTCACCCTCCGCGGTCTCGAACCGCCGCACCTCCTTGGCCGGCGACGCGACGATCACGTTGCCCTCGGTGTCGTACTTCCAGGGCAGGCCGCCCTCGGCGACCTGGGTGCCGACCCCGGTCGCCGTGAAGAACGCCGGGATCCCGGTCCCACCGGCGCGCAACCGCTCCGCCAACGTCCCCTGCGGGGTCAGCTCCAGCTCCAGCTCGCCGTGGAGGTACTGCCGCGCGAACTCCTTGTTCTCCCCGACGTACGACGCGATCACCCGGCGGATCCGGTGCGCGAACAGCAGCCGCCCGAGCCCGAACTCGTCCACGCCGCAGTTGTTTGACACCGCCTGCAGGTCCTCGGCGCCCTGCTCCAGCAACGCGTCGATCAGCACCGTCGGGATCCCGCACAGCCCGAAGCCCCCGACCGCGATCGTCGACCCGCTCGCGATGTCGGCCACCGCCTCCTCGGCCGACCCAACCACCTTGTCCACTGCCTCGACCTCCCTCACCGTGGGCCGCGCCAGCCCACCGCGGACACCCTAGCCAGGGCGTCCGGCCGGGTCGTCGCCGGTCACCGGCTAGGGTCCCAGGCGTGGTGAAGAGAACCTCCCCCGCCGGGACCGACTCGGCCGGGACCGACTCGGCCGGGACCGACTCGGCCGGGACCGACTGGCAGGGCGTGCGCCTGCACGTCGTGACCGGCAAGGGCGGCACCGGCAAGTCCACGATCTCGGCCGCCCTGGCGCTCGCACTCGCCTCCCGGGGCAAGCAGGTGCTGCTGTGTGAGGTCGAGGGTCGCCAGGGGATCGCCCAGCTCTTCGACGTACCGCCGCTGCCCTACGAGGAGCGCCGCATCGTCGCCGGCCCGGACGACGGAGGCGACCTCTTCGCGCTGGCCATCGACACGGAGGCGGCCCTGCTGGAGTACCTCTCGATGTACTACCGCCTGGGCCGCGCCGGCAAGGCGCTCGACCGGTTCGGCGTCGTCGACTTCGCCACCACCATCGCTCCCGGGGTCCGCGACGTGCTGCTCACCGGCAAGGTCTACGAGGCGGTGCACCGCAACAGGCGGACCAAGAACGCCCGCCGGTACGACGCCGTGGTGCTCGACGCGCCTCCGACCGGACGGATCGCCCAGTTCCTCAACGTGAACGGCGAGCTGGCCGGGCTGGCGAGAGTGGGACCCATCCGCTCGCAGGCCGACAACGTGATGGCCCTGCTGCACTCCAGCCTCACCCGGGTGCACCTGGTCACGGTCCTCGAGGACATGCCGGTCCAGGAGACCGCCGACGGCATCGAGGAGCTCCGCCGGGACGACCTGCCGGTCGGCGGCGTGGTGGTGAACCTCGCCCACCGCGCAGAGCTGGACGAGGAGGAGCGGGACCAGGCGCTGTCCGGACAGCTGGAGGGGGACGCGCTGAAGGCGGACCTGGAGATGGTCGGGGTGAGCACGAGCAGGCCGCTGGTCGAGGGGCTCCTCGAGGAGGCCCGCGAGCACGCCGAGCGCCGAGAGCTCGAGGACGAGCAGCGCCGGCGGATCCAGTCCCTCGGCGCGCCCACCTACGAGCTGCCTCGGCTGCCGGACGGCATCGACCTGGGTGGGCTCTACGAGCTTGCCGGCGAGCTCCGTGGGCAGGGGATGGCGTGAGTGCGACCGGACTGCCGGGACCCTGCCGGTGAACGCCCGAGCCAAGAGCCGCGTCGGACCGCTGGTCGCCGGCGTCGACGGCGCCCCCGCCCTGCACGTGGACGCGCTGCTGGCCGACCGTTCCACCAACATCATCGTCTGCTGCGGGTCCGGCGGGGTCGGCAAGACCACCACGTCGGCCGCCTTGGCGCTGCGGGCCGCCGAGCAGGGCCGCAAGGTCGTCGTACTCACCATCGACCCGGCCCGGCGGCTGGCCCAGTCGATGGGCATCGAGAAGCTCGACAACGTCCCCCGCCCGGTGCCGGGCATGGCCAGCGACGGCGGGTCCCTGGACGCGATGATGCTGGACATGAAGCGCACCTTCGACGACGTGGTGGAGAGCCAGGCCAGCCCCGAGAAGGCCGCGCAGATCCTTTCCAACCCCTTCTACGTCGCTCTCTCGAGCTCGTTCGCCGGCACCCAGGAGTACATGGCGATGGAGAAGCTCGGCCAGCTGCACGCCACCGCACGGTCGACGGGCCGCTGGGACCTGATCGTGGTGGACACCCCGCCCTCGCGCTCGGCCCTGGACTTCCTGGACTCCCCCGAACGGCTCTCCAGCTTCCTGGACGGCCGCTTCATCCGGTTGCTGCTCACGCCCGCCAAGGGTCCGGCCCGGCTGATGACGGCCGGTCTGGGCCTGATCACCGGAGCGCTGACCAAGGTCCTCGGTGCCTCGATGCTGCGCGACGTGCAGACGTTCGTGGCGGCCCTGGACACGTTGTTCGGGGGGTTCCGGCAGCGCGCACAGCGGACCTACCAGCTGCTCCAGGCGCGGGGCACGGCGTTCGTGGTGATCGCCGCTCCCGAGCCGGACGCTCTACGCGAGGCGGCCTACTTCGTCGAGCGTCTCAACGAGGAGCGGATGCCGCTCGCCGGGCTGGTGGTGAACCGCGCCAGCCGCACGCCACGGGGCCGGCTGTCCGCCCAGCAGGCGCTGGCCGCGGCGGAGCGGCTCGACGAGGTGGATGCGGAAGCCCGGCAGTCCGGGAAGACGCCGCCCAGCCCGACGGCCGGACTCACCGCAGGGCTGCTGCGGCTGCACGCCGACCGGAGCCGGATCGTGGCCCGGGAGAGCCGGTTGCGCGCCCGGTTCTCGATGGCGCACCCCGATGTGCCCACGGCGGTGGTGCCCGCACTCTCGACGGACGTCCACGACCTCGACGGGCTACGCCTGATCGGCGAGCTGCTGTCCGAGCACACCTGAGGGCCCTTTCCGCCAGATCTGGCCACCCTGTGCGGCTCAGGCGGAGACGAGCAGCGCCGCCGCCGCTGCAGCGGCCCCGGCGTCGTGGTCCTCCATCGCCGTCTCGAGGAGCCGACGCCACGAGCTCACGTTCGGCCGGCGCCGGAGGAGGGCACGACGCTCCCTCTCCGTCATGCCTCCCCAGACGCCCCACTCGATATGGTTGTCGAGTGCCTCACCGAGACACTCGGTGCGCACCGGGCAGCCGGCGCACATCTGCTTGGCCCGGTTCTGAGCGGCTCCCCGGACGAAGAGCTCGTCCGGTCGAGCCTCGTTGCACAGGGCCTTGCTGGCCCAGTCTTCGTTCCACATCGGCCTAGTCCCTTCAAGGGCCCACCTCTCAGCAGGCCTTCGAGTCAATCCCCACCCATAAGGTAAAGACTTCGGCGTCTGTTGGACAGACTCAGAGGGGGGAACTTGACATAGTCCAAAATGACTAGTCGATTCACCCGTTCGGCCCTCAAGGAGGTCTCGAACGCTCCGCGGAGGGGCAAAAGACCGCTGATGGACCACCAGGCGGCCCCGTCCAGACAGCGTGCATAGTCCGATCGGGCTAGTCCACTTCCGAGCTGTTCCGGGTCGTACGACGGGACGGATCGTCCCAGGGGGGCCTCATGCGGTAGATGGGGTGCGCCGATCCGGTCCCGTAACCTGGCTCCATGTCACCGCGCAGAACCGATCGTCTCCGGCCCCTCAGCGTGCTGTCCCACCTCGGGGTGATGGTGGCCGTCGCGGCGGTGATGGGCCTGCTGGTGGCGGGTCTGGCCCTGCCGTTCGCGGCGGTGACCGGACTCTCCACCCGCTCTGTCGCCGACGGCATGGACGCCCTGCCGACCAACCTGTCCGCCGCTCCGCTGGCCCAGCGCACTGTCATCGTGGGCAAGGACGGCGCGGTGCTCGCGACCCTCTACGACCAGAACCGCGTGAACGTGTCACTGTCCAAGGTCTCACCGCTGATGCGCAAGGCGATCGTCGCGATCGAGGACTACCGCTTCTACCAGCACGGCGCCCTGGACCTCCGCGGCACCCTGCGCGCGTTCGTCACCAACCAGGCGGGCAGCGGCACCACCCAGGGCGGCTCCTCGATCACCCAGCAGATGGTCAAGATGACCCTGGTCAACCAGGCGAAGACCAGGGCCGGGAGGCTGGCGGCCGTCGCGGACACCTACCAGCGCAAGATCAGGGAGCTCCGCTACGCCATCGCGTTCGAGGACAAGTACTCCAAGGACTGGATCCTTCAGCGCTACCTGAACATCGCCTACTTCGGCGACGGCGCCTACGGCATCGAGGCGGCGGCGCAGCACTACTTCTCCAAGTCCGCCTCCCGGCTCGACCTGCGCGAGGCGGCTCTGCTGGCCGGACTGGTGAAGAACCCGACCGGCTACAACCCCACCATCCACCCCGGGGCGGCCAAGGCGCGCCGCGACGTGGTGATCACCCGGATGGCCCAGCTCAACGTCGTCTCCCAGTCCGAGGCCCGGGCGGCCGAGCGGTCGGGGCTCGGCCTGCATGTCAGGGCGGTCGGCAACGGCTGCGTGTCGTCGGCGGCGCCCTTCTTCTGCGACTACGCGATCCAGTACCTCCTGGCCGACAAGAACCTCGGGAGCACCACCGAGGACCGTCGCAGGCTGCTCTACAACGGCGGACTCACCATCAAGACGACGGTCGACCTGAGGTTCCAGCGGGCCGCCGACGCGTCCGTCAGCCGGCACGTCCACCCCACGGACCAGGCCATCGGCGGCCTGGCCATGGTCGAGCCGGGCACGGGTGACGTGCGGGCCCTGGCGCAGTCGCGGCCGATGGGCGGCGACTCCAAGAAGGGGGAGACGTACCTCAACTACGTGGTGCCCCACACGTACGGCGACTCGAACGGCTTCCAGGCCGGCTCGACCTTCAAGGTGTTCGTGCTGGCCTCCGCGATCAGCCAGGGCATCCCGCTGTCCACCACGATCAACGCCCCACAGACGGTCTCGGTGCCGCCGACCTCGCTGCGCACCTGCCACGGGCACCTCCTGGGCGCCACGAACTGGACCGTGCAGAACTCGACCGGGACCGGCACCTTCAACCTCTACACCGGCACGCAGCAGTCGGTGAACACCTTCTACGCGCAGCTCGAGGAGCGCACCGGTCTCTGCGAGCCCGTCAAGCTGGCTCGCGAGATGGGTGTGACCGTCCCGGACCGGGACGTCGTCGGGCCGTTCACGCTCGGCGTCACGGACACCGACCCGCTGACGATGGCCGGGGTCTACGCGACCTTCGCCGCGCGCGGCAGGTTCTGCCAGCCGAGGCCGGTGACAGCCGTGCTGAACAGCGCCGGCAAGACGATCGAGGACTACCCGCCGCAGTGCCGCCAGCTGCTCCGCTCGGACGTCGCCGACGCGATCAACGACATCCTCAAGGGTGTCCAGACGGGCAACGGCTTCGGCGCCTCGGCCGGTCTGGCCCTCAACCAGGAGTCGGCCGGCAAGACCGGCACGATCAACGACAACATGGCTGTCTGGTTCGACGGCTACACCCCGAACCTGGCCGCCTCGGCGATGATCGCGGGCGCCAACAAGCTCGGGCACCACATCACCTTGAACGGCCAGACCATCGGCGGGGTGACGATCGTCGGTGCTCACGGCTCGACCACCGCGGGACCCGTCTGGGGCGACGCGATGAAGGCCATCGAGGGGTACCTCCCGAACGCCACCTTCCACCGCCCGGACCCCACCACGATCAAGGGCCAGAGCGTCGTCGTGCCGTCCCTCTACGGCCAGAGCCCCCAGTCCGCCGCCGCGGCGCTGCGCACTGCCGGGTTCTCACCGGTGATCGGGCCGACGGTGGACAGTGGCAACACTGCGGGGACGGTGGCCTACCTGTCCCCTGGCTCGGGATCCCAGGCCCCAAGCGGCACCACGGTCACCATCTACGTCTCCGACGGGACGCCGTACGTCGCACCGAAACCGCAGCAGGCCAAGCCCAAGCCCGCGAAGCAGAAGCCCGCCAACCGTCAGCCCGCGAACCAGAAGGGTGGCCAACAGAAGGGTGGCAAGCAGAAGCCTCCGCGCGGGCACAGACCGTAGCGCTCAGGCCAGCTGGCGGCGCACCTCCGCGGCGACCGCGGATCCGTCGGCCCGGCCCTGGACCTGGGGCTGCAGGGTGCCCATCACCCGACCCATCGCCCGCATCCCTTCGTCGGCGACCCCCAGGGAAGCGATCGTCGAGGAGACGAGCGCGACCAGCTCGTCCTCGCCGAGCTGCTCGGGCAGGTAGCCGGCGATGATGTCCGACTCGGCGCGCTCCTTGGCGGCGCTGTCCGCGCGGCCGGCCTTGTCGTAGGCCGCCGCAGCCTCGCGCCGCCGCTTGACCTCGGTGCTCAGCACCGCCACGAGGTCCTCGTCGCTAAGCTCGCGCTGGGACTTGCCGGCCACCTCGGCGTTCGTCACCGCAGTGAGCAGCATCCGCAGCGTGGAGGAACGCAGGCGCTCGCGCGCCTTCATCGACGCCGTGAGGTCGGTGCGCAGGCGGTCCTTGAGCTGGCTCATCCGGTCATTCTGACAGCCGGCCGGCAGTCGGGCCTCGAGCCGGGCCTGGAGCCGGGCCTGGAGCCGGTGTGGCAACCTTGACGCGTGCCGACGCTCCCGGACCCGCCGCTGCGCCCCGCTCTCGCCGCGACGGCCAGGCTCGGCGCCCTCGTGGCCGTGACCGGCGCTGTCGGGCTCGGCTACGCCGCCGGGGTGGAGGTGCGCTGGTTCACGCTCCGCAGGGTGATGGTGCCGGTCCTGCCGCCGGGTCGCCGGCCGGTGCGCATTCTGCACGTCTCCGACCTCCACCTCACGCCGACCCAGCACCGCAAGCAGGAGTGGGTCCGCGGGTTGGCCTCGCTGAGACCGGACCTGGTCGTCGACACCGGTGACAACCTGGCGCACCGCCGGGCCGTGCCGGTCGTGCTGAACGCGCTCGGTGACCTGCTGGACGTGCCGGGCGTCTTCGTGCTCGGGTCCAACGACTACTTCTCACCGACCGTGCGCAACCCCGTCCGCTACCTGCTGCCGGACGCCGGGCAGCGCAACACGCGCAGCGCGCGGCTACCCACCGACGAGCTTCGGGCCGGGCTGTCCGAACGCGGCTGGCTCGACCTCAGCAACCGGCGGGGCATGCTCACCGTGCAGGGCACGACCATCGCGTTCGCCGGGGTCGACGACCCGCACCTGGCGTACGACGACCTCGCCGCCGTCGCGGGCCCGGCGGACACCTCGGCCGACATTCGAATGGGCGTGACGCATGCGCCGTACCTGCGGGTGCTGGACCAGTTCGCGGCCGACGGCTACGAGACGGTGCTGGCCGGTCACACCCACGGCGGTCAGCTGTGCCTGCCGTTTCGGGGGGCCCTGGTCACCAACTGCGACCTCGACACCGGACGCGCCAAGGGTCTGCACCGACACCCGGCGCACGCCCCCGTCGGCGCCTCAGGCTCCTCCTGGCTGCATGTCTCGGCGGGCCTGGGCACCTCACCCTTCGCTCCGGTGCGGTTCTGCTGCCGGCCGGAGGCGACGCTCCTCACCCTCACCCCCCGACCCGCCGACCCGGCCCGTCCGCAGGGCTGAATCCCGCCGACCCGGC
>JAICWH010000039.1 GCA_025934895.1 Nocardioidaceae bacterium | reverse complement strand
GCCACGAGATCGGCGAGTCCATCGCTGAAACCGTCGTACGCGAGGTCAAGGAGGAGACCGGGTACGACGTCCAAGTCGAGACGATCACCGGCACCTACACCGACCCTGGCCACGTCATGGCCTACGACGACGGCGAAGTACGCCAGCAGTTCTCGCTCGCCTTCCGCGCCCGACTGGTGGGTGGCGCACCGAGCACCAGCGACGAGAGCGACCGCGTCGAATGGGTCGAACCCGAGAAGCTCGACGGCTTAGACCTGCATCCCTCCATGCGACTGCGCATTACCCACGCGCTGACCGGGGACGACCGGCCAGTCCTCGGCTAGGCCGAGCACCCGTTTGCTTCGAGCAGATGAGGCCAGCAGGCTCTTGCGCGAGCGGGTGACGGCTCGGTGCACCGGCTCGTCCCGGGCGTAGCGAGTCAGAATCTCTGCAATCCGGTCGATGTCAAGCTGCGCCTGACCTGCCGGACCGATCGCCAGGTCGATCATGGTGAGCACGTCAAGATCCTGACGATCAGGAGTCGGAAGGGTGCGCCACTCGTCGACGAGTCCGCGCTCCTCGGCCTCGTACAACGCCCCGGTGTGATGCCCTACGAGCGCAACGACCCCGGTTGGCACCCCCGCGGATCCCAGAAACCGCGCTCCATCGAACGCATGGAATCCGGTCACTGCGAGCGCTGGGGCGTAGCCGACGTCGTGAAGCCAGGCGGCCATGACGACGTCCTCACTGACGAGGTCGGACCCGCGTGCGAGCACCTGGGCGGTCCGCCCGACCGACGCAAGATGCGCCCATCGATCCCCCCGGCCACCCACGTACTCGCGGGCGAGCTCGACCGCATCCTCGACAGACGACATGGCTCCAGTCTCGCTCACCGCTCGGCCTTGCATCGTCGGGACCTGTTGCCTCGTGACCGCCCATCTTTCACCGCGTCGACAACCTTAACCGAGGGTTCGGCGCCACTCCCGAGTCCCATGTTGCAGATGTCCGGTACGGCTACGACCATCCACGAGGTGCAGGACGAGCTCCGGCCTCTGCGTTGGATGAGCGCGACAAGGGTGACAGCTTCGAGCGGCTGGTCCAAGCGTAGTTCGGGACGGATCCGCTGTGGTCACCGCAGATGATGTTCGCAGCAGCGTTGACCTGCTTCGACGAAGGCGGGACGTCGGGGAAGCGGAAGTCGAGGACGACTCGTTGGCGCCTTCCACGGCGGAGGCCAACTTTAACCTTAGGCTGTGCGCCCACTCTCGGTCTCGGAAGGACATTCATGAAGAAACTGCTCGCGGCCGCAGTCGCGCTCGCCGCAGCCGCCCCGCTCACACTCGCCGCATCCGCTTCCGCCGCAGGGGCGCCAAGGCTCTACAGCTGCGCGCATGCGTCGTTGTACCGGCCTGCTGACTTCCAGCTGGCGTGCGGTGACGGGAACGGCTATTTCGATAATGTTAGTTGGACGGACTGGACAGCAACTTCTGCGACTGCCACTGCTCAGCAGTGGTACAACACCTGTGATCCTGACTGTGCGGCCGGGAACTACATCAGGCAGATGGTGCCCGTTCGTCTCTTTGCGCCTAAGACACGTGGTGCTCGACTGTATTACTCCAGGATCAGGGTAGGAGGACCTCACGGGTACTACGCGACTACACCCACGCCAGCTAGTGTGCCGTCTCGCCCCAGTCGTCCGACAGCCACGCCGGGGAACGCTCGGGCCGTGCTGCACTGGCTGTATCCAGGTAGCACCGGAGGATCAAAGATCCTCACCTACCAGGTTCAGCGTGGCGTGTCGGTGCCGTCACGGCACAACGTGGCCGCCTCCAGGAGAAGCTTCACATTCACTGGCCTGGCGAACGGCCACCGCTACCCGCTCTACGTGCGAGCCCGAAACGCTGTCGGCTTCAGCAAGTGGTCCGTAGCTTATGCGACACCCAGGGCGGCAGCTGCGCCGCCGCCGGCAACTGCGCCGGCGCCACGTGCCTACCCGAACTGCACGTCGATGAACAAGGGAATCTACCCTCACGGCGTGGGCCGAGCTGGAGCCCGTGACCAAACGTCTGGCACCCCGGTCACAAACTTCAAGGTGAGTACGGCCGGCTACCACATGAACGACGGCCGCCTCGTATCGAGGCACCAATACGACCTCGACCGAGACAACGACGGCATTGCCTGTGAAAAGCGCTGATGGGCTTCGTATTCAAGAGGTCCTGGAGACTCGGTAATAGGAGTCGCGCCAACCTCTCGAAGTCCGGGCCGTGCAACTCGCACCGGCGTGGCGGGTGACCGTCAACACCGTCAACAGCAAAAGATCGCGGTCCATACGCCTACTCCGCGGCGTCTCCTACCGCTTCAAGTTCTGGAAGTAGAGGTTCGTCTGAAGCGGCCCCCCTCTCGCTCAGAGGGGTGGGGGCCCCTGCTGCGCCACGACTGCCCGGTGGCGCGCCGCCAGTTCTGGCTCGGTGCCGCCCGGGCCGCGCTGAGCCTGGACGCTATGAGCCGCGGACTCGGAGCCACCAGCTCAACGTCCTCGACCTGCTCCACGCGCCGCGACGGCTGACGCAGCTCGGCACCAGCGTGGACGGCCCGGCCCCCCCGGCGAAGCATCAGGCCCTCTTGCTCGCCGTCGTCGGGCTCGAGCGCCGTGGCCTGGTCGCCATCAGACTCCTGAACACCGGGATGCTGGTGTTCCCCACGCCGGCCGGTCGGGTCTGGCAGAAGAACGCCGCAGCCCTCGCCGAGCTGCACCGGCAGCAGGTCGGGCCCGCACCGGGTAGCGGCAGGTGCACGGCGGTGCGAAGGTCCCCTCCGGATCGCGTCAGGCCGGCCGTGGGCCCCGGGCCGTCGATTCTGTGGATACCGGGTCGCCCACTGCTCTATCGCTCCGCGGCGTCCCTAATCCTGAGTCGACGGCGCCCCCGCTGGTAGTTAGTCCAGGCGAACACCAGGCCGGCGCAGATCCAGAGGGGTGCCGCTATCAGACGACCCCACAACGGCAAAGTGGGTCCACCTGGCACCGTGTCCCAAGGCAACCCAAAGACAGCAGCCAGGAAGCCGGGACCGAAGATGCCAGCAGCTACGAACCAAACCGCCGCCTGGCGCCACAGCCTTTCCTTTGCGCTGTACGGCTCTTCCTCAGCGCATAGGGCCAAGACACGTCGGTCAACGGAGCGTGCGAGCTGGTCGGCAGCCGCCTCGTGCGCAGGCTGCTCACGCATCCTGCCAAGCAGATCGAACTCCGTGCTGAGGTAGGAGCGGAACCTTCGTCGCCGGTCCCAGTCCAGCCCCGCTATGACGGCGACGGCGACGGCGGCTGCGGCGGGCCACGCCGCGCTGATGAGCTTGATCCATTGCTCAAATGTCACGCCCGTATCTTGACGGACCACCATCACCCAGACTGAGCCGGGCTCCGTGTCCCAGGCCGCGTGGGGGTTCGGTCACACCCGGCCTGATCTCGTCCTGGGTCGGACGTCCAATGCGGTTGTCGGCCGGGCTCGGTCGACTCACCTCACATTGCCACCCAGCGACGCAACACCGTCGTGGGCAAGTAGCCCCTGACCCGCCCCCGGATGCTTCCCAGGTGGCGGGGCGGTGCTGCGTCCCGCCCCAGGGCACCAAGGGTCAATCCGGATAATTCACAGTGCTGGTGATGCCCGGCTCCGACCGGCATGACGCGACCGTCTTGGGGACCGGTCACACCCGCGGATCGTCCTGGTCGCAGTGCTGCTCGCGTCGTGGCAAGGTGCGGCATCGACTCCGAGCCCGGCCAGGGCTCGCCAGACCGCGCCAGGCTAGGCGGGACAACAGCGATGGATAATCGGCGGCGTGAGTCCGGACAATGAAGTCACCGCACAGTCGCTCGAGCGCGTCGAGGCGTTCGTGCTACGTGCCAGACGGATCGAGGCGCATTCCCTGGCCGCGAACCGCGCCGAGCTCGTTGCCTGGACCACCCCTCGCATCACCGTGCTACCCGGTGAGGCCCCGGGCCAGGAGGTGCTCGTGCAGCGAACGCCCCCAGAGGAACAGGTCGAGTCCCTCGCGGCCCGCGTGAGACCTCTCATCCTTGCCAGCGACCCGGTCTACTACTCCAACGTGCTCAAGGCCTTGGGCTGGCTTCTCCGTAGAGTCGACCTTCCCGACGTTTCGTTGCCGGCGCTGCGCTCGGAGTGGAGGGCTGTGGACCCCAAGTCCGGCAAAGGCAGCGCCTACCACGTCGAGACTGTACCCGTCGACGGGTCCGCTCCGGTGTCCGTAGCCACGGACAACACTCTCGCCTACGCATGGTTCTACGGCGACGTGGTTCACGCAGACCCGCTGGCCCAAGCATCGGCCGCCGACTTCGACATCACGGAGCGATACCGCGCCGCTGTGCACCTCGTGGCGCGCATCGCGGCGCTTGCCTTGGTCACCTACGACCTGCTCCTGTACGTCCACTCAGAAGGTCACATCGCGCTTCCTGAGGCAGTCCTGACCAGTGCCGTGACCGTCACCGAGACTGAGACCCGACGAATCGGGCGAACGTTTTGCGCACCGCTCGGCACCGATGTTCCGGGACCCATGCAGTCCTTCGGGGAAGGCTGGACCCCTGTCGTACCGGGAGCGGTCCCTAGCGAGGCCAGTCCAGCCGGGCAGCAGCAGTGACCCTAGCTGGAGCTGGGCGCGGTCACCCTGGTCTCAGGTCCAGTACCAATCCCGGCCTCCCTGAGTCCCGACGTCCCACGGAGACGTCACCTCAGACTGCCGAAGCGGGGCCACTGTCGCACATCAACTGGCGCGAAAGTGTTGCGCATCAGGGGGGCACAGGACGAGTCGTCCCGCCCCTTGCCTGCCCCTTCACTGCTGCATAGGCCTCTAGATGATCAAGGCGCCGGCTCCGCCGGCGTACGGCCTGCGGGCGGCGCTTCGCGCCGTCCTCGACCGTCCACGTTGTCACCTTTGCCCGACCCGAGTGAGCACGCCCCTGATCTCGACGCGGCATGAGGGTTGCTATCCCTGCAATTGTAGTCACAAGCTTCCGGGCGCCCCTCTACCGAGCTCAAACCCAACACCGCACGTCAAAGCCCTCTTATCGGCTCGAACTGCCGCGTTTCGACGGCGTAGGAGTACAGAATGTTGAGACACAGGAGGCCAATCGTCCCCGCGGTGACGTGGCCAATGCTAAGTGAGAACCTCGCCAAGTAAAGCAGCCACGCCAATATGAGGAACGGGCTAAGAACGAGTCCCCGTAACAAGTACCGCCTGGCGGCGTACGCGCTACGACCCGAATCGAGACGGGATAGGCGCCTCAAAAGGAGAACCGAGACCATAATCGCGAGAACGAAATCTCCAAGCACGATCCATCCGGATTGTGCGGGGTAGCGATCACCCAAAGGTACGGACGCGGAAAGCAACAGTACTACAGTCGCTAACACAGTCGCGAGCGACACCGAAACAGCGCGCCCATATATGCGATCGGCTGCGAAAGTATGCAAGTCGACCACGATCAACAGCGCGAAGGTCCCCGTGCAAAGCAAGAATAGCAGGAAGATGTCGGTGACGCCAGCATGCACCCGAGGTACGCGTGCGTTGGCGTGGAAGACAAACACGGCAATGACGGCGGCGAGAGGAAGTAAGGCGGCGCCGGCCGCCAAGTGCGCGGGAACGGTGATCCATAGGCGCGGACTGAAACGTGGTATGTGGCGTCGAGCGCTCGACGTTACAGACGTGACAAACATCGACTGACCCACTGCAGCGATAGCCGCAGAAATCCAAAGCGACGTAGTTACAAACGTGAGCTGAACTTTGCCGCGGCAAACCAGAAGTATTGCGTTGCGACTCTTACCCGGAACAATAGACAACCTTTGGCAGTCGCTAAGTCCAGCCCTCCTGGCTATACCAGAAAGGCCATTGAGTGCACCCACAAATTGTGACCCCGTGGCCTTGCCACAAGGCTGAGTGGCCGGGACCATTCTCGCACATTCGCGTCGAGCAACCGATACGCTGGCATTATAGTCAGCAACATACCTCGCCGGGATCACGCCCGCCGCATCGACCAGTGGTCGAGGAGTCGGCGCAGCGATGGCTGCAGCAACGCCTAGCAAACAGATTGCGCTCGCGACAGGAAGGATCACCACCAGTCTGAAGTACACGAACAGTGGCCATCGATCGACAACACCATCGTCGATCCTGGCGACCAAAGTGCGCACGAATGAAATCATGACACTATTCCGAGGAGTCTTTCGGGCGAGTGTGTTATGTCCCGCATATACAAAACCTCAATACGCCTTGTCGATAGCGCCTCAACGACGGCACTCGCCTCAATGCCATGAGGCAGCGATAGCCTAGTTGGTACGACATTGAAAGACGCCTCAATTCCGGGCAATGCTTCGAGCGCTTCTACGATTTCCCGGTCCTCAGCCCGTGTCACCAGCTCGACCACCTTAGTGCCATTAGCTTCGAAAAAGCTGGTGGGCAAGACAAGTTGTCTATCATGCACGACTAAAATGTTGTCGGTTAGGTCACTCAACGCTATGGAGTCCTGGGCTGATATCAGGATCGCCATGTTCCAAGTCGGACCCTCAGCGAGCGTCCGTAAATGTCGCATGTACTCGCGTTTGCCCGCGGCGTCCAGTTGTCCCAGCGGCTCGTCCAATAACAGGATTGACGCCCGACTCAGCATTGCTCGAGCCAGTTCGTACCTGACCTTATATCCGAAGGACAGTTGTGAACACCTGAAACCTGAGTACTCCTTCAGGCGCATCAACCGCATAACGTACGTCACGAAATCGATGCCACCTTTCGAATCTTTCACTCGAGTGTGACCACGTAACGATGCGTACAGGCGAAGGGAGCCCTCGACCGTCCCCGGCCAACTTGGCGGCGCCTGGGGCACAAGGTGTACCTTGTTCAGAATCTTTGCACGCTGCTGCTTGAACTCCGCCTCAAGATAGGGATATTGGATGGTGCCATCTATGGGAATCAGATCCCCGGATATCGCATGTAGCAGACTGGTTTTCCCCGAACCATTACGGCCAATTAGGCCAACGATAGAACCGCGCGCGACCGCGAGGTCGACGCCCTTAAGCAAAAGGTCTTGCCGAGGATATTGCAAAGCTACGCTTTTGAGAAATAGCGCGTCAGTTGGCTGTGGGTGGTCAACGCTCAGAGCAGTTGGGGAGCCTGCAGATGCGTCCTCGCTGGTGTTCTGAGTGTAGTTGGGGCTAAGCGCAGCGATCGCTTTCAGCCGGGTGCGTTGTGCGCAGGCAGCTATTTCACGCAGCAACAGATCACGCTCAGCTACATATTGCGTTGGCGAGTAGGACCCTTGCGCGGTATTGTCGAAGGACATCGCCCTGCCATACAAGAGATCAATCTCGATCTTGTCATTCGGAGGCGCGACCCAGCCGAGTTCAGATAATCTGTGGGCCGCATTCGCAATGCTTGCATCTCGAATGGCTGCACGAACGCCTTCGAAGCTATTTTCAATTTCCGACAGCTTGGGAGATCCCCCACGGTCTCCGTCGGCTTCGCCCGCGACCTCAACATTCACACCCGGAATGATGCTGATCGCGGCCTTCCAGTTCAACGCAGCCATACTCCGTACCCCCTCGCATGCTAAGTCACTCGCGATTCCGTACAATTCCTGGCTGAAACTCGCCGCCAGTCGCGGGCTAAGTGTTCGTCCGATTCGCGTTTCGACGAGTGATGACCCTGCTGACAAGCAGTAGCGCCGATCAAGGTTCCGCCGTTAGATCGGTGCATCTTATACGAAGCCCATAACTTCTCAGCCCGCAACCCGGTAGCTATCGCAGTTGGCGATCTTCCCACGTCTGTTCTTTCACGCCCGGTTCGATGTACCGACGCCTTGACAAAGGGGGCGCAAGTGGCTTATGAGTGCGAGGTTGCTGCGGCCAGTACTCACGGCGACAGCTTGGATGACGGTCACCGCGCGACAGGACTGTGAAGAGGCGCGGTCCGCGGGTCGGCAGGCTTCTGATCAGGCCAGCGATTCGGTTGGGCCCAGGCCGGGGTCGGCGGTCACGACGACAAATCCAAAGCGGAGGCGCACCAATCGGGAGGTCGGCGGCCACTCAGTCCTTCGGGGTCAGTCGCCGTCACCGGCACCCAGCCTGGCAGCGACCACGGTGAGATCGCGGATGCGGGCCGCAAGGCCGGACTCCTATTTGCGGACCGGCCAAACGCAACGATCGCCGCGGCGACAAACCTGACGCGTTCTCGCACCGCGCCAAGCGCGATGCCAACTGAAGGCCAGCCAAGTTGATCATTCATCCTGCGCCGGAGGTGCTCATGGCTTGGGCATACGTTAGGGTGCGGCTGGCCCGGGGTAGCCAGGACCATCCGTTGCGCGTCCTGAACTTGTGCACCCCAGGCTCCTATACCCCCCGAGACAGCCGTACGGAGGTCACGGATCAGGCGGCCCTCCTCGCGGTGCAACGATGGCGAAAGTGCGATTGACCGCAACGCTGACCGCAACCGCCGCGGTAGTTCCGCACACCGCAGCGATGCACTTGGCATGCCCCCACTGCGCCAACACCGTTGCAGGCCACTCCCCCACGCCGACCAGTGCCTGAAAAGCAGAAGCCCAGGCATCGGCCCTAGTCTCAGTTCTAGTCTCAGTCGCCGCTGTTCGCCGACGTTCACGCCGGCGAGCCACCGGCGGAGCCAGGCTTGCCCTAGCCACAGCGACCGCCCCTGAACGCGTCCCCGACGACTTGGAAAGCGGGTTGGGTGCAAGCCCTCAGGGGTTCGAATCCCCTATCCTCCGCCAATCGGATCTGCCAGTCCGGTCTGCCAGTCCAGTCTGCGGGTCAGGTCCGCCGGTCACTCCGCCAGTCGCACCCGCGCCCCGTGCTCCGCCCGCGCTGGGCGACAGCTAGGGTCGGCGTGCTTCGGGTAAGGAGGTCGCATGCGCCGAGCGATCGCGACGGTCTGCCTCAGCGGGGTGCTGAACGAGAAGCTGACTGCCGCAGCCACTGCCGGGTTCGATGCCGTCGAGCTGTTCGAGAACGACCTGATCACCAGCTTCTGGGGTCCGGAGCGGATCCGTGAACGGGCCGACGACCTCGGCCTGGCGATCGACCTCTACCAACCCTTCCGCGACCTGGAAGCCGTCGCCCCCGAGGTCTTCACGCGCAACCTTCGACGGGCGGAGCACACGTTCGACATCATGCAGCGGCTGGGCACCGGTCTGGTGCTGATGTGCGCGAACGTCGGTGCGGACGCCATCGACGACGACGACCTCGCGGCCGAGCAGCTCCATGCCGTTGCCGCCCGAGCCGGCGAGCGCGGGCTGCGAGTCTGCTACGAGGCCCTGGCCTGGAGCCGTCACGTCAACGACTACCGGCGCTCGTGGCGGATCGTCGAGCTGGCCGACCACCCGAGCCTGGGCGTCTGCCTGGACAGCTTTCACATCCTGTCCCGTGGCCACGACCCAGCCGCGATCGAGGACATCCCGGCGGAGAAGGTCTTCTTCCTGCAGCTTGCGGACGCCCCTGTGCTGGCGATGGACGTCCTGAGCTGGAGCCGGCACTACCGCTGCTTCCCCGGCCAGGGCGACTTCGACCTGACGGGGTTCACCCGACACGTCCTGACCGCCGGGTACGACGGCCCGCTGTCCTTGGAGGTGTTCAACGACGTGTTCCGACGCAGCGATGCGCGACGCACCGCCCGGGACGCCATGAGGTCGCTCCTGGCTCTCGAGGACGCGCTCGCCGAGGCGACGAGCGCCGACAGCGACGGCGCGCGGCTCGGTCCGGACGTGCAGCTCAGCCGAACCCCTGCGGCAGGTGAGCCGTCCGGCATGGCCTTCGTGGAGCTGGCAGTGAACGACCTCTCGGGCGCACCGACAGAGGCGGTGCTGTCCTCCCTTGGATTCGTGCACACCCGCGACCACGTGTCCAAGCCGGTCTCGCTGTGGCAGCAGGGCGATGCCAGCGTGCTCCTGAACCGCAACGCCTCACGGTCGGCGGGTGACGTGGCCGTCTCGGCGTTCGCCCTCGAGACGCCCGACCCGGAGCTGTCCAGGGCCCGGGCCGAGCATCTCCTGTCCGAGCGGCTGCCTCGCGAGAAGGGCCCCGACGAGGCGGACCTGACCGCGGTCGCAGCACCGGACGGCACCTCGATCTTCTTCGCTCGCACAGCCTCCGGCACCGACGGTTGGCTCGCGGACTTCATCGCCCCAGCGACCGGCACGAACACTCCTGGCCATGGCACCCCTGACGTCGGTTCCGCTCGGCCCAGCGCGCGGCACGTCACCGCCATCGACCACCTGGACCTACCTCAGCCGTTCGACTCCTTCGACGAGGCCGCCCTGTTCTACCGATGCGTGATCGGGCTGCAGCCGCAGCAGAGCTTCGAGCTGCCGGCGACGTACGGACTGGTCCGCAGCCGGGTCCTGACCACTGCCGACCGCGGCGTGCGCCTCGCGCTGAGCGTCGCGCTTCTCGGCACAGGAGGCTCGTCACGGACCGAGCCGGAGCCCCAGCATGTCGCCTTCGCCTGCTCCGACGTCCTCGGTGCGGCCCGGGCCCTGACGAGGAGCGGGGCGCACAGGCTCGAGATCCCGGACAACTACTACGACGACCTGGACGCCAGGCTCGCGGTCGACCCGCAGCTCCTGGCCCAGCTGCGTGAGCTCGGAGTGCTCTACGACCGGACGGGCACCGGCGAGTACCTCCAGCTGGTCACACCACTGGTCGGCGGACACCTGTTCTTCGAGCTGGTGCAACGCATCGACGGGTACGACGCCTACGCCGCCGGCAACGCCCCGGTGCGCATCTCGGCGCACCGAGGCGTCACCATGCGGCGCCAACCGCGACCACCGGGCTCACGGCGATGACTGCCAACCCGTCAGGTCGATCCAGGACTTCCCCGCCGTACTGCGCGCCTCGGCGAAGGCCGACGCGGCGTTCTCCGGCAGGACGCCACTGTGCACAGCACGTTCCGGCCGGATGTCGGTCGTGCTCACCGCCTCCCACGTGTCGGCGAAGTCGCGGGGGTGGTCGTAGATGATCGACCCAACGATCCGCAGGCCCCGGCGAACCACGTCCGCAGTCGACAGCTGCACGGGCTGGTGGCTCAGCCCGATCAGGGTCACGGTCCCGGTGGACGCCACGGCCTGCATCGCCGACGCGAACGCGGCGGGTGGGCCGGCCGTCTCGAAGACGTAGGGGAAGGTGGGGAAGGTGTCCTCACCGGAACCGGCCCGGTGCACCCCGAGGCTCTCCGCCAGGGCGACTCGCCCCTCGTGCGGGTCGGTGATGAACGGCACCGCACCGAGGGCGAGCAGCGACAGGGCGACGAAGATGCCCTGGGACCCGGCGCCCACCACAAGGGCCGAGTCACCGCGACCGACCCCGGAGCGACGCACCGCCGACCGGGCCACCGCCAACGGCTCGAAGCATGCGAGCACCTCGTCCGCGCAGTCGTCCTGAACCGGCCAGGTGAACCCGGCGGGAACAGCGACACGTTCGGCGAGGATGCCTGGATGGTTCATCCCCAGGATCAAGCGCTGCTTGCAGTCCGACGTGACGCCCGCGCGGCAGGCCGGGCACTCCAGGCAGGAGATGTTCGGCTCGATGACGACCCGCTGTCCGACTTTCCGGTCGGTCACGTCGGTTCCGACCGCCACGATGTCCCCGCCACCCTCGTGACCCATCACCCAGGGCAGCGAGGGAGGCACCCGGTGCCCGTCGTACAGGCTCAGGTCGGAGCCGCACAGACCGACTGCTCGCATCGCGACCACCACGTCGCCGGGGCCACAGAACGGCTCGGGCCAGTCCTCGACCTCCTTGACCTGCTGCGGTGCCAGGTAGACGATCGCCTTCACGCTCAGACCCTATCGGCGACGAGTGCCGGCAGTCCCACGCCTCGCTTGCCCAGGTCGAGCATGTGGACCTTGTGGGTCTCCCGGGCGGTAGCCGCGCAGCCGGCTGCGAGGAGGGCCGTCGCGGTGGTGAACACCGCGACCGGGACCCAGCCGTTGATGCCGTCCTTGAGCAGGGCCTCGCTGATCAGCGGTGCGAAGCCGGCGATGGCGAAGCCGATCTGGGTGCCGATGGCCATGCCCGAGTACCGCACCCGCGTGTCGAACATCTCGCCGTAGAAGGCGGGCCAGACACCGTTCGCGGCGCTGTAGACAACGCCGGAGAAGAGCACCCCGATCACGAAGATCAGCGGATAGTTGTGTCGGCTCAGCGCCCACATGTACGGCCACACGATCGCGGCGCACGCCACGGCACCGCCGATGAACACCGGCTTGCGGCCGATCCGGTCCGCCAGCCGGGCCCACAGCGGGATGGCGGCGAGGGCGACCAGGTTCGCGACGATCAGGACCACCAGCATCTTGGTGCGGTTGATGCCCACCGTGTCGACCGCGTAGGCGAGGGTGAAGACACTGAAGATGGTGCTGACGACGGCGATCAGGGCGCAGAAGACCACGCGCAGGACGTCGACGCCATGGGTGCGGAGCAGGACGGCTGCCGGGAACTTCGCCTTCTCGTGCTCCCCCTCGACCTCCTCGAACGCAGGAGTCTCGGGCAGTGAGCGGCGGACCCACAGGCCGACCGCTACCACGACGGCGCTCAACAGGAACGGCACCCGCCAGCCCCAGGAGAACAGCTCGTGCTCGGGCAGGGCGCCGATGGGGATGAAGACCAGCGTCGACAGGATCAGACCCATCTGGGTGCCGCTGAGGGTGAAACTGGTGAAGAAGGCGCGCCGGTCCGGGGGTGCGTGCTCCAAGGACATCGAGTTCGCGCCGGCCTGCTCCCCAGCGGCGGACAGGCCCTGGAGGAAGCGGAGCGTGACCAGCAGGACCGGGGCCAGCACACCGACCGCGGCGTACGTCGGCAGCACGCCGACCAGGATGGTCGAGAGCCCCATCACCAGCAGGGTGAAGATCAGCATCGTCTTGCGACCCAGGCGGTCCCCGAAGTGCCCCAGGATGATGGCACCGATCGGCCGGGCGACGTAGGCGACCCCGAAGGTCGCGAACGACGCCAGCCGTGCGGTCTGCGGGTCCGCCTCCGGGAAGAACAGGTCGGGGAAGACGAGGGCGGAGGCAGCGCCGTACAGGAAGAAGTCGTAGTACTCGACCGCACTGCCGATCCACCCGGCGAGGGCGGCCTTCCTCGGTGCCTTGCTGCCGGGAGGCTCGTGGCCGCCGACCTGGTCGAAGGGGGTGTCGGGCATGGTTCCTCCTAGGTGGAGCACGCTGCCCACGGCCCTGGATGGCCGGTGGGTCACGCGTGCGGTGAGCTGGGGTGCGGGACGCGCCGATGACGAGGTCGCGCAGCGGAGCGACCGGCTCCTCGGAGAGCTGGGTCGCGTCCGGTCAGGCCGTGGCGGCGGGACGGGGTGGAGCGGCAGTGCTGGAACGGACGATCAGCTCCGTCGCAAGCTCGACCGCGGCGCCGGCGACCGGTCCGCCGCTCAGCACGTCGACCATCAGCCGGACGGCGGCCGCGCCGGCAGCGCCCGCGGGCACTCGGACGGTCGTCAGCGCGGGGCTCGCCATGCGGGCCAGCCACGTGTCGTCCACCCCGATCACGCTCACGTCCTGTGCCACCCGGGTGCCGCGCTCGGAGAGTCGAGCGAGCAGGCCGAGGGCGATCTGGTCGTTGTAGGCCACTACAGCCGACCCTCCCTGCGCGAGCACGAGGTCACCGGCTCGCACTCCCGACTCGAAGTGCGGCTCGAAGGGACCCAGCTCCGAGAGCCGGAGCCCGTGCAGGCGGCAGGCGTTCTCGAGCGCCTGCCGCCGCTGCTGGTTGGAGTAGGCCTGCTCGGGTCCCGCGAGGTACACGATCTCGCCATGGCCGAGCGCGGCGAGGTGCTCGACGGCCTGGGTCATCCCCTGCTCCGGGGTGGTGACCACGGCCGGGATCCCTTCCAGCCGCCGGTTGATGACCACGGTGGGCGTCCCTTCGATCAGCGCACGTAGATCCGCCTCGGCCACTCGAGGCGAGGCCAGGATCAGTCCGTCCACCTGCTTGGCCATCGCGCGCACCAGCGCCAGCTCGTCGTCGGCGTGCTCGTCGGAGTCGGCCACGAACAGGGCCATCTGATGCCGACGGGCCTGCCGCTGCACCGCCTTGATCAGGGGCGGGAAGAACGGGTTCGCGATGTCGGGGACGACCAGCCCGAGGTTGCCGGTCCGGCCGCGCCGCAGGCTGCGCGCCACTGGGCTGGGCTCGTAGCCGAGGGTGTCTGCGGCGGCGAGGACCCGACGGCGGGCGTCCTCGGCCACCACCTGGGGCTGCAGGAACACCCGGGAGACGGTCGAGCGGGAGACCCCCGCCCGAGCAGCCACGTCGCTGATGGTCGCCATCGTCGGCTCCTCCTTCGACCTGATGAGTAGTGCGGTGTGATGACAACCACTATGGGATCGATTTCAGGGATATGTCAAGAGCAGGCTCACCGGAACATTCGAAAGGTGCCGAGGTCGGGCATGCCTAGGATGCAGGCGCACAGCGTCCGCGAGCCGGCGCGGAAGGCGAGTGCACACCCAGGACGGCCCGCGTCAGGCCGGGAACGGAGCGGTCATGAAGGTGTTGGTCCTCAACGGGCCCAACCTGGGCCGGCTCGGCAGCCGGGAGCCGGAGAAGTACGGCCGCACCACCTACTCCGAGCTCGTGGCGTCCTGCGAGGCCGTCGGCTCCGAGCTCGACATCGAGGTCGACGTCCGGCAGACCGACGCCGAGCACGAGATGCTGGCCTGGATCCACGAGGCGGCCGACTCACACGCGGCTGTGGTGCTCAATCCCGGAGCCTGGGCGCACACGTCCGTTGCACTCCGGGACGCCTGCAGCATGCTCATCGCACCGCTGGTCGAGGTGCACATCACGAACGTCCACGCCCGCGAACCCTTCCGGGCGCACTCCTACGTCTCTGCAGTGGCGACGGGGGTGCTGGCCGGGCTGGGCACGGACGGGTACCACTTGGCGCTTCGTTGGCTGGCCCACCAAACAGCGGCAACCCGAGACTCACCGGCCTGAGACTCACGGGCCCGGAGACCGAATGACGAGCCGGCCGGGACCCCGAAAGGGATCCCGGCCGGCTGGCGTGTGTTGCGCATCGCCCGCTCGCGCGGGCAGTGGGTCAGGCGCTGACGGACTCGCCAGCAAGGTCGCTCAGACGCTTCTGCGCGGCGTTGGACACGCCCTTGCGGGCCTTGTGAGCCTGCTCGTAGCGCAGCACGATCCGCAGCTCCTCGGCGTCGTCGAGGTCACTGATCGCGCTGATCGCGTCCGCACCCGACAGGTCCTCGTACTCCTTGATCGGCAGGTCGTCGGCGTCGACGGTGCCCAGGTCCTCGCGGGTCTTGCGAGCGGCCTTGCGCACGTCGGCGGAGGGAGCAACCTCCTCGGCACGCTTCACGGCGGCGTCGCGGCCGGCGGTGAAGACCTCCTCGGTCGCCTCGGCGGTCTCCTCGGCCTTGCGGAAGACGGAGCCCACCGCCTCCTGCGCGTTCTCGCGGCCACGCTGGAGAAGGTCGGCCGTCCGGTTGAACAGCGCCGCCGACTGGCGCGACGGAAGCGTCGCGAACCGGGCCACCGCACCCACGGCAGCCTGGGTCGGGGTCGGCGCCAGCGCGACGGGACCACCCTGGGCCAGCTCCGCGAGGCGGACCCGGATCCACTCGATGGTCTCGGTGTGGGCGTCCTCGAGGTCCTGCATCAGGTCGACGACGTCTTCCTCGTCGAGCGCCTCGGCGAGGACCCGGGTGAAGACCACCCGGTCACGCAGCTGGTGCTCGAGGGTGAGATCTCCGAGCAGGCCTTCGGAGAAGGGCTGCACCTGCTCGACGGTCACCTTGGTCAGGGCGGTGACGCGGCCGACGGTGTCGGCGAGGACGTCGGGCGCGCCGCCGAGACGACGGACGGCCTCCTGGATCCGGGCAGCGCGGGCGTCCGCCTCGGTGGCGTTGTCCTCGAGCTCACGACGGATCTCCTCACGCCGGGCCTGGGACACCCGGACACGGGCGACATGGGCCTCGGCCCGAGTCAGGCGGAGCAGTGCGACGAGCTCGTTGACGAGGGCATGGATATCGGTGCTTGATCTGGTCATGTCTCCACACTGACACAGGACCGGGCTGCTAACAAACGGCAGCCGCCGACGTCGCCGTGACCTGCGCCACGATGGTCCGACGGTCCTGGCGGTGCACCCGTACGACGTCCAGGCGAGTGAGCGAGCACAAGCGAACCCCTTGTCCGGCAGGGATCCGGGCACCTCGGCCGGCATCGTGCGCCGGGAGGATCCGCGCACCGACCTCGCGGTCATCTCGCGCTTGCCGGCGCTAGCAACCTGCGCCCAGCCGTCGGTGCCCCCCGATTCGATTCCGTGTGACGACGCTCTCAGTTAGCCCTGCAGCGCTCGGGGTACAACAAACCGGTTCGTCCGCCATCGGGCGGGAGGCGGACGCCGGATGGCCCGCGGCCCGGCTCAGAGGCGCCACCGGGACGTCGATCCCTCGTCACGCTGGGGTAACCCCTCCGACTCATCGGCTTGCAACGCTGGGCCGAGCAGACCCTCACCGCACCCTGGGAGCCTCAGATGACTGCATCGATCAACGAGACCGTCGAAGCAACCTCGGCGACGCGCCACGACTCCGGCATCAGGACCAGGCCGCAACCGGCCGCCGACGTGACGGACCTCGACCGGGTGCGGGTGGATCGCCTCGCCGCTGCCCGGCAGCGACGGGCCGCTGCTCATACGCGTGACCTGACGGCGCTGCTCCGTGAGCGGCCCGACCTGATCGGGGTGCACCCTCCCGCCGACTTCACCGTCGACTCTCTCCCCTGGTGCGTCTGAGCGTCCGCTAGGGACGGCGGCGCGCCCGACGGTAGGCCACCAGGGTCTCGACCGTCCGCTCGTCCGCGAGTCATGGCGTCGCCTCGCGGCCACCTATGCTAGCCACCGTGATCTTCAAGCGCGTGGGTGACGGGCGGCCCTACCCCGACCACCGAATGGGACCGCGCGACTGGGCGGCCCTTCCGCCGCGACAGGTCCGGCTCGACGAGCTGGTCACCACCAAGGACACCCTGCAGCTCGCGGCGCTGCTCGACGAGGACTCCACGTTCTTCGGAGACCTGTTCGCCCACGTCGTCGAGTGGCACGGCGACCTCTACCTCGAGGACGGCCTGCACCGCGCGCTCCGGGCCGCACTGCAGCAGAGACACACCCTGCACGCACGCGTGCTCCTGGCCGAGGGCTGAGGGCGTGCGGGGGCGTCATCTGACCACCGCGGTCACCCTGCTGGTGCTGCTCGGCATCCTGGGGGTGGGCGCCCTGCTGGGGGCGCGTTCACTCTTCGCCCCCCTGCCGTCGCTCAAGGCGACCCCGTCCCCGTCTCCGAGCTGCCCGACGCGGACCGTGCACAAGGGGCAGCGGTTCACCACGTCCCAGGTGCAGGTGAGCGTGTTCAACGCCGGCAGCCGCCCGGGTCTCGCGGAGGCGACCATGACGTCGTTGACCAAGCGAGGCTTCAAGCGGGGGCAGGTCGGCAACGCCCCCCAGACCAGCAGGGTCAAGGTGGCACAGGTGTGGACCACGGTGGCCCACGACACGGCGGCTCGGTTGGTCGCGCGGCAGTTCGGCCGCTCCATCAAGGTGCGGGTCGTCGCCAGGAGCCTGGGTCCCGGCGTCGACGTCGTCGTCGGGGACGGCCTCGGCCACCTGGTCAAGGCCCCGCGGGTGATGGTGGCGAAGAAAGCCACCTCGGTCTGCGAGCGACCGGCCCGCTGACCGTCCCGGGTCAGCCTGCGTCCGGGCCCTGGAGCCAGAACGCCAGCCGGCCGCGGGTCGAGACGGCGTGCAACCGCTCCTCGGTCGCCTCCCGCATCTTGCGGGGAGCCACCACAAGGACGTCGTCACCGTGCCGCAGCACCGTCCGTGCCTCCGGGACGAGGGTGTGTCCGTCCCGCACCAGCAGCGACACCGACGCACCCCGTGGCAGCCGCAGCTCGCCCACCTCGACACCGTGCAGACGCGACCTGTCGGTGATGTTGATCTGCAGCAGGTCCGCGGCGATCCGCTCCAGCGGCGCGGCCTCCACCTCGATGTCGCGGGACTCGTCCGCCTCCGTGACCCCCAGCCGCCGCGCCACCCAGGGCAGTGTCGGACCGGTCAGCATCGTGTAGATCACCACCATCACGAACACGATGTCGAACAGCTTCCTGCTGCCGGGCACGCCCTCGGACAACGGGATCGTGCTCAAGACGATGGGTACGGCGCCGCGCAGCCCCGCCCAGGACACGAACACCTGCTCGCGCAACGTCAACCGGTTGGTGAAGGCGCAGGCCAGCACCGAGAGCGGTCGCGCGACGACGGTCAGCAGCAGTCCCGCGAGCGCGGCGAGCACGACATGGTCCACCGAGATGCGGCCCGGCGACACCAGCAGCCCGAGCATCACGAACAGGCCGATCTGCGCGATCCACGCGATGCCCTCGCTGAAGGACCGGGTCGCGGCGCGGTGCGGCAGCTCGCTGTTGCCCAGCACGAGCGCCGCGGTGTACACGGCGGCGAACCCGGACGCGTGCAGGGCCGTCGTACCGGCATAGGCCAGGACCGCCAGCGACAGCACCGCCAACGGGTAGAGGCCCGAGGACGGCAGGGCGACCCGCCGCATCACCGCGGCCCCTCCGAAGCCGATGCCCAGCCCGAGGGCGACACCCGCGAGCAGCTCGTAGCCGACGATCCCCACGAAGCCGAGCACGCCGTGGTCGAGCGCGGCGCCGGTGCTGACGAGGGACACGAGCAGGACCGTTGGCGCGTCGTTGAGCCCGGACTCGGCCTCCAGGGCACCGGTGAGCCCGCGCGGGAGAGGCACCCGACGCAGGACAGAGAACACCGCCGCGGCGTCGGTCGGGGAGGTCACCGCTCCGAGCAGGACGGCGAGCTGCCAGTCCAGACCGAAGAGGTAGTGCGCACCGACCGCCATCACCCCCACGCTGACCACGACGCCGATGGTGGCCAGCGAGACACCGAGACGCATCGCCGGGCGGATCTCCGCCCACTGGGTGGTCAGGCCGCCCTCGGCCAGGATCAGGACCAGCGCCGCGAAGCCCAGCGCGTGCGCGACGTTGGCGTCCTCGAAGTGGATCCCGAACCCGGACTCACCGAGCAGCACGCCCATCAGGAGGTAGACCAGCAGGCTGGGAAGCCCGACCCGCACAGAGACCCGAACGGCCAGGATGGCCACCAGCATGACGACGGCGCCGACGAGAAGGACGGTGTCCATCTGGTGCGCGTCGAAGCTCACGGGTCACCTCGGCGTCTCAGGGGCGGGACAACATCCTAGAGGGGCCCCTCGCCGGTGGCGGCCGCCGCGACTGGCCACGACCCCGGATAGCGTGGGAGGCATGCCGTCCTCCACCGAGCTGTTCGGCGTGGCCAGCCGGGCCGCGGTCCCGCCGTTCCACGTGATGGACCTGCTGGCCGCGGCGACGCAACGGTCTCGCACCCATGGCGACCTGGTCAACATGGTGGCCGGCCAGCCGTCGACCCCGGCGCCCGCGGCGGTGCGGGATGCGGCCCGCCGGGCGCTGGACGAGCAGGTTCTCGGCTACACCGTCGCTCTGGGCCTCCCGGAGCTGAGGGAGGCGATCTGCGGTCACCACCGCAGGTTCCACGGGCTCTCGGTCGCTCCCGAGGACGTGGTCGTGACGACGGGCTCCTCGGGGGGCTTCCTGCTGGCCTTCCTGGCCGCGTTCGAGGCGGGTGACCGGGTGGCGATCGCCCGCCCGGGCTACCCCTGCTACCGCAACGTGCTCGCCGCCCTCGGCTGTGAGGTGGTGGAGCTGGCCGCCGGCCCGACCTCACGCTTCCAGCCGACCGTGGAGATGCTGGAGTCGTTGGAGAGGCCCGTCCGCGGGCTGGTGGTGGCGAGCCCGGCGAACCCCACCGGCACCATGCTGGCCCCCGAGGAGCTGGCGGCCCTGGCGCGCTGGTGCGAGGAGCACGGCGTGCAGCTGATCAGTGACGAGATCTACCACGGCATCGAGTACTCCTCGCCGAGGATGCACAGCTCGGCCTGGGAGACCTCGCACGAGGCCGTCGTGTTCAGCTCGTTCTCGAAGTACTTCTCGATGACCGGCTGGCGGATCGGCTGGATGCTGGTGCCCGAGCGGCTCCGACGACCGGTCGACGTGCTGACCGGGAACTTCACGATCTGCCCCCCGGTGCTGGCCCAGCACGCCGCGATCGAGGCGTTCAGCGAGTCGTCGTACGAGGAGTGCGACGGTCATGTCGCACGCTACGCCGCGAACAGGCGACTGCTGCTCGACGGCCTGCCCAGGCTGGGGATCGACCGGCTCGCGCCCGCCGACGGCGCCTTCTACGTGTACGCCGACGTGGGCCGGTTCACCGACGACTCGATGGCGTTCTGCCTGCGGCTGCTCGACGAGACAGGGGTCGCCACGGCGCCAGGCATCGACTTCGACACCGAGGTGGGCAACCGGTTCGTCCGGATGTCGTTCGCCGGCCGCCCCGAGGAGATCGCGGAGGGGCTGGACCGGATGGGGGCCTGGCTGCCTCAGGCGACCTGCCCGACCCGGGCTACGGACGGACGGTGAGCGAGCGGAGCTGCTGCCAGGTGGCGTCCGGGACGGCCACCGTGTCCACGCCCGTGTCCACGCCGAACCAGACCCGACACAGGGCCACCGTCCGTTCCAGCAGGTCGACGAGCAGATCGTCGGGACTGGAGACGGCTGCCGAGGCGATGCCGGAGACGGCCGAGTGCACGATCGCCGGCGCACTTCGCTTCGCGAAGCTGGACGCCGAGCCCCAGCCCAGGGCCGTGAAGCCACGGGCCCAGTCGCGGGCGTGCGGCACCGCGTCCAGAGCGGCCGCCGTGCGAGGGTCGACGTGGTGCCGGTCACGGCCCTCGATCTGGTTGAGCATCCGCTCGCAGCGGAGCAGGCCGACCGCGGCCACCCCCTGACGCTCCGACGCCGTCACGGGAAGCGCCGCGAGCGCCGCCTCCCGGGCGATCCAGGCATCCACGCGAGGGTCGTCGCCCTTCAGGCCGATCACCTCGGGGATGTGCGGCGCCAGCCGGCTGCGCGCATCGTCTCCGACGTGGTCGTTCACGTCGCGCGCCAAGGACGCCAGCAGGCTGTGCGTGCACGACGGGTGGTCCGACCACGGTTCACCGGCGAGGTAGGAGGCGAGCTCCATGAAGCACGCGCCCTTCTTCGGGTTCCGGTGCTTGCCGCGGGACAGCACAGGCATCATGTCGGGCGTGTGCGGGGTGCTCTGTGGCATCTGACCAGCTCCGTCGGCGCAGTTCCCGCGCACGAGGGCGGTCGTGCGCAGCCTGCGACAAGTCTGCGCCGATGACAGCCGGCTCACAAGACCCTGCTGATGACCGGTTGATGACTGTCCGCCGACGTACGACGGGCGGTGCCGTCGAGACCTCAGGCGCTGCGTCGTCGAGGGTCGGCCGGCGGCAGCTGACGGCTCTCGGCGAACTCCGTCGCGATGTCATAGAGCTTGCGGTTCTGGGTCTGGGAGCAGCGCCGCAGATAGCCGAACGCCTCGTCCTGGCTGAAGTCGAAGCGCTCCATCAGCATGCCGAGCGCGATGCCGATGACGGTCCGGTGCCGCATCGCCAACGTGAGCTGCTCGATCCGCTCGACCTGCGAGTCCATGGCGCCGTCATGCCCGGCCGCACGCCGTCGAAACCACTTCTCCCCGACCTTGTCCGTCGCGCTGCCCGACCTGGTGAGATCACTCAGGGAGCACGCGGGCCGCCCCGGCGCACGCATCGATGCCGGGACGGCCCCGAGTGACCAGAGACCGCCCTGTTGGCTCAAGGTGGCGACATGAGCACCCGGCAGGCGCGGTGCCCGATAACGCCCGTGTCATGCGGCGGGCCCGCATCGGCAGCCGGTCCCGGGCGGCCGCGGGCTCATTCGCTGTGCGAGGAGAACACCTGCCGAACCGCCCGGGCGGCCTGGCCCTCGGTGATGCCCGCCCGTGCGGCGGCCTGGCGAAGGCGCTCGTGGGCCATCGCGATGTCGATGTCCTGGCTCGCTGCGATGATGCCGAGCGCGATGTCCACGTCGTCCTGGTCGGCGAGCCTGGCCGGCGCCTGGACGGCCTCCAGGCGGGTGCTGAAGGAGAGGTCGGCGTTCACGACGGCGCTCTGCGCGGACGCTCCGAGCGCCTCCCCGAGCTCGTCGTGACGGCCGTTGAACGCGTCCGGGGTCGCGGCGTACAGGTTGATGCTCCCCACGACGCGATCACCTCGCTCCACAGGCAGGGTCAGGCTGCTGGCGACGCCCGCCGCGGCGGTGGCCTGCGCATAGAGCCGCCACTTGTTCTCGGAGACCATGTCGCTCCGGTCGACGTCAAGCGTCTCCTGCTCGTGCGCGGCCGCCACGCACGGCCCTCCGTCGAGGTACTGGACGGCGTCCAGGGCCGCGATCTCGGTGCTGGTCGCGACGAGGGTGAAGGTCAGCCCGTCCTCGAGCAGGGCGAGGCTCAGGCCGACGCACTCGGGCACGATCTCGCGGGCCTTGCGACCCATGGCCACCAGGGTGGTGCCGATCTCGACGTCTCCCTGGCTGATCAGCTCGTCGAGGACCTCGCGGGTCTCGGGGACAGGCTCCACGTCTGGCCAACCTCCTCGTCACTGAGGGTGGCGCGTACCCGGTCGGGGCGCCCCCATGCCTCGATCCTCGATCCCGCAAGGGTCCTCGGGTGGTCCACGGCCTGCGGACGGGCCGGCTCGGCAGGGTTCCGGCCTGCGGAGGGGCCGGCTCGGCAGGGTTCCGGCCTGCGGACGGGCCGGCTCGGCAGGGTTCCGGCCTGCGGACGGGCCGGGTCGGCAAGCGGTCGGCGGCATCCGCCGGGTCGCCGACCTGCGGATGCCGCCGAGTGCCGCGGTGGCGGTGGGATTTGAACCCACGGAGGTCGTGAGACCTCACACGCTTTCGAGGCGTGCTCCTTCGGCCGCTCGGACACGCCACCGCGCACGAGGGTACCGGACCAGGCACCCGTTCCCGCCATCAGGCCGGGCGGCCGGGCGGGCATCAGGCCGACTGGTCCCGGTGGGCGGCGAAGAACCTCAGCAGGAGGTCGGTGGACTGCTCCGCGAGCACTCCGGAGACCACCTCGGGACGATGGTTCAGCCGCCGGTCCCGGACCACGTCCCACAGCGACCCGACCGCCCCTGCCTTGTCGTCGAAGGCCCCGAAGACGAGCCGCTCCACCCGGGCCAGCACGAGCGCCCCTGCGCACATCGTGCACGGCTCCACGGTCACGACCAGCGTGCAGCCGGACAGCCGCCACTGGCCGCGGGCGACGGCGGCCGCCCGCAGCGCGAGCACCTCTGCGTGGGCTGTGGGGTCGGCGTCCGCCTCCCGTCGGTTGCGGCCGCGGCCCAGCACCACGCCGTCGGCGTCCACCACCACTGCTCCCACCGGTACGTCGGACGTGGCGGCCGCCTGGCCTGCCTCCTCCAGGGCGGCCCGCATCGGGGCCTCCCACCGGCGTGCGGACGGGACAGCGGCGGCCCCCGGGGTCACGGAGCGGTCGTGGCGACGCCGACCAGCTCGTCGTACAGCCTGCCGAAGCCCAGCTTGGCGGCGATGTCGGAGAGCATCTCGTCGGGATACAGCTCGACGTCGTCCAGCAGCGCGCCCATGTCCATGGCGCCGAGCCCGAGGTCGGCGACGATGCCGAGGTCGCCGGCCGGCTCAGGGTCCTCCTCGTCGTCGGGCAGCGGCAGCTCGAGTCGGTCGACCACCGAGCGGGCGATCGGCCAGTCGGTGGCCGCGGTGACGTCGGACAGCAGCATCCGGGTCTGCGCTCCGAGCACCCGGACCAGCAGGAAGAAGTCCTCGTCGATGGACACCAGGCCCAGCGACCCACCGTCACCGGGGTAGCGCCTGAGCTCGAACGCGAAGTCGTCGAGGTCGGCCGCCAGCTCGTCGTCGACCTCCTCGACCTGCCAGACCCCTTCCTCGCGGTAGGCGACGAGCGCGAAGTCCACGCCCTCGGCGTTGGCCTCGTTCTCCTGCGACATGGTGCCTCCAAGATCGACGGGTCGTGGCTTGCCCCTCGACGTACCTCACTGATGGTGACAGGTCGGCCGCTCTCGCACCAGACGAACGGCGGGGCACTAGGTTGACGGCCATGCGTATCCACGTCGCCGACCACCCGCTCGTCGCGCACAAGCTCACCACCCTGCGGGACCAGGCGACCGCGTCCCCCACCTTCCGCGGCCTCGCCGACGAGCTGGTCACGCTGCTGGCCTACGAGGCGACCCGGGACGTGCGGGTGGACCCGGTCACGGTACGGACCCCGGTGGCCGATGCGGCAGGGGTGAGGCTGGCGAGCCCCAAGCCGCTGGTGGTGCCGATCCTGCGGGCGGGCCTGGGGATGCTGGACGGGATGATGCGGCTGCTGCCCACGGCTGAGGTGGGCTTCCTCGGGATGGTGCGCAACGAGCAGACCCTGCAGGCCTCGACCTACGCCGAGCGGCTGCCCGAGGACCTGTCCGGGCGGCAGTGCTACGTCCTGGACCCGATGCTGGCGACCGGCGGGACGCTGGCGGCCGCGGTCAGGTTCCTCGTGGACCGGGGCGCCGACGACATCACCGCCATCTGCCTGCTCACCGCCCCCGAGGGGTGTGCTCGGCTCGAGAAGGCCCTCGAGGGCCTCGGGGTGCCAGTGACCGTGGTGACCGCGGCCATGGACGAGCGGCTCGACGAGAAGGGCTACATCGTGCCTGGGCTCGGCGACGCGGGAGACCGGTTGTACGGCGTCGTCGGCTGACCCGCGCGGCGGCCCGGCTCACAGGGCCTTCACGGCGCTGAGGATCTTGCCCAGCGAGTCCTTGGCGTCCCCGAACAGCAGAGTGGTGCGCGGGTCGAACAGCAGCTGGTTCTCGATCCCCGCGAAGCCGGGACGCATGGACCGCTTCATGAAGACCACCTGCTGCGCCTCGTCCGCGTGCAGGATCGGCATGCCGTAGATGGGTGCGCCCGGGGTGGTCTTCGCGGCGGGGTTGACCACGTCGTTCGCGCCGACCACCAGCACCACGTCGGTCTGCTTGAACTCGGGGTTGATGTCGTCCATCTCCCGGAGCTGCTCATAGGGCACC
This sequence comes from Nocardioidaceae bacterium, assembly GCA_025934895.1. Classification (GTDB taxonomy): domain Bacteria; phylum Actinomycetota; class Actinomycetes; order Propionibacteriales; family Nocardioidaceae; genus Nocardioides_B. Next base: position 4,296 of record JAICWH010000039.1, on the reverse strand, counting down.
TGCGCCTCCGCCAGCAGCACGTTCATGTGTCCCGGCATCCGGCCCGCGACCGGATGGATCGCGTAGTCCACCTTGATCCCCCGCTCCCCCAGCAGGTCCACGAGCTCGCGCAGCGTGTGCTGCGCCTGGGCGACGGCCAGACCGTAGCCGGGGACCACGATGACCCGATGCGCGTAGGCCAGCAGGATCGCGACGTCCTCCGGCCCGGCCGAGCGGACCGGTCGGTCGGAGGCGACACCCGCGCCCAGCGTCGAGCCGCCCCTGAGAGCACCGAAGAGGATGTTGACCACCGAGCGGCCCATCGCAGAGGCCATCAGCTTGGTGAGGAACGTGCCGCTCGCGCCGACCAGGGTGCCGGCGACCAGCAGCAGGGTGTTGTCGAGGACGTAGCCGCCGGCCGCCACCGTGAGACCGGTGAACGCGTTGAGCAGCGAGATGACGATGGGCACGTCTGCCCCGCCGACAGGCAGCACCAGCAGCACGCCGAGCAGCAGCCCGACCACGGCGAGGATCGCGCCGAGGTAGAGCGCCGGCTGGGTGACGACCAGGACGGCGAGCACGACGGCCGCGACGAGGCTCAGGGCGAAGGCGACCGGGAGGCCGCGGAACACCACCGGACGAGACGTCATCAGCTCCTGCAGCTTGGCGAACGTCACCAGGGACCCGGCGAACGACACCGACCCGACCAGGATGGTGAACGTCGTGGCGGCCAGGGTGAACTTCGCGACGTGGGCACCGGAGGAGTCGCCGGAGGAGTCGAGCAGGTCGGCGAGCTCCAGCAGCGCGACGAGCGCCGCCGCTCCGCCACCGACCCCGTTGAACAAGGCCACCAGCTGAGGCATCTGGGTCATCTGGACCCGGCGGGCCCCGACGAAGCCGACAGCCGTGCCGACGGCGATCGCGACCAGGATCGCGGGGACGTGGTGGAGATGGCCGTAGAAGAACACCACCACGCAGGCGACCACAGCGCCGACGGCCCCGACGGCGTTGCCCCGGCGCGCGTGCCGCGGCGAGGACAGGCCCTTGAGGGCCAGGATGAAGCAGACTGCGGCGAGCAGGTAGATCAGCTGTGCCCAGACCGGGATGCCGCTCACCGGGACACCTTGCTCCGGGCCGGCTTCCTGCGCGTGAACATCTGCAGCATCCGGTCGGTCACCACGAACCCGCCCACCATGTTCACGCTGGCCAGCACCACCGCCACCAGCCCGATCACGAGCTGGGCCGTGGTCTGCGCGTAGCCGCACACCAGGATCGCGCCCAGCAGGATGATCCCGTGGATCGCGTTGGCGCCCGACATCAGCGGCGTGTGCAGCGTGGAGGAGACCTTGGAGATCACCTCGACGCCGACGAAGATGCTCAGCACGAAGATCGTGAGCCAGACCACCTGTTCGCTCATACCGTCCTCTCCTGCAGGGCGCTGCGGGTCGCCTCGTGCCGCACCACGCCGTCGTGGGTGACGCACGAGCCGGCCACGATCTCGTCCTCGAAGTCCGGTGCGTAGGCGGGTGCTCCGTCGACCTCGCGGGTCATCAGGGTCACGATGTTGACGATGTTCTGCGCGTAGAGCCGGGACGCCGGCCCGGGCATCTGCGAGGGCACGTTGGCACCACCCCAGACCTGCGCGTTGCCGATCCGCACGATTCCGCCGGGCCGCGAGCCCTCGACGTTGCCCCCGGACTCGGCCGCGAGGTCCACCACGACCGAGCCGGGCCGCATCTGCTCGACCATCCCGGTCGTCACCAGCAGCGGGGCCCGGCGGCCGGGCACGGCCGCGGTCGTGATCAGGGCGTCGGCAGCGGCGATGTACGGCGCCAGCAGGTCCCGCTGCCGCTGCGCACGGTCCTCGCCCATCTCCCTGGCATAGCCGCCGGTGCCCTCCAGCGTCTCGAGCTCGAGCTCGATGGCGGTCGCGCCGACCGAGCGGATCTCCTCCGCGGCGGCCGCCCGGACGTCGTACGCCTTGACGACCGCGCCGAGCCGGCGGGAGGTGGCGATCGCCTGCAGCCCGGCGACGCCGGCGCCGAGCACGACGACCTCGGCGGGTGGCACCGTCCCGGCGGCCGTCATGTTGAGCGGGAAGAACCGGCGCAGCAGGCCGGCCGCGACGATCGCGCAGCGGTAGCCCGACACCAGGGCCTGCGAGGACAGCGCGTCCATGGACTGCGCCCGGGAGATCCGCGGCACCAGCTCCATCGCGAACGACGTCAGGCCGCACTCCCGGAGCTCGGCGACCAGGTCCAGCGACGTGCTCACCGGAAGGAAGGAGACGGTCGAGGTGCCGGCCGGCAGTCGGTGCAGGACGTCGAGGTCCAGGGGGTTCACCGAGACGACCAGGTCGGCGTCCTCCCAGGGCTCCTCGCTCACGGCGGCGCCGGCGGCCAGGTAGTCCTCATCGGTGTGCAGCGAGCCGAGGCCGGCGCCGGGTTCGACCGCGACGACGTACCCGAGGCCGGTCAGCCTGCCGACCAGCTCGGGAACCAGAGCGACGCGCGCCTCACCCTCCCGGGTCTCCCGGGCCACAGCGATCTTCACCTTGCGCAACCTAGGGCACGGCGTCGAGGTCGCCAAACACATGAGGCCCGCGTCGCCCGCGGGCCGGCTCGGCCGAGACTCACCCACTCGCCGGCGTCGCCTTGATGGCGTTCACCGGACCTCGATAGCGGTGAGGCGGAGGCCGCCGCGCCAGCGCTGGTACGTCGCGGTGACCACGAGACCGCACGCGGACAGGTGAGCTTCCTGGCCAGCACGGTTCTCAGTAGGGCCAGGGGAACGGCGACCAGTCGGGTGCTCTCTTCTCCAGGAAGGCGTCCCGGCCCTCCACGGCCTCGTCACTCTGGTAGGCCAGCCGCGTCGTCTCGCCCGCGAACAGCTGCTGACCGACGAGGCCGTCGTCGATGAGGTTGAAGGAGTACTTCAGCATCCGCTGCGCCGTGGGCGACTTGCCGTTGACCAGGCGACCCCACTCGAGGGCCTCACGCTCGAGGTCGGCGTGGTCGACGACCTTGTTGACCATGCCCATCCGGTGTGCGTCGTCGGCGGTGTACTCCTGGCCGAGGAAGAAGATCTCGCGGGCGAACTTCTGCCCGACCTGGCGGGCCAGGTAGGCCGAGCCGAAGCCTCCGTCGAACGAGCCCACATCGGCGTCGGTCTGCTTGAAGCGGGCGTGCTGGCGCGATGCCAGCGTCAGGTCGCAGACGACGTGCAGGCTGTGGCCACCGCCGGCTGCCCAGCCGGGGACCGCGCACAGCACGATCTTGGGCATGAACCTGATCAGCCGCTGACACTCCAGGATGTGCAGCCGGCCGAGCCGGGCGCTGTCCACCGACTCCGCCGTGTCGCCGGAGGCGTACTGGTAGCCCGAGCGACCCCGGATCCGCTGGTCGCCCCCGGAGCAGAACGCCCAGCCGCCGTCCTTGGGAGAGGGACCGTTGCCGGTCAGGACCACGCATCCGACGTCGCTCGAGGTCCGGGCGTGCTCGAGCACCCGGAGCAGCTCGTCGACGGTGCCGGGCCGGAACGCGTTGCGCACCTCCGGCCGGTCGAAGGCGACCCGCACGGTGCCGTGTGCGTTCGCGCGGTGGTAGGTCAGGTCGGTGAGATCCTCGAACCCCGGGACTCGGTGCCACGCGGAGGGGTCGAAGATCTCCGAGACACCGTTCTGCGTCATGCCGGGAGGGTACCCGCCGCCCGTCCCCGCGCTCGTGTCCTTGGCCCGTGCCCGTGCTCGCCGAGGGGTCAGAGGGTGCGTCAGGCCTGGCCGGTTGAGGCTGCGACGCGTCGGGCGCAGGATGGGAGCATGACATTGACCGGTGAGTACCAGCCCAGCCCGGAGCAGTGGGTGCGGGACCAGGTGGCGAGCTACGAGGCGAGTGGAGGGGCCGAGGGCAACACGCTGCGCGGTGTCCCCGTCGTGGTGGTCACCTCGGTGGGCGCCCGGAGCGGCAAGATCCGCAAGAACCCGGTGATGCGGGTGGAGCACGACGGTTGCTACGCCCTCGTCGCGTCGAAGGGCGGTGCCCCGAGCCATCCCACGTGGTACCACAACCTCGTCGCACACCCGCGGATCGAGCTCCAGGACGGGCCGGAGCCCCTGGACTTCACCGTCCGACTGGCCGAGGGCGCCGAGCGGGCCGAGTGGTGGGAGCGCGCCGTCGCGGTATGGCCGGACTATGCGTCATACCAGACCAGGACGGACCGCGAGATCCCGGTGTTCGTGGCCGAGCCCGCCTGACCCCTTCGGGGCGCTGATTACTAAGGGCTGCTGATTACCAGGGGATGCAGGCGCTTTGGCGCCTC
>JAICWH010000169.1 GCA_025934895.1 Nocardioidaceae bacterium | reverse complement strand
CCGCCGAGCCGGCGCGTCCGCGGGGCTGCACCCCGCCAGCCCGCCCACCACCGTCCCAGCCCGCACGGCCTTGCCGGCGGTTACCTAGAATCGGTCCTGGGGTGAGACACATGAGCGAGCGGAACTTCGACGAGGAGCGCAGGCTGCGGCGGGCCGCTGTGGCTCGGTTCGGTGTGGCCCCGGAGCTCAACGGGGCAGCGGAGAGCGAGACCGACGCCACGTCGGACGAGGACGACAACGCGGCGTCCCAGCGCATGGAGCAGAAGACGCTGTGGGTCGACCTTCAAGTGCGGCGTGCCATCGAGCGCGGTGACTTCGCCAACCTGCCGGGAGCCGGCAAGCCACTGCACCTTCCCGAGCAGCACGACCCGGACTGGTGGGTCAAGCGGCTCATCGAACGGGAGAACATCACCGGTGTGGCGCCGCCGGCCATCGCTCTACGTGACGAGGACGCCGAGCTGGACGAGACCCTGGACCGGGAGTGGGCGGAGGACGGCGTCCGCCGGCTCATCGAGGACTTCAACCGCCGGGTCGTCGAGGCGCGTCGCCAGCTCACCGGCGGGCCGCCGGTCATCACCAAGACCCGCGACGCCGACCAGGAGGTCGAGCGCTGGCGCGAGCGGCGGGCCGCGGCTCGGGAGGCCGCCCGTCGTCGTCGGGCCGTCGCTGCGGCCGCAGCCGAGGCGTCGCGTCCTCCGCGCTCGTCGCGCCTGCGCCGGCTGTTCCACCGTCACCGACGCTGAGACAGTCGCATCCTGTGTCGGCGCGTCGTTGCACAGGGCGCCTCGGCCAGCGCACCCCGCCGGATCGGACACCTCGGCGGCGGTCAGGCCTCCTGCATCGGGATCCTGACGCCCCGCTCGGTGGCAGCGCGGACAGCGTCGTCGTACCCCGCGTCCACGTGCCGGACAACGCCCATCGCGGGGTCGTTGGTGAGCACCCGCTCGAGCTTCTGAGCGGCCAGCGCGGTGCCGTCGGCGACGGTCACCTGCCCGGCGTGGATGGAGCGGCCCATCCCCACCCCGCCGCCGTGATGGATCGAGACCCAGGTCGCGCCCGAGGCGGTGTTCACCAGCGCGTTCAACAGTGGCCAGTCGGCGATCGCGTCGGACCCGTCCAGCATCGACTCGGTCTCACGGTACGGCGACGCGACGGAGCCGCTGTCGAGGTGGTCACGCCCGATCACGATCGGCGCGGAGATCTCGCCCGAGGCGACCATCTCGTTGAACCTGAGGCCCGCACGGTGCCTCTCGCCGTAGCCCAGCCAGCAGATCCGCGCCGGCAGCCCTTGGAACTGGACCTTCTCCTGGGCCATCGTGATCCACCTCCGCAGCCGGTCGTTGTCCGGGAAGAGCTCGAGGATCGCGCGGTCGGTCGCCGCGATGTCGGCCGGGTCGCCGGACAGCGCCGCCCAGCGGAACGGCCCCTTGCCCTCGCAGAACAGCGGTCGGATGTAGGCGGGTACGAATCCCGGGAACTCGAAGGCCCGCGGGAAGCCCGCTTTCCGCGCCTCGTCGCGGATCGAGTTCCCGTAGTCGAACACCTCCGCGCCGCGGTCCTGGAAGCCGACCATGGCCGCCACGTGCCTGGCCATCGAGTCCCGTGCGCGGTCCGTCAGCTCGGCCGGGTCCTTGTCCCGCAGCGCCGCCCAGTCCTCGAACGCCACCCCGACCGGCAGGTAGTAGAGCGGGTCGTGGGCCGAGGTCTGGTCGGTGACGATGTCGATCGGTGCGTCCTGGTCCAGCAGAGCCGGCACCAGCTCGGCGGCGTTGCCGAGCACCCCGACCGACAGCGGCCGTCGGTCGTCCCGCGCGGTGACCGCCATCGACAGCGCCTCGTCGAGTGAGGACGCCTGCACGTCGAGGTAGCGGTGCTCGATGCGCCGGCTGATCCGGGTCTGGTCGCACTCGATGCAGATCGCCACGCCGTCGTTCATCGTCACCGCGAGCGGCTGTGCGCCACCCATCCCGCCGAGCCCTGCCGTGAGTGTGATGGTGCCGGCCAGCGTCCCGCCGAACCTCTTGTCGGCCACCGCGGCGAACGTCTCGAAGGTGCCCTGCAGGATCCCCTGGGTGCCGATGTAGATCCAGGATCCGGCCGTCATCTGGCCGTACATCGTCAACCCGAGGTGCTCGAGACGGCGGAACTCCTCCCAGTTGGCCCAGTCCCCGACCAGGTTGGAGTTCGCGATCAGCACCCGCGGCGCCCACTCGTGGGTGCGCATCACGCCGACCGGCTTGCCGCTCTGCACGAGCAGCGTCTCGTCGGCGCCGAGGGTGGTGAGCGCGCGCACGATCGCGTCGTACGCCTCCCAGCTCCGGGCCGCCTTGCCGGTCCCGCCGTAGACGACCAGGTCCTCGGGCCGCTCGGCGTTCTCGGGGTCCAGGTTGTTCATCAGCATCCGCAGCGGCGCCTCGGTCTGCCAGCTCCTCGCCGTCAGCTGCGTGCCGCGCGCGGCCCGCACCACGCGTGACCCACTCGTCGTGTCGGTCGTCGATCCGGTCATGCCAGCTCTCCTATCGTGTCCTCGACAGCGCGCACCAGTGCGCCGCTGCGTACGTCGTCCAGTGCATGCTCGATCTCCGGGGCGAGGTGCCGGTCCGGTCCCGGCCCCTCGACGTTGCGGCGCAGCAGGGCGACCGCCGCGGCCGTGGCCGGTGAGGGCGCCAGCGGGGCCCGCATGTCCAGCGCCCGGGCCGCAGTCAGGTACTCGATCGCCACCACCCGCGCGAGGCCGTCCACCGAGCGCCTCAGCTTGCGGGCCGCCGACCAGCCCATCGACACGTGGTCCTCCTGCATGGCGGAGGAGGGGATCGAGTCCACGCTGGCGGGGTTCGCCAGCCGCTTCAGCTCCGAGACCACTGCCGCCTGCGTGTACTGCGCGATCATGTGCCCCGAATCGACGCCCGGGTCGTGGGCCAGGAACGGCGGCAGGCCGTGGCTACGGGTCCGGTCCAGGAACCGGTCCGTGCGCCGCTCGGAGATCGACGCGACATCGGCTGCGACGATCGCCAGGAAGTCCAGGACGTAGGCCACCGGAGCGCCGTGGAAGTTGCCGTTCGACTCCACCCGACCGTCGGCCAGCACCACGGGGTTGTCCACGGCGGACGCCAGCTCCCGCGACGCCACCAGCGCCGCATGGTCGACCGTGTCCCGAGCGGCGCCGTGCACCTGCGGCGAGCAGCGCAGCGAGTAGGCGTCCTGCACCCGGTTGCAGTCCGGTCCCCTGTGGCTGGCGACGATCGGGGACTCGGTGAGCAGCCGGACCAGGTTGGCGGCGGACGCGGCCTGACCGGGGTGCGGCCGCAGGGCCTGCAGGTCGGCGGCGAAGACCCGGTCGGTGGCGAGCTGTCCCTCGACGCTCATCGCGGCCGTGACGTCCGCGGCCTTCAGCAGCATCCGCAGGTCCGTGACCGCCAGCACCAGCATCCCGAGCATCCCGTCGGTCCCGTTGATCAGGGCCAGCCCCTCCTTGGCCTGCAGCTCGACGGGCGACAGGCCAGCCTCACTGAGCGCGACCGATGCCGGGCGCCGTACGCCGTGCTGGTCGGTGACCTCGCCCTCGCCCATCAGGGCCAGCGCGCAGTGCGAGAGCGGGGCCAGGTCGCCGGAGCAGCCCAGCGAGCCGAACTCGTGCACCACCGGCGTGATGCAGTGGCTGAGCATGCCGGCCATCGTCTGCGCGGTCTCCAGGCGGATACCGGTGCGACCGGTGGCCAACGTCGAGAGCCGCAGCAGCATCAGCGCCCGGGTCACCTCGCGCTCGACCTCCGGGCCGCTGCCCGCTGCGTGCGAGCGGACAAGGGACTTCTGCAGCTGGGCCCGCATCTCCGTGGGGATGTGCCGGGTGGCCAGCGCCCCGAACCCCGTCGAGATGCCGTACGACGGTGTGGCCGCCGACGCGAGCACCTCGACGGAGGCGCGGGCCCGACGGATGGCGGTGACGGCGTCCGCCCCGAGCTCCACCGGGGCGCCGTGCCGGGCGACCGCCACCACGTCGGGGAAGGAGAGCGGACCGGTCCCCACGGTCACAGGCTGCAACGAGGTCATGTCCTCATTCCACCGCGGCACCTGCTGGACGACGACGGCCTGCCGGCGGTCTCTGTCTCGGATCCGAGACGGCCTGAACCAGGCCGGCCGCCCTGCGTGACCGGGCGCCGGGCCGACCCGGCCCGCAGCGTCTAGATTGGCGGACGTGGGTCAGGTCCCGGCTGCCACGCGCGCGCTACGGCTGCTGCGCTACCTCGCCGGCCAGCCGGACCCCGTGACGCTCGACCGGCTGGCGGCCGCGGTGGGCCTGCCGCGCTCCACGGCCTACCACCTGGTGAACGCGATGATCGAGGAGGGCTTCGTCGTCCACCTGCCTGAGGACCACCGCTACGGGCTCGGCGTGGCGGCCTTCGAGGTGGGCAGTGGTTACGCCCGTCAGGCGCCACTGCAGCGGATCGCCCGTCGGCCGCTGGCCGCGCTGGTGGACCGCGTCGGGCACAGCGCCCACCTCGCGGTGCTGCACGGCCGCGATGTGCTGTACGTGCTGGAGGAGCGGGCCCCGGCCAGGCCGTCCCTGGTGACCGACGTCGGGGTTCGGCTGCCCGCCCACCTGGCAGCCAGCGGCCGGGCGATCCTCGCGGAGCTCCCGCCGGCGCAGGTCCGCGCACTCTACCCGGACCGCTCGGCCTTCGTGGACCGGCACGGAGTCGGGCCCGGCTCGCTGAGCGCGCTGCGGGCGCTGCTCTCGGAGACCCGGCGGCGCGGCTACGCGGTGGAGGAGGGCGAGGTGACGCCGGGGTTCGCGTCGGTCGCCGCGGCTGTGCTGGACCACAACCAGCACCCGGTGGCCGGTGTCGCGGTGACCTACCCGGCGGGCGTCGACATCGACCTGGCCTCGGCGGTGGACGCGACACGACGCACCGCGGTCGGCCTGTCCCACCGCCTCGGCGGCAGGTGAGCCGCGTCCTTGCCGCCCCGGCGCTCCCGTGCATGACAATGCACCACGGTGCACCACGGGCCAGCGACGAACGACCGCGCTTCTCGATGGCCGAGGACACGACGGTTCGGTTCGCCGACATCAAGCAGGCGCGGGCACGTCGTACCGTCGGATGCCAAGCGCGCCGCGGGGCTGAACCGCCTCTCCCATCTGGTGATTACCGCTCGGTAGGATCCATCCCGCCGAGTGCCCGACCCGCGCGGGGACCAGGCGGCCTACGCTCGTCCCAGCATTTCGTGAGCCAAGGAGCAGGCATGCAGATCGTCGCCATCGTGGTATCCCTGGCGATCGCCGTCGTGGGGATCGTGTTGTTCGTCATCGCGATCCGCTCGATCGTGGCGACGATCCGGATCGGGCAGCCGGCGCCGGGGCGCAGTGACCACCAGGGTGCCCGGTGGGCGACCATGCTCAAGGAGACCCTGGGGCACACCCGGATGCTGCAGTGGACCGCGGTGGGGGTCGGGCACTGGTTCGTGTTCATCGGGTTCGGGCTGTTGTTCCTGACCCTGGTGACGGCGTTCGGGCAGCTGTTCGACGCGCACTTCGCGTTGCCGCTGATCGGGCACTGGTTCGTGTTCGAGTGGGTCTCGGAGTTCTTCACGGTGGCGATGCTGGTGGCGATCGTGGCGTTCATCGGCTACCGCCTCTCGCGACCGAAGGACCGGGCCCGGGGGGTGCCGGGTCGGTTCTTCGGGTCCACGATGTGGCAGGGCTACTTCGTCGAGGCGGTGATCCTCGGGGTCGGGCTGTGCATCGCGGTGTTGCGCGGGGCGGAGTACGCGATCTCCCGGTACGGCGGGGACGAACCAGCCAACGCGTTGCACTACCCGTTCAGCTTCTGGATCGGCAAGCTGATGTCGGGGGCCTCGGAGTCGACGCTGGCGAACATCATCTATCTCGTCGCGATGATCAAGATCGTCATCTCGTTCACCTGGATGATCGTGCTCTCCCGGAACCTGACGATGGGGGTGGCCTGGCACCGGTTCAGCGTGTTCTTCAACATCTGGTTCAAGCGGCACGCGGACGGGCGTACGTCGCTGGGTGCGTTGCAGCCGATGATGGCCGGGGGGGTCCCGATCGACTTTGAGAACATCGAGGATCTCGACGAGGACGCCCCGCTCGGAGTGGGGAAGGTCGAGGACTTCGCCTGGAAGGGGATCCTGGACTTCACGACGTGCACCGAGTGTGGGCGGTGCCAGTCCCAGTGCCCGGCGTGGAACACCGAGAAGCCGTTGTCCCCGAAGCTGTTCATCACCGCTCTGCGGGACCACGCCTACGCCAAGGCGCCGTACCTGCAGGCCGCCGAAGCGGATCGCCCGGCCATGCTGGAGGGCTCCGACACGCTGACCCGGGAGACTGAGCGGCCGCTGGTCGGTGAGACTGGCGATGACTGGTTCTACATGCCGGACTCGGGGGCGGCGGTGATCGACCCGGACGTGTTGTGGTCGTGCACGTCGTGCGGGGCGTGTGTGCAGCAGTGCCCGGTCGACATCGAGCACGTCGACCACATCATGGACATGCGCCGCTACCAGGTGCTGGTGGAGTCGAACTTCCCGGCCGAGCTGAACCAGCTGTTCAAGGGCCTGGAGAACAAGGGCAACCCGTGGAACATGTCCCCCAACGCCCGGATGGACTGGGCCAAGGGCCTCGACTTCGAGGTCAAGGTGGTGGGTGAGGACGTCGAGGACCTCTCCGAGGTGGACTGGCTGTTCTGGGTCGGGTGTGCGGGGGCGTATGAGGACCGGGCCAAGAAGACCACCCGTGCGGTCGCCGAGCTGCTGCACCTGGCCGGCGTT
>JAICWH010000196.1 GCA_025934895.1 Nocardioidaceae bacterium | reverse complement strand
CTGCGCGAGGCGCGCCCGACCCACGGCCGGGTCTTCGTCGCGGGCAAGGAGATCAACCGGCTCTCCGGCTGGAAGGTGCCTGCGCTGCGCCGTACCATCGGCACGGTCTTCCAGGACTTCCGGCTGCTGCCCAACAAGACCGTCGCCGGGAACGTCGCCTTCGCCCTGCAGGTGATCGGCAAGCCCCGCTCCCACATCAACAAGGTGGTCCCCGAGACGCTCGAGCTCGTGGGGCTCGAGGGTAAGGCGGAGCGGATGCCCGACGAGCTGTCCGGCGGCGAGCAGCAGCGCGTCGCGATCGCGCGCGCCTTCGTGAACCGCCCGATGATCCTGATCGCCGACGAGCCGACGGGAAACCTGGACCCGACCACCTCGGTGGGCATCATGAAGCTCCTGGACCGCATCAACCGAACCGGTACGACGGTCCTGATGGCGACCCACGACTCCGGCGTCGTCGACCAGATGCGCAAGCGAGTGATCGAGCTGTCGGACGGCGCCGTCGTGCGAGACCAGTCCCGCGGCGTCTACGGCTACCAGCACTGAGGGGCACCCATGCAGCTGACCTACGTCTTCTCCGAGCTCGGCAACGGGCTGCGACGCAACCTGTCGATGACGGTCGCCGTGGTGGTGACCATCTTCGTCTCGCTCACGCTGGTGGGCATGGGTCTGCTGCTCAACGCTCAGGCGCACAAGGCCGAGAGCTACTGGGGCAGCAAGCTGCAGATCACCGTGTTCCTGTGCAACCAGAACTCCTCGACCGCCAACTGCCTCGACGGGGAGGCCACCGCCGCGCAGAAGGCGGCCATCCAGAAGGTCCTGAACACCAACAGCGAGGTCGACTCGTGGAGGCTGCAGACCAAGCAGCAGGCCTACGACAAGTGGCGTGAGGCCTACCTCTCCGGCAACGACACCGAGCGCCGGGTCTACGACTCGATCAAGCCCTCCGACATGCAGGAGTCCTACTGGGTGCAGCTGAAGAACCCGGAGAGGTTCCAAGGCATCAAGGGCGCCGTGCAGGGGCTCCCCGGGGTGAACACCGTGCGTGACCTGCGCTCGGTGCTGAAGCCGATCTACTTCTGGATCAACGTGCTGAAGTGGGGGGCGATCGCGATCGCGGCCTTCCTGGTGCTCGCCGCCGTGCTCCAGGTCGCAAACACGATCCGGATCGCGGCGTTCGCGCGACGACGGGAGATCGGCATCATGCGGCTGGTCGGCGCCTCCAGCCTGTACATCGCGCTGCCCTTCTTGCTGGAGGCGCTGGTCGCGGCCGTGGTCGGGGTCGCGCTCGCGGCCGGCGCGGTGCTGCTGTTCATGTGGGTCGTCATCTACCGGACCCTCAGACCGTCATCGAACATCGTGGCCTGGATCGACTGGGGCAACGCCGTCACGGCCATCGGCGTGATCGCGGCGATCGGCCTGGCCCTGACGCTCATCCCGACACTCGTGATGACGCGCAAATACCTCAGGGTGTGAGCGCCGTGGGTTACCGTCGAGCTGCCTCTTCCCCACGAGACACGAAGGCATCCCGGTGGTCCGCACGTCCCCCCGCACGACGCTGACGCACGTCGCGGCCACCCTTGTGGCGGCCAGCCTGCTCCTCGCTGGGGTCGTCTCACTGCCCGCCCACGCCGACGACCGGCTGACCGGCCGGAAGCACCAGGTCGAGAAACGGCTCGTGGGCGCCGGACAGGACCTCGACGAGTCGAGTGCACAGGTGCGCAGCGCGGCGGCCGCCCTGCTGTCGGCCCGGTCCCGGCTGGGCCAGGCGCAGGCCCGTCTCGCGGACACCCGCGGTCGGCTGTCCGCCGCGCAGGCGCTCGACGCCGAGATGGCGTCCAGGCTGAGCGCCGCAGAGGATCGGCTGCGAGCGGCGCAGGCCGACCTGATGGCCGGGCGCGACAAGGTCGTCGAGCAGCGCGACACCCTGGGCCGGCTGGTGGTGTCGAGCTACCAGACCGGTGACCCGACCCTGCTCGGCCTGTCGATGGTGCTGTCCACCCAGGACCCCACCGAGCTCACCGGTCAGCTGAACTCCGTGGGCAACGTGATGGACAAGGAGTCCGCGGTCCTGCACCGTCTCGAGGCGTCGCGAGCCCTTCTCGCCGTCCAGGCACAGGAGGTGGCAGCCGCCAGGCTCGAGGTCGCCGGCCGGCGACGGGCCGCCGCGGACAACCTGGTCCGCAAGCGGTCCCTGGAGGCGCGGGCCCACGCGACCGAAGAAGCGGTCCGCGGCCTGGTCGCGGCACGGCTCTCGGCGCAGCGGCGGGCAGAGGCCGCTCGGCTCGCCGACCTGGCGCAGCTCCGCGGCCTGCGCGCCGAGCAGGAGCGCATCACGACGCTGCTCAGGCGTCGTGCGGACGCCGCCCGCGCTCGTGCCCGGGCAGCGGCGGCGGCCAGGCACAGCAGCAGCGCCCCTGCTCCGGTGGTGGGACAGGGTGGAGGGCTCCAGTCGGGGGGTTACCTCAGCTATCCCGTCAACGGTCCCGTCACCTCGCCGTACGGCTGGCGGGTGCACCCGATCTTCGGCTACCGCTCCCTGCACGACGGGGACGACTTCGGGGCCGCCTGTGGCACGCCCGTCCGAGCCGCCGCGCCCGGTCGGGTGCTCGAGGAGTACTTCCAGGCCGCCTGGGGCAACCGGCTCATCATCGACCACGGGTTCCATGACGGGGTGGGGCTGGCGACCATCTCCAACCACCTGAGCTCCTACGCCGTCGGCGTGGGCGCTCAGGTCAGCCGTGGCCAGGTCGTCGGGTACGTCGGCACCACTGGCTGGTCCACCGGCTGCCACCTGCACTTCACGGTGCTGCAGGACGGTGTCGCCGTCGACCCGATGACCTGGTTCTGAGCGGCCCGCACCCGGCCGGTTGCCGTGGCTGAGAGAATCGCCGTCATGGTCAAGCAGGCGGAGCGCAAGGTCGTCGCGCAGAACAAGAAGGCGCGTCACGACTACCTCATCGAGGACACCTTCGAGGCCGGGCTCGTGCTTCAGGGCACCGAGGTGAAGTCCCTGCGGGCCGGTCGCGCGTCCCTGGTGGACGGGTTCGGGGAGGTCCACCACGGCGAGGCGTTCCTGCACGGCGTGCACATCCCCGTCTACACGGAGGGCACCTGGACCAACCACGAGCCCCGCCGGGTCCGCAAGATGCTGCTGAACCGTCATGAGATCGACAAGATCGAGAGCCGCGTCAACGAGCGCGGGCTGACCATCGTGCCGCTGTCGCTCTACTTCAAGGACGGTCGCGCCAAGGTGGAGATCGCCCTCGCCAAGGGCAAGAAGACCTACGACAAGCGGCGTGCGCTCGCCGAGCGGCAGGCGAACCGTGAGGCCCAGCAGGCGATGGGTCGGCGGCTCAAGGGCGTCGAGTGACGCTGCGGGACCCGGACGTCCCCGGCTGGTGGGAGCGGCTGGGCGTGCCGGGACTCTTCGACGTGCACGTCCACCTCCTCCCGCCGCCGGTGATGCGCAAGGTCCGCAGGCAGTTCGACACCGCGGGACCCCTGATCGGCCGGGCCTGGCCGCTGGCCTACCGCGGGGATGAGGACGACCTGGTGGCGAGGCTGCGGGCGCTGGGCGTACGGCGGTTCACGGCGCTGCCCTACGCGCACCGGCCCGGGATCGCGTCGTACCTCAACGCCTGGGCGGCCGAGCTCGCGGACGCCGTACCGGAGTGCCTGAGGTCCGCGACCTTCTACCCCGAGGACGACGTGACGGCGTACGTCACCGAGCTCGTCGCGAACGGCACCGAGGTGTTCAAGGTCCACGTGCAGGTCGGCGACTTCGACCTGGTCGACCCCCTCCTGGACGAGACCTGGTCACTGCTGGCCGATGCCGGCACCCCGGTCGTCATCCATGCGTCCTCCGGGCCGGTGGCCACGCCGCGGACCGGGCCCGCGCCGATGCGTGCGTTGATGGAGCGCCACCCGAGGCTGACCGCGGTGGTCGCGCACCTGGGCGCTCCGGAGTACGCCGACTTCCTGGAGATCGCGGAGTCCTACGACCGGGTGCACCTGGACACCACGATGGCGTTCACGGACTTCTTCGAGGACATGGCGGCCTTTCCGCCCGACCTGCTGCCGCGGCTGCTGGCTCTCGGTGACAAGGTGCTGCTGGGCTCGGACTTCCCGAACATCCCCCACCCCTACGCGCACCAGCTCGAGGCGCTGGAGCGGCTCGGGCTCGGTGAGGACTGGCTCCGACGGGTGTGCTGGGACAACGCCGCGACGCTGTTCGGTTCGGTGCGCGACCCGCCGAGGTAGTACGGGCTGCCCCGGCGTGCGCCTGGCTGGTCAAGGGCCTTTGGGGAACCACCTGCATCCGGTTCGTCGTGTGGCTCCTGGTCGGGATGCTGATGTACGTCCCCCTGCGGCTACAAGAGCTCCAAGCTGCGCTCGCGGCCACGGAGGCGGAGGTCCCGGGCACGGTCGTGCATGCGCTGTCGGGACCTGACCTTCGACGACTGCGACATGCTGGTGTGCGGTCCTGTGGCTGTGGGCCGGTGCGTCGGGTGCTGGGGCGGGGTGTCCTCACGCGTCGTACGCCACTGCAGGGTGCCGGCGATCGTCACGCCGCGCGGCGACCGACCGGAATAGCCGGTCGGTGCCGGGCGTTCCTGCGGGGTACACTGCAGGTGCAGGACAACTCAAGAGGGGCTGATCGGTTTCGACTTGGGACGTCAGTTCCAGGAGAAGCGGGTCGAGGATCCAAGGTCATCTCGTCAACGCTCCTTGGAAACCAATAACTGCCAACACAAAGCGCAGTTCGCTCGCCCTCGCCGCCTGACGGCGGGGCAACGGGTCAGACTAGAGGCGCCTCCGCTCTAGATCCTGGCCTCATCTAGGAGGCTTGCTGGTGAGTCCGGGCCACGAGGACTCACTCGGGACTTTTCTGTGGCTGAGCCCGTCGGCGACGTGTCAGTGCGAGCGCCGGGACTGAGAAGACGACATCACTGACTGCACCCGGAGAAGTCCTGGGGCGGCGCCGAAGGACGCGGGTTCGATTCCCGCCAGCTCCACCGCCGGCTCCATCGAAGTCCTCTTGAGGCCAGCCGCCCCGACATCGTCGGGGCGGCTGTCGGGCGTCCACGCCGGCGGACCTCGCCGCCCCACAGCACGTCGGTCGGGTCTCTGCGCCGTACCGGTCGAGGCGGTGGCGGACAGACCAGCTCTGCTCGCAGCGGTGACGGTGGGAGCCTCCGGGACGGCGCGGCCGGCGGGCTGGATAGGGTCGGACGATGGATGGCTGCCTGTTCTGCGACATCGCGTCCGGGCGGGTCGAGGCCGACGTCGTGCTGGCGGAGGAG
>JAICWH010000166.1 GCA_025934895.1 Nocardioidaceae bacterium | reverse complement strand
GGGCGGGTGCCGTCGTCGTGGTCGACAACACCTTCGCCACTCCCCTGCTGCAGCAGCCGTTGTCGACGGGCGCCGACCTCGTCGTGCACTCCGCGACCAAGTTCATCGCCGGGCACAGCGACGTGCTGCTCGGAGCTGTGGCGGTGCGCGACGACCAGCTCTACGACGCACTGAAGAAGCGGCGCGACCTGCTCGGTGCCACCCCGGGAACGTTCGAGACGTGGTTGGCCCTGCGTGGCCTGCGGACGCTGCACGTGCGGCTCGAGCGGGCCCAGGCCAACGCGCAGGAGCTGGTACGACGGCTCGGCGAGCACCCCGCTGTCGCCGAGGTCCGTTATCCCGGCTTCGGCGCGATCGTCTCGGTCGTGATGGCCCAGGGCGCGGCCGCGGCCGACCTGGTCACCCACTCCACGCAGCTGTGGGTGCACGCCACCAGCCTCGGCGGTGTGGAGTCGACGTTCGAGCGGCGGCGCCGGTGGAGGTCGGAGCCGACGACCATCCCGGACGGGCTGGTCCGGCTCTCGGTCGGCATCGAGGACGTCGACGACCTCTGGGACGACCTGGCGGGGGCACTCGACGACGTGGTCACCGCACCGATATCGGACAGCTGAGAGCGGACCGATGGATCCCTCGTCGGCTCCGTGGTCGCCGGGTCAGTCACGCTCGTGCTTGGTCTCCCGCGAGATCAGGGCGGTGAGCATGTCGGCGGCGGTCATCTCGCCCTCGACGACGGCGTGGACGGCGGCCACGATCGGGGCGTAGACGTCGGCGCGCCGGGCCAGGGCGAGCAAGGACGAGCAGGACTTCACGCCCTCGGCCACCTGCCGGGTCGAGGCGGTGATCTCCTCGGTCGTCATGCCCTGGCCGAGCTTCTCGCCGAACGAGCGGTTGCGCGAGAGCGGCGACGAGCACGAGGCGACGAGGTCGCCCAGGCCGGCCAGCCCCATCAACGTCATCGGATCTGCCCCCAGACCCACGGCGAGCCGGGCGATCTCGGCCAGGCCGCGGGTGATCACCGAGGCGGTGGTGTTGTCGCCGAACCCGAGTCCGACCGCCATCCCGACACTGAGCGCGATCACGTTCTTGTAGGCCCCACCCAGCTCGCAGCCCACCACGTCGGTGCTCGAGTAGGGGCGGAAGGTCGCGGAGTGGCAGAGGCCGCGGAGCCGCGTGACGGTGCCCTCGTCGGCACACGCCACCACGCTGGCGGCGGGCTCACGCATCGCGATCTCCTTCGCCAGGTTGGGTCCGCTGAGCACGCCGATGCGTTCGGGGCCCGCCCCGGTGACGTCGGCGATCACCTCGCTCATCCGGTTGAGCGTGCCGAGCTCGACACCCTTCATCAACGACACCAGCACGGCGTCACGCGGGATGAGGCCCGCCCAGTCGACGAGGTTCTCCCGAAGCGTCTGCGAGGGTACGGCGAGCACCACGAACTCCGCACCCGCCAGGGTCCGCTCCGGGTCGTGCGTCGCGCTGACCGCCGGCGGCAGCTCGATCCCCGGGAGGTAGTCGCTGTTCTCCCGCTTCTCGTTGATCGTCGAGCACAGCTCCTCACGGCGGGCCCACAGCGTGATGTCGTTCCCGGCGTCCGCGAGCACGACCGAGAACGCCGTACCCCAGGAACCAGCGCCGAAGACAGCCACCTTGCTCATCCACGTCTCCTGTCGCGCGAGCCGCGCCGCCATCGGCTCCGGCGGCCCTGCTGCCTGTGCGGGTTGCCGATCAGGCGGACCCCGGCGGACCGGGGGTCGAACCGCTCGGCCGGTGCCTGCTCCCCGCGGATGTCCTCGAGCAGGCGGGTGATGTCGTCCATGATCCGGTTGGTCGCCTCGACGAGCACCTCTGGTGTCAGCGGCAGGGCACGGAGGTCGTCGAGCTCGACGGGAGGTCCCGCGGTCATCTGGATCGTCTTGCGGGGCAGCAGCCGCGGACGCAGCGTGTACGGCGCGAGGATCCGTTGCGCGCCCCACTGCGCCAGCGGGATCACGGGAGCACCGCACGACAAGGCGATCCGGGCCGCGCCGGTCTTGCCGCGCATCGGCCACAGGTCGGGCTGCCGGGTGATCGTCCCCTCGGGGTAGACCACCACGCACTCGCCGGCCCGGACCGCGTCCACGGCCGCGACGAAGGACTCGGACGCGTTGCTGGTCAGCCGGTAGACGGGGATCTGCTTGGCGTTCCTGACGATCCGGCCCAGGACGGGCAGGTCGAAGATCTCGGCCTTGGCCAGGAACCGGACGATGCGCCCCCAGGAGTAGACGAAGTGCGCGCAGGTGAACGGGTCGAGGTGCGAGACGTGGTTGGCAGCGAGGATGCAGCCGCCCCGCGCCGGGATGTTCTCGCCGCCCTCCCACCTTCGCTTGGTGAGGAGCAGCAGCGGCGGCTCGACAACGGCGACGCAGAAGCCGAACGCCCAGCCCCTGGGCTCCTGCAACCGGCGTGCCTTCGCCACTGAGCCTCGTCTCGCCCTCGTCGCCCCGGCCGCGGTCGGTGGGGGCACCTGCGCACAGCATGCCGTATCGGCGCCCAGGTGCCGAGCACGCCAGTCCGGTGCAGCCGCCTGCCTGGCAGGATCGTCTCGATGACCACTCCCGAGCCCGACCGCTTCGCCGTCCTGGTTCCGGTCAAGCGCACGACCGTGGCCAAGTCACGTCTCGGCGGCCTCGGCGAGCACACGCGCCAGCGGCTCGCCTCCGCGTTCGCCGCCGACACCGTGACGGCGGTGCTGGCCTGCCACGTGGTGGACCGCGTGCTGGTCGTCACCGACGACGTCGTGCTGGCCGACCGACTCCGCGCGATCGGGGCCGACGTCATCCCGGACGGGACGACCGACCTCAACGGGACGTTGGTGCAGGCGGCTGCGGAGATGCACCGCCGGGACCCGGCGCTGCGGCTCGCGGCCGTGTGCGCGGACCTCCCGGCCCTGCGCCCCGACGAGCTCGCGCTGGCACTCTCGACCGCACACCTCACCGGGATGTCCTTCGTCTCCGACCAGGAACGCGTGGGTACGACAGCGGTGATCGCAACGCGCGTCGAGGAGTTCCGACCCTTGTTCGGGGACGGCTCCCGTGCCCAGCACCTGGCGGCCGGTGCGTTCGAGGTGGACGGCATCGACGTACCCGGCCTGCGACGCGACGTCGACGACCCCGCGGACCTGGCCGAGGCGCTGCGCCTCGGAGTCGGTGTGAGCACGTCGGTGCTCACCAGGGTGAGGCAGGCAACGGTGTCCGCGTTCGACGAGACAGCCCGCGTCGGACGCGTCCTGTTCGACGACGGGGCGCAGGCAGCCTTTCCCGCGACCGCTCTGCAGGGCAGCGGGCTGCTGCGGCTCCGGAGGGGGCAGCGCGTGCGCCTGGACACCGTGGGGGAGCACGAGGCGACCCGCATCGTCGCCGTCCAGATCCTCACGCTGCACTGAGCCACGTTGTGCAGGACCCGCGACACGCACGAAGGGCCCACCATCGTGGTGGGCCCCTCGTCTCAGCGGGTGCTCAGGACTTCTTGGCCGCCCGCTTCGTGGTCGCCTTCTTCGCCGGCGCCTTCGTCGCTGTGGCCCGCTTCGCCGGCGCCTTGGTCGCGGCGGCCTTCGACGTGGAGCTCGTCGATGCCGTCCTTGCCGGCGTCGCCCTCTTCGTGGTGGTCTTGGCTGTCGTCGTCCTGGCGGCCTTCTTGGCCGGAGCCTTGGTGGCCGTGGCCCTCTTCGTCGTGGTGGCCGCGGTCTTCTTGGCCGCGGCCTTGCTTGCGGTGCTGGTGGTGGTCGCCTTCTTGGCGGGCGCCCTCGTCGTGCCGGTCGCCGCGCGAGCCGTCGACGTGGCAGCCGTCAACGTCAGCTTGGGCAGCTTCTTCGCGCCCGAGACGACCGCCTTCAGGTCCGCGCCCGCGTTGAACTTCGGCACCGCGGTCTTCTTGGCCTTGAGCCGCTCACCAGTGCGTGGGTTGCGCACCCATCGGGCGTCGCGGACGCGCTTCTCGAAGGAGCCGAAGCCCGTGATGGCGACCTTCTCGCCCTTGGCTACCTCGCGGGTGATCGTGTCGATCACGGCCTCGAGTGCGTGCGCGGCCTGCTTGCGGTTGCCTTCGTAACGCGCAGCGAGGGTGTCGATCAGCTGACTCTTGTTCACAAGCTTCCCTTCCCTGAACTTGCCCAAGGTCGAGCCGTTGCCCGACTACTCTTGGCACGCTAGGGAAAAGTTGCGTATCTCACAACGACTACACGCGCTTTTCCTTTGCCCAATTAGGAAAACGGTGCTCTCCTGCGGTTCTGGGGATCGAAAAGTCAGGAAGTGACGGGCTTCCATGCAGGGCGGCGCGACTCGTAGGCCGTCACATCTTCCTCGTGTGACAAGGTGATTCCGATGTCGTCGAGCCCTTCGAGCAGCCGCCACCGGGTGTAGTCGTCGATCTCGAACGGCGCGGTGAGAGCGTCCGCCTGGATGGTGCGCTCCTGCAGGTCCACGATGATCTGGGTGGTCGGATCCGTCTCGACCAGCTTCCACAGCTGCTCCACGACGTCTTGGGTCACCTGCGCCGCCACCAGCCCCGCCTTGCCGGAGTTGCCGCGGAAGATGTCAGCGAACCGGCTGGAGATCACGACCTTGAAGCCGTAGTCCATCAACGCCCACACGGCGTGCTCGCGTGAGGACCCGGTGCCGAAGTCAGGTCCGGCGACCAGGACGGTCGCACCGTCGTACGCCGGTTGGTTGATGACGAAGTGCGGGTCCTTGCGCCAGGCCGCGAACAGTCCGTCCTCGAAGCCGGTCCGCGTCACGCGTTTGAGGTAGACCGCCGGGATGATCTGGTCGGTGTCGACGTTGCTGCGCCGCAGCGGCAGCCCCGTCCCGGTGTGGGTGGTGAACTTCTCCATGGCAGTCTCCTCAGCCCAGTGGGGGCAGGTCGGCCGGTGACGCCAGCGTGCCGGACACGGCAGTGGCAGCAGCGACGAGGGGCGAGACGAGGTGCGTGCGACCGCCCTTGCCCTGTCGTCCTTCGAAGTTGCGGTTGGACGTCGACGCACTGCGCTCCCCGGGTTGGAGCTGGTCGGGGTTCATGCCCAGGCACATCGAGCATCCTGCACCGCGCCACTCCCCGCCGGCCTCCTTGAAGACCACGTCGAGACCCTCGGACTCGGCCTGCAGCCGCACCCGCACCGAGCCGGGCACGACCAGCAGCCTGGTGTCGCTGGCTACGTGCCGGCCCTTGAGCACCTCGGCTGCTGCGCGGAGGTCCTCGATGCGGCCGTTGGTGCACGAGCCCACGAAGACGGTGTCGACCTTGACCTCGCGCAAGGGGGTGCCGGCCTCCAGACCCATGTACTCCAAGGCCTTCTGGGCTGCCACCTTGTCGCCCTCGTCCTCGAAGTCCTCGGGGTGCGGCACGCTGGCGGACAGCTGGACACCCTGTCCGGGGTTGGTCCCCCAGGTCACGAACGGCGTCATCTCGCTCGCGTCGAGGACGATCTCCTTGTCGAAGACGGCGTCCTCGTCGGTGAGCAACGTCTTCCAGTGCGTGACGGCGGCGTCCCAGTCATCGCCGGTCGGGGCCTGCGGTCGGCCCTTGATGTAGTCGAACGTCGTCTGGTCCGGCGCGACGAGTCCCGCCTTGGCGCCCCACTCGATCGACATGTTGCAGATCGTCATCCGGGCCTCCATCGAGAGCTCCTCGATGGCCGGGCCGCGGTACTCCACGATGTAGCCCTGACCGCCGCCGGTGCCCGTGTGTGCGATGAGGGTCAGCACCAGGTCCTTGGCGGTGACGCCAGCGGGCAGCGAGCCGTTGACCGTGACGGCCATCGTCCTCGGCCGCGCCTGCATCAGTGTCTGGGTCGCCAGCACGTGCTCGACCTCGCTGGTGCCGATGCCGAAGGCGATGGCTCCGAAGGCGCCGTGCGTGGAGGTGTGCGAGTCCCCGCACACGATCGTCATCCCCGGCTGGGTCAGCCCGAGCTGCGGGCCGATGATGTGCACGATGCCCTGCTCGACGTCACCGAGGGAGTGCAGGCGTACGCCGAACTCCTCGGCGTTCCTGCGCAGTGTCTCGACCTGCGTGCGCGAGACCGGGTCGGCGATCGGCTTGTCCCAGTCGAGGGTGGGCACGTTGTGGTCCTCGGTGGCCAGAGTCAGGTCGGGACGGCGCACGGCGCGGCCGGCCAGACGCAGCCCGTCGAAGGCCTGCGGCGAGGTGACCTCGTGGATGAGGTGGAGGTCGATGTACAGCAGGTCGGGCTCACCCGGTGCACTGCGGACGACGTGCTCGTCCCATACCTTCTCGCTCAGGGTCCTACCCATGACCTCTCCTCCTCCATCGGTGACCAGCGGCTCTCGGATGGCCCGCGGAACGTCCCTCCAGGCTGGTCCAACCATGGGCCGGAGAAGACTTGCAAGCCACAATGTGAGACGGCATTATCAGAGTATGGACAACTCTAGCGGAGTCGGCGTGCTCGACAAAGCCGCTCTCGTGCTCTCCGCGCTGGAGGCTGGACCGGCCACCCTGGCGGGCCTGGTGGCGGGCACCGGCCTCGCCCGGCCGACGGCTCACCGGCTCGCGGTAGCGCTGGAGCACCACCGTCTGGTGGCCCGTGACATGCAGGGCCGCTTCATCCTCGGCCCGCGGCTGGCAGAGCTGTCCGCTGCTGCCGGGGAGGACCGGTTGCTGGCCGCCGCGGGACCGGTGCTGGCGCGGCTGCGCGACATCACCGGCGAGTCCGCGCAGATGTGGCGCCGCCAGGGTGACTACCGGGTCTGCGTCGCCGCAGCCGAGCGGCCCTCGGGTCTGCGCGACACCATCCCCGTCGGCTCGCAGCTGACCATGCGCGCCGGGTCCGCCGCCCAGATCCTGCTCGCCTGGGAGGACCCCGAGCGGATGCACCGGGGGTTGCAGAACGCGGCCTTCTCGGCCACCGCCCTGGCCGGGATCCGGCGCCGCGGGTGGGCCCAGTCGGTCGGCGAGCGGGAGCAGGGAGTGGCCTCCGTGTCCGCCCCGGTCCGGTCGCCCTCGGGCAAGATCATCGCGGCCGTGTCGGTGTCGGGTCCGCTCGAACGGCTCTCGCGCCAGCCGGGGAGGATGCACGCGCCCGCCGTACTCGCCGCCGCGGAGCGGCTCTCGGAGTCCCTGCGCCGCGCTGCCGAGTAGCCCCGCAGGCCCTCTTTCCCTGCGGACGGGCCGGGTCGGCATGGTTTCGGCCTGCGGACGGGCCGGGTCGGCATGGTTTCGGCCTGCGGACGGGCCGGGTCGGCATGGTTTCGGCCTGCGGACGGGCCGGGTCGGCATGGTCAGAAG
>JAICWH010000175.1 GCA_025934895.1 Nocardioidaceae bacterium | reverse complement strand
CATCAGGGTCACCACGGTGCCCTCGGCCCCGGCCCGAGCGGTTCGACCCGAGCGGTGCAGGTAGGCCTTGTGCTCGACCGGCGGGTCGGCGTGCACCACCAGGCCGACGTCGTCGACGTGGATGCCCCGGGCCGCGATGTCGGTGGCCACCAGAGTGGTGGCGGTGCCGTCACCGAAGGCTGCCAGGTTCCTGGTTCGCGCGTTCTGCGCGAGGTTGCCGTGCAGCTCGACCGCGGGAACTCCCCGCGCGTTGAGCTGACGGGCCAGCGCCTTCGCACCGTGCTTGGTGCGGGTGAACACGATCGTCTTGCCGGGCGCCGCGGTGAGCTCGGCCAGCACCGGCACACGGCCTTCCTTGGTGACGTGCAGGACGTGGTGGGTCATGTCCACCGAGGAGGACTGCACCGAGTCGACGCTGTGCGTCACCGGGTCGTGCAGGAACCTCTTGACGAGCACGTCGACACCCGCGTCCAGGGTGGCCGAGAAGAGCAGTCGCTGGCCGTCGGCCGGTGTCTTGTCGAGCAGTCGGCGGACGACCGGCAGGAAGCCGAGGTCGGCCATGTGGTCGGCCTCGTCGAGCACGGTGATCTCCACGGCGCTGAGGTCCGCGTGCCCCGTCTGGACGTGGTCGGCAAGGCGGCCGGGACAGGCGATCACGATGTCGACGCCGTTGCGCAGCCCCTGGATCTGCGGGTTGGGCCGGACCCCGCCGAAGATGGTGAGGCTGCGCAGGCCGACGGCCTTCGCCAGGGGGGCCATCGCCGCCTCTATCTGGCTGGCGAGCTCGCGGGTCGGTGCGAGCACCAGGGCGCGGGGCTGGTTCGGGCGGCGCCTGCTGGGGCTGGCGGCCAGCCGGGCCAGCATCGGGAGGACGAACGCGAACGTCTTGCCGGAGCCGGTGCGGCCCCGGCCGAGGACGTCACGGCCGGCGAGGGAGTCGGGCAGCGTCGCCGACTGGATGGGGAACGGACTCGTGATGCCGAGCTCGGTGAGCGCCGAGAGGAGCGGCGCGGGGACACCGAGGTCGGCGAAGGTGCGGGCGTGCTGGGAGGCGTGGGTGTCCGCCATGGGTGACTCCGATGAGAGGTAGGTGGGTCGTCCTGCCCGGCGCGACCCTGGTTGCCTGTCTTCACGAGCAGGTGGCCGGTCGCGGCGCTTGGTGGATGACGGGTGCCTGGCCCGAGGCAGAACTGATGGGGCCAGCGAGCCAAGCGTAACCCGCCGCACGCCCCGCAGACGAATCCCCCGCACCGTCTGCGGTGTGACGTGCGCGACCTAGCGGCCTTTGTCGGCTGGCTACCGTGACCCGCATGCGGCTGCGGTGGGGGATCCTTGCGGCCCTGGTGACGACTCTGCTCCTCCCGGCAGTCACGGTGACCGCCGCACGGGTGCTGAACCCGACGGCTGGTCCCTGGGTGCGCCTGGTGGCCTTCACCCCGTACGCCCTGCTGCTCTACCTCGGGGCCCTCCTCGTGCTGGTGGTGGCCTCGCAACGCGTCAGAGGCACCTGGCGGAGTACGACGCGCGCACTCGCCCTGGCAGCGCTGGTCGGCGTCGCGGTGCACGGCTGGTGGGCGAGCGCGCCGTTCGTCGCGACCCGGCCGGTCTCGAAGGGCGCTCCGCTGCACGTCATGACCTCGAACCTGCTGTTCGGCGGGGCCGACTGCGGAAGGGTGCTTCGCATTGCCCTCGACCACGGTGTCGACGTCCTGGTCCTGGAGGAGGTCACCCCCCGGGCCCTGGCTCGCTTGCGGACCGCGGGCATCGACGACGCCTTCCCACACCAGGCGGGCGCACCAGCCTCGGACACCTCCGGCACGATGGTGTTCTCCTCCTCTCCGCTGACCCGTGTGCGGCGGCTGGCCACCGGTTTCGGGAGCTATGCCATGGACGTGCAGATCCCACGCGTGCACGGCGGGGTCGTGCACCTGCTCGCCGTACACCCACGGGCCCCGGTGGGCGACGCCGAGGCGTGGGCCTCCGACCAGCGGGTGATCCGGCGGGCCGCCCATAGACACCAGGGCCCGACCATGCTTCTCGGCGACCTGAACGCCACCATGGACCACGCGCCGATGCGCGATCTGGTCGCTCTCGGCTACCGCGACGCCGCCACAGAGGCCGGGTCGGGCTGGCAGCCCACCTGGCCCTCTGCGGGTGAGGTCAGCGTGCTCGGGGTGCCGCTGCCGCCCCTGGTGGCCATCGACCACGTGCTCATCACGGGCGGGCTGCGCGCGGTGGGCACGTGGACCTTCAGAGTGCAAGGTACGGACCACCGGGCACTGGTGGCCGCCGTGGACCTGTAGGGCAGATCGGGCGCGGCCCGCCCGCACGTGGGGTCGTCGGCGTCGTCCGGTCAGGGTGACACGTCGACGGCGTGCTGTCCCAGGCTCGCTCGCAGGACGTGGCGCACGGAGAGGGTCCGCGCGTGGAGGATGCGGAGGTTCCTCGGTGCCGGGTCTTGACCGACGGGATGGACCCGGCCAGCGCCGGCACCTGGGACACTGTGCGCATGGACCCCGACTGCGCCCGTGACTTCGTCCGCACCCACCACCGGGCCGTCCTCGCGACCCGGTCCGAGGCTGGCATCCAGCAGAGCCCCGTCCTGGTGGGCGTGGACGAAGCGGGCCGGCTGACGATCAGCAGCCGCGAGACGGCGTACAAGACCAGGCACCTGCGCCGGGACCCGTGGGCGCAGCTGTGCGTGCTGAACGACGGGTTCTTCGGAGACTGGGTGTACGTCGAGGGTGAGGCCGAGGTGGTGTCGCTGCCCGACGCGATGGAGCCGCTGGTGGACTACTACCGCGGCATCGCCGGGGAGGCCGACGACTGGGACGCCTACCGCGCCGGCATGGAGCGGGAGCGACGCGTCATCATCCGCGTGACGCCGCATCGGGCAGGTCCCGACCGGCAGGGATGAGGGCTGCCGCGACGCCGTACCCTGGTGGGTGCGATGAACGACACCGACGACGGACAGCTCGTCTACCTCGACCACGCGGCGTCCACCCCGATGCGACCCGAGGCGGTCGCGGCGATGACCACCCACCTGACCCACCTGGGCAACCCGTCGTCGCTGCACGCCCCCGGACGGGCCGCGCGCCGCGTCGTGGAGGAGTCCCGCGAGACGGTCGCGCGGGCGCTGAACTGCCGTCCGGGTGAGGTCGTCTTCACCTCCGGCGGCACCGAGTCGGACAACCTCGCCGTCAAGGGAGTGTTCTGGGCGCGTCGCGAGCAGGACCCGCGGCGCACCCGGATCCTGAGCACCGTCGTCGAGCACCACGCGGTGCTCGACTCGCTGCACTGGCTCGCCGAGCATGAGGGCGCGCAGGTCGAGCTGCTCCCCGTCGACCGGCTGGGCCGCGTGGACGTCGACGCCCTGCGGCGCGCGCTCGAGCGCGACCCCGGCTCGGTCGCACTCGTCTCGGCCATGTGGGCCAACAACGAGGTCGGCACGGTACAGCCGGTGGCCGAGGTGGTCGAGCTCGCGCACGCGCACGATGTCCCGGTGCACACCGACGCGGTGCAGGCGGTCGGCCAGGTCTCGGTGGACGTCGCCGCCTGCGGCGTCGACGCCTTCACGCTGACCGCGCACAAGGTCGGCGGGCCCTACGGTGTGGGTGCGCTCGTCGTACGACGCGAGCTGTCGCTCACCCCCCTGCTGCACGGGGGAGGACAGGAGCGGGACGTCCGCTCGGGCACCCTCGACACGCCCGCCATCGCCGCGTTCGCCGCCGCGGTCGAGCTGGCCGTCAAGCACCAGCCGGAGCACGCCGCACGGGTGGCCGCGCTGCGCGACGAGCTCGTGCATCGGGTCGCCGAGCAGGTACCCGACGCGGTTCTCAACGGTGACCCGGATACCGGCCTCGACCACCGGCTTCCCGGAAACGCGCACCTCACCTTCCCAGGCTGCGAAGGCGACTCGCTGCTGATGCTGCTCGACGCCCGGGGCATCGCGACCTCGACAGGGTCGGCGTGCTCGGCCGGAGTGCCGCAGCCGTCCCACGTGCTGCTGGCGATGGGTCGCGACCCGGAGCAGGCCCGCAGCTCGCTACGGCTCACCCTCGGGCACACCAGCACCCGCGAGGACGTGGAGGCGGTCGTCGACGCGATCGGCCCCGTCGTGGAGCGTGCCCGGGCTGCCGGGGCCGCGTCCAGGAAGGCCGGCTGATCGCGGTGCGGGTGATCGCCGCGATGTCCGGCGGCGTGGACTCCGCCGTGGCTGCCGCCCGCGCCGCCGAGGCCGGCCACGACGTCACGGGCATCCACCTCGCGTTGTCCCGCAACCCGCGCAGCCACCGCACCGGGGCCCGTGGGTGCTGCACCGTCGAGGACGCCGGGGATGCGCGGCGGGCCGCTGACATGATCGGCATCCCCTTCTACGTATGGGACTTGAGCGACCGCTTCCACGCGGATGTCGTCGAGAACTTCGTCGCCGAGTACGCCGCCGGGCGGACCCCGAACCCCTGCGTGCGCTGCAACGAGAGCATCAAGTTCACGGCGGTGCTCGACCGCGCCGTGGCGCTCGGCTTCGACGCTGTCGCGACCGGGCACTATGCGCAGCTGGTCGAGGTCGACGGCGTGGTCGGGCTGCACCGGGCCGTGGACCCGGGCAAGGACCAGTCCTACGTGCTGGGAGTGCTCACCCAGCCGCAGCTGCGGCGCTCGATGTTCCCGTTGGGGGACTCCCGCAAGGACGCGGTCCGTGCGGAGGCCGCGCGACGCGGGCTGCTGGTGGCCCAGAAGCCGGACAGCCACGACATCTGCTTCATCGCGGACGGAGACACGTCGGGGTGGCTGCGTGAGCGGCTGGGGAGCGGCGGCGGTGAGATCGTCGACCATGCCTCGGGCGAGGTGCTCGGCCACCACGAAGGCGCGTTCGGCTTCACGGTCGGCCAGCGCAAGGGGCTGGGCATCGACCGACCGACCGACGACGGCCGGCCACGCTATGTGCTCGACATCGAGCCGGTCTCCGGCACCGTGACGGTCGGGCCACGTGAGGAGCTGGACGTGGACCGCCTCGAGGGGAGCGCGCCCCGGTGGTGCTCGAGCGTTCCGCAGCTGCCGTTGCGGTGCACGGTCCAGCTGCGAGCCCACGGCGGTGAGCACCGTGCGGTCCTGCGACCTTCCGATGGGCAGGTGCTCATCGAGCTGCTCGACCCCGCCAGGGGGATCGCCCCAGGCCAGACCGCGGTGGTCTACGACGGGTCCCGGGTCGTCGGCTCCTGCACCCTCGTCTCGGCCTCCCGCGGCCCCGCCGTCGGCATGACCGCCCCGGCAACGGTCGCCGTTGCGCAGATCGCTCCCCGATGATCGCCGCGACGGGCATCGGGTCGATGCCCGGCGACGACACCGCGGCGTACGACCGGGCCGTCGCGGTGGTCCTCGACGAGCTCCCCGACCTGCCCTTCGTGCCGGAGCTTCCCGGCCGCGGCGCGCACGCGGACCTGACCGCCCGGACCCTCGCCATGGTCGCCGAGCTCGGGGCCGACCTCCAGCCCGCCGGGTGGCGGCTGACCGGGCACTCCGGCCCGGTCGGGATCGACCACCGTCGCGCCCGGTCGCTGCTCGCGCAGGACCTGGACACCGTCGAGGAGCTGAGCCAGGGCTGGTCGGGAGCGTTCAAGCTCCAGGTCACCGGACCGTGGACGCTGGCGGCCACCGTCGAACGCCCCCGCGGGGACCGCGTGCTCGCGGACCGCGGTGCCCGGCACGAGCTGGCCGAGTCGCTCGCGGAGGGGCTGCGCGACCACGTCGCCGATGTCCAGCGCCGGATCCCCGACGCCCGCCTCGTCGTACAGGTCGATGAGCCTGCCCTCCCCGCGGTGCTGGCCGGCCGGGTGCCCACCGCGTCGGGCTTCCACCGGCACCGCTCCGTGGACGCTCCAGGGGCAAGCCCCGCTCTGGAGTGGGTCTTCGCCGCCGTGACCGGCTCCGGGGCCACCCCCGTCGCGCACTGCTGCGCCGCCGAGGCGCCCGTCGGCCTGCTCACGGGGGCCGGCGCCGTCGGGGTGTCGGTGGACCTCGACGCGCTCGCACCCGCGGCGTACGACGACCTGGCCGGCCTTCTCGAGACGGGCGGCCCCGTGCACCTCGGGGTGGTCCCGACGAGCGCTCCTGCCAGCCCGCTCTCGGACCGGTCGGTGACCGAGCGGGTGCTGCGGTTCCTGGACATGCTCGGCCTGGACCCGCAGGGCGCGTCGTCGCTGGTAGTCACCCCGGCCTGCGGGCTGGCCGGCGCCGACCCCTCGTGGGCCCGACAGGCCCTGGCCCTGTGCCGGACCGTGGCCGCCAACCTGCGCCCCTGAGGCTGTGGGGGTGGCTGGGGGCACACCGGCGCGCTCCTGGATGCTCGGCCGCTTCGACGAGGGGCCGTTT
>JAICWH010000125.1 GCA_025934895.1 Nocardioidaceae bacterium | reverse complement strand
GGCCAGTGAGGCGGCCAGCATGGTGCCGCTGGTCAGGGTGAGCAGGGCTGCGCGGCCGAGGTGCGTGCTGGTGAGCATGGCGGAGGGTTCCTTTCGTGGCCGAGGACGGTGGTCCTCGCGGGTGGTTGTCGGTGGTTGTTCCGACACCAGGAACGATCCCGTTTCGGCACCCCCCGGCCCCAGGGTGCAGGCCCCCCAACCCGACAGGTGGTGCGGGCACCACCCCGCCGGACCACGCCGATGTCGGCCGGTCACACTGTGTCCGACGTACGGCCAGGTCGAGGTTCGCGGCTGTCGGTGTGGTCGGGGATGATCACCAAGCGGCCCCGGTAGCGTGTCGCAGCACTCACGGCCGAGCACGTGGACAGGCCAGCCTCGTGCCACCATCTGCGAGGGAAGGAACGCCATGAAGAAGCTGATCAACGACCCCGACGACGTCGTCGTCGACGCTCTCAAGGGGATCGAGGCGGCCCATCCCGCGCTCAAGGTCGACCACGAGCACAGGATCGTCTACCGTGCGGACGCTCCCCACACGGACAAGGTGGGCATCATCTCGGGAGGCGGTTCGGGCCATGAGCCGCTGCACGGAGGCTTCGTCGGGCTCGGCATGCTCGACGCCGCGTGTGCCGGCGAGATCTTCACCTCTCCGGTGCCCGACCCGATCCTGGCTGCCACCAAGCTGGTCGACGGCGGCAGGGGCGTGCTGCACGTCGTGAAGAACTACACGGGTGACGTGATGAACTTCGAGATGGCCGCCGAGCTGGCGGCCGCTGAGACGGGCGGCCGCATCGCCTCGGTGGTCACGAACGACGATGTGGCTGTCCAGGACAGCACCTACACCGCGGGGCGACGGGGCGTCGGCGTCACCGTGCTGCTGGAGAAGATCGCCGGCGCGGCGGCGGAGCAGGGCCGCGACCTCGACGCTGTCGCGGACGTGGCACGACGAGTGAACGCCAACGGGCGCAGCATGGGCGTGGCTCTCACCTCGTGCACGGTGCCCGCCGTCGGCCGGCCGACCTTCGAGCTCGGGGAGGGCGACATGGAGCTCGGTGTCGGGATCCACGGTGAGCCGGGACGCGAGCGGCTGCCGCTCGCACCGGCGCGCGAGATCGCCGCGATGTTGGTGGAGCCGGTACTGGCCGACCTGCCCTTCCGGTCCGGTGACGCGGTGATCGCCTTCGTCAACGGGCTCGGCGGCACGCCCCTCATCGAGCTCTACGTCTTGTTCCACGAGGTCGCCACCATCCTGCGCGGGCGCCGCATCGACATCGCCCGGTCGCTCGTCGGGTCCTTCATCACCTCGCTCGACATGGCCGGAGCGTCGGTCACGCTGGTCCGGGCCGATGACGAGCTGCTGTCCCTCTGGGACGCGCCGGTGAGCACGTCGGCGCTGCGCTGGGGCATCTGAGACGTGGACGCCACCGTGACGACGGCGGCTCTCGGGCAGTGGGTGCGCAGGTTCGCAGACCTGGTCGCGCAGCACCGCGACGAGCTGACGGACCTCGACTCCGCCATCGGCGACGCCGACCACGGCTCGAACATGGACCGCGGCATGCAGGCCGCCGTGGCGGCGCTGGACGAGAACCCGCCGGCGACGTCGAAGGCGCTGCTCTCCAAGGTGGGGATGACCCTGGTCTCGAAGGTCGGAGGGGCCAGCGGGCCGCTGTTCGGGACGCTGTTCCTACGGGTGGGTGGCTCCCTGGGCGAGGTGGCGGCCAGCACGCCGCAGGAGCTCGCCGCGGCCCTCCGGGCCGGTCTCGGTGGTGTCGTCGACCGCGGCAAGGCCGGGCCCGGCGACAAGACGATGTACGACGCGCTGGCTCCCGCCGTCGACGCCTTGGACGCCGCGCTCTCCGACGGAGCCGACCTGTCCGTGGCCCTGCAGAACGCCTCGCAGGCGGCCGCCGCCGGTCGGGACGCGACGACTCCGATGCAGGCACGCAAGGGCAGGGCCAGCTATCTCGGCGAACGCAGTGTCGGTCACCAGGATCCCGGCGCAACGACCGTGGCGCTGTTGCTGGAAGCGGCGGCCGGTTCGTCCCTGGGCGCCTCGGGCAGCGGCCGACGTGACACCTGAAAGACGCCCAGCACGCAATCCGGACATCGATGCCGATTCCGCGCAGCCCGCGGGCGAGCCCCGAGTGGGGCTGGTGGTCGTCTCCCACAGCCGCCCGCTGGCGCGTTCCGCCATCGCCCTGGCGGAGGAGATGCTGCACGGCAGCTCGGTGCGGATCGAGCTGGCGGCCGGACTCGACGACACCACCCTCGGCACGGACGCGGTCGCCATCATGGAGGCCATCCGGCGGGCCGAAGGCCCGGACGGGGTCGTGGTCCTGATGGATCTCGGCAGCGCCGTGCTCAGCGCGGAGCTCGCACTCGACCTGCTCGAGGACCCCGACGTCCGCGACCGCGTGACGCTGTCGGCGGCACCGCTCGTCGAGGGTCTTGTGGTCGCGGCCGTCGCTGCGGCCGGGGGAGCCGGGCGGGCCGAGGTGGCGTCCGAGGCCCGCGACGCGCTGCTGGGCAAGTCGGCGCAGCTCGCGTCGCCAGATGACGACGGCCTGTCGGGTTCAGCGGGTCCCGGTGGGGAGGAGGTCGGCGTCCTCACGGTCCGGAACCCCCATGGCCTGCACGCCCGACCGGCCGCAAGGCTCGTGAGGGAGGTGCGCGCCCTCGACGCGTCGGTCCTGCTTCGCAACCTCACCACGGACGGCCCATCGGTCCCCGGCGACAGCCTGAGCCGGGTGGCGACCCTGGCGGCCGCGCAAGGGCACGAGGTGGAGGTGCGAGCCTCCGGGCGACAGGCCCGCGAGGCGGTCGACCGCCTGCTCGACCTCGCCAAGCGCCGGTTCGGCGAGCCTGCGGAACAGGTCCCGGGGCCGGCAGCTCCGACGCCGCCGACCATCCCGCGTGGACCGTAGCCCGCGGCGCCGGGGATCGCCGTCGGCCCGGGGTCCGTCGCTTGCCTCCGAGCACGACCTCGCTCGGCCGGCCGCACCACCCGACGGGTCGCCCGCCGAGGAGTGGCGCCGGATCCTGGAGGCCCTCTCGGCAGTGCGGCGCGACGTTGAGCGGGTCCGAGACGACACAGCGCGGGAGCTCGGCGCCGATCGGGCCGGCATCTTCGACGTGCACCTGTCACCGCTCACCGACTCCGCACGAGTTCCTGTGCCTCGGGCGGAACACCGCCCCGGACCTCGCGGAGCAGGAGGGTGTGTGCGCAGATCGCCCGGGCCATGGGAGGCCGCCGGATCACCCTGCGCACGCTGGACGTCGGAGCCGACAAGCCCCTGCCGTACCTGACGACGGCTGCGGAGGCGAACCCGTTCCTCGGCCGACGAGGCATCCGGCTCAGCCTCGCGCACCGGGAGCTGCTGCGCGACCAGATGGTCGCCGACCTGGCCGGGAGGCGGCCTCCGACCCGCAGGCGATACCGGTGCTGCTCGGGTTGGGTCTCCGGGAGCTCGACATGCCGCCGCCCGCCGTACCTCGGGTGAAGGCGGCCGTCCGAAGCCTCGACATGCGCCGGTGCGCCGGCCTCGCCGAGCAGGCCCTCAGGTCGCCGGGAGCGGCGGAGGTCCGCGAGCTCGTGCTCGACCTGGTCCCTGGAGCCGCCCTCTCAGCTGTCGCCGCGTCGAGGCGTTGCCGTGGTGCCCAGCAGCCGCGCGCAGTCGGCACCGCGGGGGTACGACGCCTGGGCGCCGGCCCGGCCCACCGACCAGGAGGCCACCGCCAGCCCCCAGCCCGCCGCTGCCTCGAGGTCGTGGCCGGCCGCGAGACCGGCGGCCAGGGCGCCGGTGAAGGCGTCCCCCGCACCTGTGGTGTCCACGACGTCCACCGCCGACGTCGGGAGCCGGATGCAGGACCCGTTCACCGCGACGAGCGCACCCGCGGCACCGAGGGTGAGGACGGCGGAGCGGGCCACGGCGGCCAGCGCGAGTGCCGCGGACTCGCCGGTGGGCAAGCCGGGCGTCCGGGCCGGCTCGTCCGCCGCTCCGGCGAGGGCCCGTGAGCCGAGCATGGCCGCCGCCTCGGACTCGTTGACGACGACCGGGTCGCCCAAGCGCAGCACGTCCTCGGCCAAGGAGGTGAACGGCGCCAGGTTGATGACGACCCGGGCTCCGGCGGCGGCGGCGCGCCGTACCGTCTCCTCGATGACAGCCACCTGGAGCTCGCCCTGCATGAGCACCACCGTGTCCGGCCCGACCAGTCGGTCCACCGCCTGGGACACCCACGGGCCGGGCACGGCGTGGTTCGCTCCGGACGCCACCACGATGGTGTTCTCACCGTCGGCTGCCACGGTGATGAGCGCCGCACCGGTGCGGACCCCCGGACTGACCACGACGGCGTCGGTGTCGACGCCTGCCGCCCGCAGGTCCTCGAGCAGGGCGGCACCGTCGGGGTCGTCGCCCACACTGCCGACGATGGCGCAGGGCACATCGGCAACCGCGCCGACCAGGGCGGCTGCGACCGCCTGGTTCCCGCCCTTCCCGCCCGAATGCAGCGTCAGCTGGCTGCCGAGCCGGGTCTCGCCCGGGGTCGGCAGCCGGTCGACCGAGCACACGTAGTCCCGGTTGAGCGAGCCGACCACCACGACACCGGTCACGGCAGACGCCCCAGCATGTCCACGAGGTGGGCGAGGAAGCCGTCGACGTCGACGTCGACCGCGACCCGGCAGTTGGGCTGCGGCGGTGAGTCGGTGCTCAGCAGGTCGGCCACTGCGACACCCCGGGTGCGCTCGGCGCCGATCTCCAACGTGACGTAGGCGTCGCGCCAGGTCAGCAGGTCCGGTCGAGCGGCAGCGGCGACCGCCAGCGGGTCGTGCAGGGCGCAGCTGCCCTGCCCCCGTTCGTCGCCGGGAACG
Source organism: Nocardioidaceae bacterium (assembly GCA_025934895.1). Lineage (GTDB taxonomy): Bacteria > Actinomycetota > Actinomycetes > Propionibacteriales > Nocardioidaceae > Nocardioides_B. Next base: position 6,222 of record JAICWH010000125.1, on the reverse strand, counting down.
GTGCGGGCCAGGTGGCGGATCCACTCGTCGGTGCAGTCCGCGGCGAACGAGGCGAACCCGCCACCGCTCGCGCGCATCCGCGAGGCGTCCTCGATGCTCAGCCGCACCAGCCGGGTCACGTCGAGGCCGACGAGCCGCAGGGGTGCCCCACTGGCCAGCACCATCGCGGCCGCCTCCGGGTCGACCCAGAAGTTGAACTCTCCGGGCATCGAGGCGAGGTTCGTCTGGCCGAGGTAGACCCCACCCATGACGACGACCTCCCTGACCGCGGCGGCCATCCGCGGCTCGAGGGCGAGCGCGAGGGCGATGTTCGTCAGCGGGCCGATAGCGACGACCGTGAGCTCGCCAGGTGCCGCCAGCACGTGCTCCACGAGATGCCTCGCGGCGTGTGAGAGCTCGCGGCGACCCGGGTCGCTGCCGGGCGGGCGCGCGACCTCGGCGTCGGCCGGGGACCGAGGGGTGTCGCGCAGCAGCGGGGCTGAGGCGCCGCGGGCCACCGGCACGTGGTGACCGAGCCGGTGCAGCAGGTCCAGCGTCAGCCGGGTCGCGGTGTCCACGTCGGTGTTGCCGTTGACGGTGGTCACCAGCTCCAGGGTCAGCTCGGGGTCGGCGACGGCCAGGGCCAGGGCGAAGCCGTCGTCGATCTCGGAGCCGGGCTGGCCCATCGAGAGGTCGGTGTCGAGCAGGATGCGCTGCGTCACGGCGGGGCCGGCGGGCTCGGCGGGTCGACCACGGCTGCCCCCTGGCGAGTGTGGGGTCGACGCACGCTGGCGACTGTATGCCCGCCCTCGGACGCTCGACAAGGGCCGCGCCGGGTCGGCGGATGGTCGAGGCCTGCGGATGCGCCGGGTCGGCGGGGTTCGGGCCTGCGGATGCGCCGGGTCGGCGGGGTTCAGGACTCGTCCTGCGGGCAGAACCGGCCCGAGAGGGCGTAGGTCAGCAGCACCACGTCGTCGATGCGTCGCACGTCCGCGAGCGTCGCGCGCCGGCCCGGGTGCCACGGGAAGCTCCCGTCGTCGACGAACCGCCGGGCCCGGGAGTCGCCCACGAAGAACGGCGCGACCACCACCTGGAGCTCGTCGGCCAGGTCCGCGGTGAGGAACTGCGTGTGCATCGAGCCGCCCCCCTCGACCATCAACCGTCGCACGCCCCGCTCGGCCAGGTCCTCCGACATCTCGCGTACGTCGACCCGCTGACTGCCGCCGTCGACGACCGTGGCGACCCGCCCGAACCGGGTCCTGGCCCGCGGCACCGCCGAGGAGGAGCAGTAGACCAGCTTCTCGCTGTCGCCGGTGACGAAGAAGTTGGCGCCGGCATCCAGGTCGGCGCCCCCCGTCACGGTCACCTTGGCCGGCGTGGCCGGCAGTCCGCGAGCCATCCGCTGCTGCCTGCGGGCGAGGGTCCGCACGGTGAGCCGCGGGTTGTCCCGGCGGATGGTGGCAGCCCCGACCAGGATCGCGTCACAGCCCGCCCGGACCGCCTCGACCCGGTCGAAGTCGGCGTCGTTGGACAGCAGCAGCCGCTGGCGGGTCGGGGCGCTGCCCAGGTAGCCGTCCAGGGACATGCCGCAGCTCAGCAGGGTGTAGGGACGTTCAGCCACGCGCCGTCTCCCGTCCCGCCTCGACCAGTGCGGGAACGCCGGGCTTCCGGGCGTCGCGCGGCAGCAGCCGGCCGAGGAGGAGGATGACCAGCCCGGGCAGCGCCGCGACGGTGACCATCACGCCGTACACGACTGCGGTGGTGACTCCGAGGCCGGCACCCGGTCCTGCAGCCGCGAACGCCCAAGCCGCCACGCCCTCCCTCGGTCCCCATCCGGCGACGTTGAGGGGCAGCGCCATCGCCAGCAGCACCAGCAGCGCCAGCGGCAGCAGCCGCTCCGCGGGCGCCCGCACACCGGCGGCGTGCGCCGCGACGAGGAAGGTCGCGACGTGCCCGACGACGGCCACCAAGGACGTCGCGGTGACCCCCGGCCAGGTCCTGGGGGAGAGCAGGCCGTGGCTCAGGTCCGAGCGGACCGCGCGGAGCAGGCGTGCCCCCCGGGTTCGGGGATCCATCCGCAGGACCAGCGTGCAGGCGAGCGCCAGGACGCCGAGGCTCACGCCGACCGCCGGCAGCGCCGGGCCGACCGGCGACGGCACGAGGAGCAGCACCACGAGCGTCGTCGCCACCTGGACGACCTGACCGGCCAGCCGTTCCCACCCGACGGCGCGGAGCCCGCGTCCGGTGTCACCGGACCCGCGGCCCTGCCGGAGGCCGCGGTCCAGGTCACCCAGCACCCCTCCGGGCAGGACGGTGTTCAGCAGATGGGAGCGGTAGTAGGCAGCGACCGCGTCCGGCAGCCCGATGTCGAGCCCCAGGCTCCGGGCCACCAGGCGCCAGCGCTGGGCGCAGCAGATGGTGGTCGGGACGGCCAGGCCGGTGCCGACCAGCAGGGTCTGGCCGTCCACCATCCGGATGCCGTCCAGGAACGGCCCGGTGCCGAGCCGCCAGACCAGCACGCCGAGCACCACCAGGCCCGCCAGCAGCCTCACCCGGCCCCACGAGTGGCCCGTCACGCCGCCACCTCCGCGAGCACGCGGGAGATCCGCTCGGTGGTGGCGTCCCAGCCGGCGAGCGTCGCACGACGCTGGCGGGCGGCGTCGCCCAGGGACTCTCGCAGGGCTGGCTCGCGCAGCCACCGGCCCGCCGCCTCCGCCAGCGCCGCGGGCTGCCCGGGCGGGACGAGGAGGCCGGGACGCCGTCCGTCGGGCAGCCGGCCGACCGTCCCGGGCAGCCCACCCACGGCGGTCGCGAGGACCGGAATCCCGCGCGCCAGCGCCTCGGTGACCACCATCCCGTAGCTCTCGAACCGGCTGGCCAGCACCACCAGGTCGGCGGCGGCGTACGACGCAGCGAGGGCGGCGCCGGTGCGGGGGCCGACGAGGTCGATGCGCCCGGCGACGCCCAGGGCGCGGATCTGGGTGCGTAGGCGCTCGACGAAGTCCGGGTCGCGCCGGAGGCTGCCGACGCACTCCCAGTGCCAGGGCAGGTCGCTCAGCCCGGCGAGCGCCGCGACCACCAGGTCGTGGCCCTTCCCGGGGCTCACGGACGCGACACACAGCAGGTGGCCGCCGGTCGCCGTGCCAGGCGCCAGCTGAGCGGCGTCGACCCCCGGCTCGGCGACGTGCACGCAGGCACTGTCCAGCCCATAGTGCTCGAGGAGCCAGCGCCGGCTCCAGCCGCTGGTGGTGACCACCGCCGCGACTGCCTGCAGCACCACGGACTCGTCGCCGCGGACCGTGCCGTCGTCCGTGGTGGCGCCCAGCGGCAGGTGCACCAGGACGCACAGCCGCAGCCGTGGGGCCGCCGGGACCAGGATCTCCGGCGCCGCGGACGCGACCAGCCCGTCGACCACGACGACAGCACCGTCCGGCACCGACGCGAGCTCGCAGCGCAGCCGTTGCCGGGTCGTCCGATCGGCCAGCGGCCAGGTCCCCGGAGCCACGTGCTCATGCACGAACCAGCCTGTGGCAGCGAGTTCGCAGCACACCCGGCGGTCGTAGACGTTGCCGCCGCTGGCGCGTTCCGGGTCGTCCACCCCGTCCGGCAGCACGACGTGCACGGCCCTCACAGCGCCCGCTCGTAGCTCGCCCACGCGACGTGCGACTCGTGCAGCGTGACGACCAGCCCTGCCAGGCCACGGGCCGCGTCCCCGAGGGCGCCCGCGTGCACCGCATCGGCCAGCCGGTCCGCGACCACCCGGGCCAGGACTTCGGTCGTGGTGTTCGTCGCGACCAGGGACGGCTCGTCGTCGAGGTTGCGGTAGGTCAGCCCGGCCACCACCCGGCGTAGCTCGGCCCCCGCGCGGCCGATGTCCACGACGATGCCGTCGGCGTCGAGCCGCTCGCCGCGGAACGTCGCGTCGACGACGTACGTCGCACCGTGCAGGCTCTGAGCTGGGCCGAAGACCTCCCCACGCAGGCTGTGGGCGACCATCAGGTGATCGCGGACCGTCACGCTGAACACGCGGCCGACTCCTCGTCCCGGGGATACAGCAGGCTGTGGCACAGCGCCGGGAGCTCTCCTCCGGCCAACCGGGCCATCACGTCCGGCAGCTCCTCGAACGGCGACTCCCCGGTGAGCAGGACGTCGAACGCCGGGTCGCGCAGCAGCGCCAGGGCCAGCTCGAGACGCTCGCGCCGGGTGCGGGTGCCTCGACGGGCAGCCGCGACGGTGCCGACCTGGCTGGCCCGGACGGCCAGGCGCCCGGAGTGGAACGCGCCGCCCAGCGCCACCCGGGTCTCCGCGTCGCCGTACCAGCTGAGCTCGACCACCTCGCCCTCCGGCGCCAGCAGGTCCAAGGAGGTCTGCAGCCCCGCGGAGGTCGCGCTGGTGTGCACCACGAGGTCGAGGCCACCCGCGGCTGCGCCGGGCAGCGCGAAGCCGACGCCGAGACCCGTCGCGACCTCCGAGCGTGACCCGTCGACGTCGACCAGGGTCACCCGGACCCCCGGGATGCCGGCCAGCAGCCGTGCCACGCAGCACCCGACCATCCCGCCGCCCACCACCGCCACCCGGTCGCCGATGAGCGGGCGGGCGTCCCACAGGGCGTTCACCGCGGTCTCGACGGTGCCCGCCAGCACCGCCCGGGCGGCCGGCACGCCCTCCGGGACGACGGCGACGGCCTCGGCCGGGACGACGTAGGCGCTCTGGTGCGGGTAGAGGCAGAACACCGTGCGGCCCTGCAGCCACGGCGGGCCCTGCTCGACCACGCCGACGTTGAGGTAGCCGTACTTGACCGGTCCCGGCAGGTCGCCCTCCTGGTACGGCGCCCGCATCGCGTCGTACTGGCTGACCGGGACCCGTCCACCCCAGACCAGCGTCTCGGTGCCTCTGCTCACCGCGGACCGCAAGGTGCGCACCAGCACGTCGCCGTGCCCGGGTGTGGGCACCCGCACCCGGCGGATCTCCCCGGCTCCCGGTCCGCGCAGCCAGAACGCGAGCGCCTCGCCCGACATCTGCCCACCCCGCTCATCTGCGTTGAACCGGAGCGCCCGGTCCTTCGTCCTGTTGGTCGGTGCTGTACCTGGTGTACCTGGTGAACGGAGGCTACGTGCGTGCGGTTCAACGCGTGCCCACGACCGCGCTCGTCACCTGCCTGCTGGTCCTCGGTGCACTCGGCACCACTACCGGCCTCGACGGTCCGGGTCGCGGCGTCGGGCTGCTCTGCGCGGCAGTGGCCAGTGTGGCCCTCGGCGTCGCGACCACGCGACACCGCACCGCGGTGCTCGGGCCGGCGGACCGGGTGACCCTGGTCCGGTGCGCCCTCGCCTGCGGCGTCGCGGCGCTGACCGCGGACTCCTTCTCCGGCAGCGAGCCCGGCCGCGTCCTGGTCGGGGTCGCTGCGGTCGCGCTCGTCCTGGACTGGGTGGACGGCCAGGTCGCGCGGCGCACCGGCACCGCGTCCGGCTTCGGCGCGGCGTTCGACATGGAGGTCGACGCGTTCCTGCTGCTGGTGCTCAGCGTGGACGTGGCCCGCTCGTTCGGCCCGTGGGTGCTGGTGATCGGTGCGGCTCGCTATGGGTTGCTCGTCGCCACCGGTCTGGTGCCCTGGCTGCGCAGGCCGGTCCCGCCCCGCTACTGGGCGAAGGTGGTCGCCGCCACCCAGGGCGTGGTCCTGGTGGTGGCTGCCGCTGACGCGCTCCCGGCCGGCGTGGTGTCCGCGGCCCTGGTGGGGGCGGTGGCGCTGCTGGCGGAGTCCTTCGGCCATCAGGTGTGGTCGCTGACGCGCCTGCGGGCTGTCGAGGAGCGAGGGCCCTCACGCACGCACGAGAGGGCGGCGAGATGAGACGTTGGTCGTCCGTGCGCCGGGCCGGTGGTGCCCTGCTGACCGTGCTCGCCTGCGTCCTGGTCTGGTTCGCGCTCCTGGCACCGGACCGGGCCAGCGACCTGACCCCCGCGGCCTTCGCGCGGCTCCCGCTCGAGGCCATCGTCCTCGTCGCCGTGCTGCCCCTGCTGCCACCGCGCGCCCGACGGGTCGCTGCGGTGCTGGTCGGTCTGGTCCTGGGCCTGCTCACCGTCCTCAAGCTCCTGGACATGGCCTTCTTCGAGACCCTCGACCGGCCCTTCGACACGGTCGTCGACTGGGGGTACCTCGGACCCCTCACCGGCCTGGTCGTCGACTCGGTCGGTCGCGCAGCGGGAGTCGGCGTGCTCGCCTCCGTCGGCCTGCTGGTGCTGGTG
>JAICWH010000107.1 GCA_025934895.1 Nocardioidaceae bacterium | reverse complement strand
CTCGGCTGGTGTGGCGACCGGTTCACCATCGTCCGGAGTGCACGACCTCGTCCAGCGGCCGACGTGGCCGCCGGGTGGGCGAGCCGGGGGCGCCGGCGTCCGCGGTGCGGTGGCCGATCGTGACCGCACCGATGGGCGTGAACCCCTCCGGCACGCCGAACTCGGTTCGGAACGTCTGCACCTGAGCACCGGGAATGCCGAAGAAGCAGGCTCCGAGCCCCTCGTCGACCGCGGTCTGCAGGATGAGCAGGGTGGCCATCCCGGTGTCGATGTACCAGTAGGGCACCGGCCAGCGGTTTCCCTCCGGTCCGTGTGCGGACGTCGAGTGGGCCTTGTCCGGTTCGGCGTACCGGTCGTCGTACGCCGCCCGGTCCGACATCGGCACGATGACCACCGGTGCGGTGCGCATGCCGCAGAGCCACCGCCCCGATGGTGCTGAGCCCGGTGGGCTCGTGCTCGCCCAGAACCGGGCGACGTCGGCGGGTTCGTCGAGCACCAGGAACGCCCAGCCCTGGCTGAAGCCTGCGGACGGCGCCCGAACGGCGTTGGCCAGCAGCCGCCGTACGACGGCCGGGTCGACCGGCTGGTCCGCGTAGCTCCGGATCATCCGGCGTCTGCGGACCACGTCCTGGAACTCCATGTCGCGATGATCCCGCAGGAACCCGCTGGACGCCTCTGCGGATGGGCCGACTCGACGGGTCGGGGGCCTGCGGAGGGGCCGACTCGACGGGTCGGGGGCCTGCGGACGGGCCGACTCGGCGGGCCGGGGTAGGAGGTCTCGGATCCGAGACAGGGGCGGGGCGGGGCGCGTTGACCGCACGGCGCCCGCTCGGTGGACTGTCGGGGTGATGTTCGAGGAGATGTGGCGCGAGCTGGCGCCGGTCGGCCGGGTCGCCGGCGGCGGGTACGTCCGCCAGCCACTGACCCGTGCCGAACGGGAGTGCTCGGCGTGGTTCCTCCAGGCGGCTGCCGACCGGGACCTGAGGGTGGAGCTGGACGGGTTCGGCAACGCGGTGGCCTGGTGGGACCCGCCGCAGGCCACCACGGCCAGGTCCCTGCTCACCGGCTCGCACCTGGACTCGGTCCTCGACGGAGGCGCCTTCGACGGGCCGCTGGGTGTCGTCTCCGCCTTCGCCGCGGTCGACGTGCTGCGCGAGCGCGGCGTCGTGCCGGGTCGCCGCGTCGGCGTCGGCGCCTTCTTCGAGGAGGAGGGTTCGCGCTTCGGAATCGCCTGTCTGGGCTCGCGTCTCGCCTCCGGCGCGATGAGCGTCGACACGGCAGAGGCGCTGACCGACCGGGACGGCGTACGCCTGGGCGACGCGTGGGCGCAGGCGTCACTCGACCCGACGACCGGGCCGTCGCTGCTGGCCGACGTCGGCTGCTTCGTCGAGCTGCACGTCGAGCAGGGCCGCGGCCTCGTGCACCGCGGCGCCGCCGTCGGCGTGGCCAGCGCCATCTGGCCGCACGGCCGCTACCGCTTCGACTTCGACGGACAGGCCAACCACGCCGGTACGACCCGGATGCAGGACCGTCACGACCCGATGCTGACCTACGCGAGCACTGCCCTCGCCGCGGACACCCTGGCCCGCGCCGGCGACCGGCGGGCGACGTTCGGGAGGCTCGAGGTGCACCCGGACGCGACGAACGCCGTCCCGTCTCGGGTCACCGCTTGGCTGGACGCCCGCGCCGAGACCGCCGAGCACCTCGAGGCGCTGCTCGCCGAGCTCGAGCGACAGGGTCGGGACCGCGCCGCCCTGGACGGGACGTCCCTGCACGTGACGCCGGAGTCGGTGTCGGGGCCCGTGCACTTCGACGGCGAGCTGGCGCAGCGGATCTCCGCTCCGCACGGCTGGCCGGTGATCCCGACGATGGCCGGCCACGACGCGGGCGTCCTGGCGACCGCAGGGTTCCCGAGCGCGATGCTCTTCGTGCGCAACCCCACCGGCGTCTCGCACGCGCCCGACGAGCGGGCCAGCACCGCGGACTGCCTCGCCGGCGTCGAGGCGTTGGCCGACACCCTGCAGGGGCTGTGCGGGTGACGACCTACTGGCTGGAGCGTGCGTGGACCGGCGCCGGCCCGGTGCAGGACGGGCTGCTCGTCGAGGTGCAGGGCGGCGTCTTCACGAGGGTCGCCGCGGGATCGGCAGAGGGGGCCGAGCGCCTTGCCGGGTTGACGATCCCCGGCCTCGCCAACTGCCACAGCCACGCCTTCCACCGGGCCCTGCGCGGGCGCACCCAGCGCGAGCGCGGCACGTTCTGGACCTGGCGGGAGCAGATGTACGACGTCGCGAGCCGTCTCACGCCGGACTCCTACTTCGAGCTGGCCCGGGCCACCTACCGGGAGATGGTCACCACCGGGATCACCAGCGTCGGGGAGTTCCACTACCTGCACCACGACCCGGCCGGCCGGCCGTACGACGACCCGAACGCCATGTCGCACGCCCTGGTGGCGGCCGCCGGCGAGGCCGGGATCCGGATCGCGCTGCTGGACACCTGCTACCTCTCGTCCGGGATCGGGTCACCCCCGCAGGGGGTGCAGCTGCGGTTCAGCGACGGTGACGCGGAGTCGTGGGCAGCGCGTGTGGAGGCGGCCCAGCTCGGTCCCGACGTGCGGCTCGGCGCTGCGATCCACTCGGTGCGGGCGGTGCCGCGTGAGCAGATGTGGCACGTGACCGGCTGGGCCGAGCAGCACCAGGCACCCCTGCACGTGCATCTGTCCGAGCAGGTCGCCGAGAACGACGCCTGCCGTGCGGCCTACGGCGCGACACCGGCGGAGGTCCTCGAGGACGCGGGTGCCTTGGGGCCGCGCACCAGCGCTGTGCACGCGACTCATCTGAGCGGCCCCGACATCGAGCTGCTGGGGGCCTCGGGCACCTCCGCCTGCTTCTGCCCGACCACGGAGCGCGACCTCGGCGACGGCATCGGTCCCTCCCGCCGCCTGCACGACGCCGGGGCGCCGCTCACCCTCGGGTCGGACAGCCACGCGGTGGTGGACCTGTTCGAGGAGATGCGCGCCGTCGAGCTCGACGAGCGGCTCGCCAGCCAGCAGCGAGGCCACTGGACGGCTGCCGAGCTGCTGGTCGCTTCGACCTGCGCGGGCCATCGCTCCCTGGGCTTCGGCAACGTCGGCCGCATCGAGGTCGGCGCCGCCGCCGACCTGGTCACCCTCGACACGGGGAGCGTGCGCACGGCCGGCACCGGTGCCGACGAGTGCACCGCGGTGTTCGCGGCCTCGGGGACCGACGTCGTCTCGGTCATCCGGGACGGTGCCGTGGTCGCCGGCCGGGACGACCGTCGCGCCGCGGGTGCCGACCTCGACCGGGTCGTCCGGTCACTGTGGGAGCGCTGATGGAGACCTCGCTGGTGCTGACCGGGATCGGTGAGCTCTGCACCAACGACCCGCGGCACGACGGGCTCCTCGGAGTGGTGCGCGACGCCGCGCTGGTCGTGCAGGGCGGCACGGTGGCCTGGACCGGGCCCGCACACGAGGCGCCGGCGGCGGACGCGGCCTACGACGTCGGCGGCCGGGCGGTGGTCCCCGGCTTCGTGGACTCGCACTCCCATCTGATGTTCGCCGGCGACCGCGCGGAGGAGTTCGCGGCCCGGATGACCGGGACGTCGTACTCAGCCGGCGGCATCCGCACGACCGTCGCCGCGACCCGGGCGGCGACCGACGAGCAGCTGGCCGCGAACCTGGCGCGGCTCGTCGACGAGATGCGCCGCCAGGGGACCACCACGGTGGAGGTCAAGAGCGGCTACGGCCTGACGGTGCACGACGAGGCCCGCTGTCTCGCCATCGCCAGCCAGGCAACGGCGGAGACCACCTTCCTCGGCGCGCACGTGGTGCCGCCGGAGCTGGCGCACGACCCCGCGGCGTACGTCGACCTGGTGACCGGGCCGATGCTGGAGGCGTGCGCGCCGCACGCGCGATGGGTCGACGTGTTCTGCGAGCGCGGGGCCTTCGACGTCGACCAGGCCCGCACCGTGCTCCGAGCCGGGGAGGCCGCGGGCCTGCAGGGCCGCATGCACGCCAACCAGCTCGGCCCGGGACCGGGCGTGCAGCTCGCCTGCGAGCTCGCCCTCACCGCGGTCGACCACTGCACCTACCTGAGCGACGCGGACGTCGACGCGCTCGCAGCCTCGGGCACGACGGCCACCCTGCTGCCCGGCGTGGAGTTCTCCACCCGCTCGCCGTACCCGGACGCCCGGCGGCTGCTGGACGCCGGCTGCCACGTGGCGCTGGCCAGCGACTGCAACCCCGGGTCCTGCTACACGTCCTCGGTGCCGCTGTGCGTGGCGCTCTCCGTCCGCGAGATGGGCATGTCGCCGGCCGAGGCGCTGTTCGCCGCCACCAAGGGCGGCGCGCGTGCGCTGGCCCGTGACGACGTGGGACACCTCGCGGTAGGAGCCGCGGCCGATCTCGTGGTGCTGGAGGCGCCGTCGTACCTGCACCTCGCCTACCGTCCCGGCGTCCCCCTGGTCCGGGAGACGTTCCTGCGGGGTCGTGCCCTCTCGCGCTGAGACGCCGACCGTAGGCTGTGCGTCGCGAACCCGCCCGTCGAGCGACCAGGAGCACCAGGAGCATCGTGGCACGCACCAGCTGGAGACCGGACCCGACGTTCTACCCCTCGCCCTCCCTCGCGGCCCAGGGCCCCACCGAGGACCTCGCCTACGTCGCGACCTTCTGGCGCGGCGAGGGCGAGCCCCGCAAGGACGCCCTGGCGGTGGTCGACGTCGACCCGGGGTCCTCGGACTACGGCCGGGTGATCGGCTGGACCGAGATGCCGAACACCGGCGACGAGCTGCACCACCACGGCTGGAACGCCTGCAGCTCGGCGCTGTGCCCCAACAACCCGCACCCGCACATCGAGCGCCGCTACCTCCTGATGATGGGCCTGCGGTCCAGCCGCATCCACTTCGTGGACGTCAAGGACGACCCGCGCAACCCCAAGGTCGCCAAGGTGATCGAGCCGGAGGACTACCAGGGCGGCACCGGCTACAGCCGGCCGCACACGGCGCACTGCGGGCCCGAAGGCATCTACATCACCAACCTCGGCGCCGCGCACAGCGACCAGGGGCCGGGCGGCATCGCCCTGCTCGACCACGACACCTTCGAGGTCAAGGGCCAGTGGGAGGTCGAGCGCGGCGACCAGTACCTCGCCTACGACTTCTGGTGGCACATCAACCACGACGTGCTGGTGGCCAGCGAGTGGGGCACCCCCGAGATGATCGAGGACGGCATCGTCCCCGAGAAGCTCCTGGCCAACGAGTACGGCCACCGGCTGCACTTCTTCGACCTCAGGACCCGCCGGCTCAAGCAGACGGTCGACCTCGGTGCCGAGCAGCAGATGGCGCTGGAGCTGCGCCCGGCCCACGACCCCACCAAGCAGTACGGCTTCGTCGGCGTGGTCGTCAGCACCGCCGACCTCTCCGCGTCGGTGTGGGTGTGGCACCGCGAGGGGGAAGAGTTCCAGGTCACGAAGGTGATCACCATCCCGGCCGAGCCGGTCGACGACCCGGAGCTGCTCCCGGACCTGCTCAAGCCCTTCGGGGCGGTGCCGCCGCTGGTCACCGACATCGACCTGTCGGTGGACGACAGGTTCCTCTATGTCTCCTGCTGGGGCACCGGCGAGGCCAAGCAGTACGACGTCTCCGACCCGTTCCACCCGCGGGAGACGGGATCCGTCCGGCTCGGTGGCATCGCGGGCCGGGTGGCGCACCCGGCCGCCCCGGACGTCCCGCTGGCCGGCGGGCCGCAGATGGTCGAGGTGAGCCGGGACGGCAGACGGGTCTACTGGACCAACTCGCTGTACGGCGCCTGGGACGACCAGTTCTACCCCGCCGGCGTCGGTGCCTGGATGGCCAAGGCGGACGTGGACACCGAGTCCGGCGGGCTCGCCCTCGACCAGCGGTTCTTCCCGCACGGTGACGACTTCCGGGGCAACCGGGTGCACCAGACCCACCTCCAGGGCGGTGACGCCTCGAGCGACTCCTACTGCTTCCCGTGACCGGGCTGGTCGCCGACCTGGTGCTCGCGCACGGCGGCATGGACCACGTGGTGCTGCGTCTGGACGCCGAGGTGATCACCACGGTCGTGCTCCTGGGCTGCTTCCACGGCCTCAACCCCGGGATGGGCTGGCTGTTCGCGGTCTCCTACGGCCTCCAGGAGCGCAGTCGGACCGCCATCCTCCGGGCGCTCGTCCCGATCGGCATCGGCCACGAGCTCAGCGTGGCCATGATGGCCGTGGCGATCGTGCTGTTCTCCTCCAGCGTCTCCCAGGCGCTCGCCGTCGGGGTCAGCGGGCTGGTCCTGATGGCCTTCGGCGCCTGGCTGTTCTTCCGCAAGCGACACTTCACCTGGGTCGGCATGCGGCTGCGCCCGCACCAGCTGGCCTGGTGGTCGTTCCTGATGTCGACCGTCACCGGCGCCGGACTGATGCTCGCACCGGTCCTGGTGGGGGGCACGGCGCTGCCGGCGGACGCCATGGTCCGCTCCGCCCTGGGCGGCGACCTGCTCGTCGCGCTGGTCGCCGCCCTCCTGCACGCGGCGGCGATGGTCACGACCGCCGGCATCGTGTCGGTCGTGGTCTACGAGGTCGTCGGCCTCCGCATCCTGACCCGGATGTGGGTGAACCTCGACAAGGTGTGGGCGGTGGCGTTCGTGGTGGCCGGCGCGCTGGTGTGGGTCCAGTAGGCACCGCCTAAGGCACCCGGGACCTCCACTGTCGAGGGACCGGTCCGGGATAGGGAGTTCTTCCGATGTGAGGGCCTACCTCAGAGGCAGAGGCTCTGGTCATCGAGAAGCACCCAGCTCCCAGGAGAAGACGATGATGATGACGCACGAGCTCTTCGTGAAGGCCGAGGCGGACTACCGGCTCGACCAGGTACGCAGGATGTACGGCGCCAGCCGGCCGGGTCGCCGGCACCACGTGCCCCGCTGGCCCTCGCTCCACCTGCCTCGCCGGCCACGCCGCCCACTCTCGGTTGCGTGAGCGCGCCCCTGCACCTCTGCGCTGGTGTGCCGGGCCCCGTTGTCGGCGGTCTCGGCGATGATGGACCCCATGACGTCCGCGACCCGGGTGGTGCAGCCCCTGCAGGGGCGCGCGCGGGAGCTGGACCTGATGACCGACCTGGTCGGTCTGACGGGACAGCACCCGCGCGCCGTGCTGCTCGCCGGGGACGCCGGGGTCGGCAAGACCCGGCTGCTGACCGAGCTGGTGGACCGGTGTGCGGCCGCCGGCTGGCGGACGCTCGCCGGGCACTGCCTGGACTTCGGTGACAGCGCCCTCCCCTACCTGCCGTTCACCGAGATGTTCGGCCGGTTGGCCGCGGACGCCCCGGAGACCCTCGCGTCGCTCACCGACGCGCATGCGGCCCTGTCCCACCTGCAGCCCGGCCGTCGGCTGATGTCCGGGTCCGTCCCGACCGGCCAGCCGGCTGAGAACCTGGACCGCTCGGACCTCTTCGAGGCGATCCACGCAGCCTTCGAGGACCTCGCCTCCGGGCCCGACGCGATCCCCCTGCTGATCGCCGTCGAGGACGTGCACTGGGCGGACCGGTCGACCCGCGACCTGTTGTCGTTCCTGTTCACCCGCTCCTTCCGCGCCCGGGTTGCGGTCGTCGCGTCCTACCGCTCCGACGACCTGCACCGCCGCCACCCGCTGCGCGCGACCGCCGCGCAGTGGGTGCGGGTCCCCGGCGTGGCCCGCGTGCAGCTCGACCCGCTTCCCGATCCCGACGTACGTCGCCTGGTGCACAGTCTCGCCGACGCAGGACTGACCGGCCTCACCGAGCGCGAGGTGGCCGCGATCGTCGCCCGCGCCGAGGGCAACGCCTTCTTCGCCGAGGAGCTGGTCGGCGCCGCGGTCGACAGCGACGGGACCGCCTCCGGGGTCCCCGTGGACCTCGCCGACCTGCTGCTGGCCCGGCTCGACCGGCTCGACGACGGCGGCCGCGAGGTGGTCCGGGCGGCGGCCTGCGCGGGGCGCCGCGTCTCGCACGCCGCGCTGGCGGCGGTGGTGGGCCGCCACGACGGCGACCTGGACCAGGCTCTTCGCAACGCGGTCGAGCAGAACATCCTGGCGCGGGTCGGGGAGGACTCCTTCGCCTTCCGGCACGCCCTGCTCGCCGAGGCGGTCTACGACGACCTGCTGCCGGGCGAGCGCGTCCGGCTGCACGCCGCCTACACGGCTGCCCTGCTCAGCCACCGCGTCGACGGCACCGCCGCCGAGCTGGCCAGGCACGCACTCGCTGCCCACGACCGGCGGACCGCGGTCCGGGCCAGCGTGCAGGCCGGCGACGAGGCGATGTCGGTGGGCGGGCCCGACGAGGCGGCTCGCCACTACGAGACGGCGCTCGAGCTGCTCGCCGAGGGTGACCGCGACCTCGACGTGGACCTCGTCGACTCGGTCGACCTCACCACCCGGGCGGCGGACGCCCTGGTGGCCTCCGGGGCCCCCGAGCGGGCGCGCAAGCTCGTTGCGGACCAGCTCGCCCAGCTCCCCGAGGACGCACCCGCACCCCAGCGCGCCCAGGTGCTGATGGCGCTCGGGCACGCCACCTTGATGCTCGACGGCGAGCACGACCCGGTGCCCATCACCGCAGAGGCGCTCGACCTGCTGCCCGACGAGACGACCCCGATGCGGGTGCGGCTGCTCGCCCTGCACGCGCGCGCCCTGACCGACCGGATGCGGGACGACGACGCGACCCGGTTCGCCCTCGAGGCGCTCGCCCTGGCCCAGAAGCTGGACCTGCCGTCGCTGATGGCGGACGCGACGACAACCCTGGCCGGCATCGACCAGCGCTCGGGCGACCCGGCGGCAGCCGAGCGTGCGGTGACCCAGGTCGTCGACCAGGCGCACCGCGAGGGTGACGCCACCGGTGAGATGCGCGGGCGCTTCCTGCTCGGCAACCTGCTCCACGAGCGCGGCGACCTGGTGGCGGCGCAGCAGGCCTACCACCGTGGTGCCGAGGTCGCGGCGGCGGCCGGCCGGCCCTGGGCGCCCTACGGCCTCGAGTCACGGGTGATGGAGGCGATGACCGCCTACGAGCTCGGGGACTGGGACGCCTGCCTCGCGGTCACCGCCTATGCCGCCCAGTCACCGCCACCCCTCGCGTCCGCCATGTCGCTCGCCACCCGGTCCGCGGTCCTCGTCGCGCGGGGGGACCCGGCGGTGGCAGCACTGCTCGACCGGCTGCGCCCGGAGTGGTCCCGCGACGGCTGGATCGCGATCGCCGCCGGCGCCGCGGAGATCGAGTGGCTCGGGCACCTCGGTGAGGTGGACCGGATGCTCGCTGCCTTCGACCGGGTGACCGAGCTGGTGGACGGGACCGGCTACTACCAGGCGCGGATCCGGCTGACCGCCCTGCTCTTCGGTCGGCTGGCGGCTGCGGCTGCTCGGGCTTCTGCGGCGGACCGCCCACATCTCGCTCAGCGAGCCTCCGAGCTGGCGGCCGGGGTGGAGCAGGTGATGAAGCGTGTGCAGAGGCGTCGTCGGCCCTTCGGCGGCGAGGGGCTCGCCTGGTTGTCCCGCTCGCGTGCCGAGCACCAGCGACTGCGCTGGCTCGCCGACGTCGACCCACCCGCGGAGCAGGTGCTCGTCGAGGCCTGGCACCGGTCGGTCGACGCCTTCGAGAGCCGAGGCGACAGCTACGAGACGGCTCGCTCCCGGGCCAGGCTCGCCGTCGTGCTCCGGGCCGTCGGTCGACCGACCGAGGCGGGCGAGCTCGTCGACGCGGCCCGCCGGACCGCGACGCGGCTGGGGGCCGCGCCGTTGCTCGAGGAGCTGCACCGGGCCGGCGCGCCCGTGCCGCGCCAGGCGGCGCACGCTCCGCGGGAGACGGCCCTCACCTCGCGGGAGACCGAGATCCTCGCCCTCGTGGCCCAGGGACGCAGCAACGGCGAGATCGCCCGGCAGCTGTTCATCAGCGCCAAGACGGTCAGCGTGCACGTCTCCAACATCCTCGCCAAGCTGGGCGCGAGCGGCCGCACCGAGGCCGCCGCGATCGGCCGGCGCGACGGGCTTCTGTCAGGCTGAGCGGGAAACCGGACACCACCCCGCTGCGGAGCTCCCAGGACGCTCGGGTGTGCGCCGGCCGGCCGGGGCATGCCTCAGTTCGGACGGCCGACCCGGGGCCGGCAGCATACTTGCGGGATGCGGACCCTGCGACCGGCGATCCGGGCGAAGCGACCGGCGCCTGCGATGACGGCTGCCGACGAGCGTTTCGCCCGCCGTCGGCCCACGGACCACAGCCGTCTGGACCGCGAGGCCACCCGGCACCTGCCACCGGGGCCACGCTGGCCCTCGCTCCTGCAGACGGTCGCCTTGATCCGGTTCCGGCACTGGTTCGTCCCGGCCATGCACGCCAGGTACGGCGACGTGTTCACGGTCCGCATCCTGCCCCGGCGGCAGCCCCTGGTGCTCTTCACCCGGCCCGAGCACGTCAAGGAGATCTTCGCCGGCGACCCGGAGGTCTTCCATGCCGGCGAGGGCAACGCGATCCTCGGCCCGGTGATGGGCGAGCACTCGTTGCTGCTCCTGGACGGACCCGACCACCAGCGGACCCGCCGGCTCCTGATGCCCGCGTTCCACGGTGCCGCGCTGCGCGGCTACCAGAGGATGGTCGCCGAGCTGGCGCGCGCCGAGGTGTCGTGCTGGACTCCCGACGTCCCGTTCCGGTCCCTGGACCGGATGAACGCGCTGGCGCTCGAGGTGATCCTCCGGGTGGTGTTCGGGGTGAGCGACGAGGCGCGGCTGGCGCGGCTCCGGCCGCTGGTGAACCGCACGGTCGACGTGAGCCCCCTCGTGCTGCTCGGCGGGGGACACCGGCTGCTGCGCAGGCTCGACCCATGGAGGGCGATGCTGGAGACCCAGCGGGCGCTCGACGAGGTGATCTTCGCCGAGATCGCCGAGCGCCGGTGCGCGCCCGACCTCGCGACGCGCACCGACGTGCTCTCCCGCCTGCTCACCTCGGAGGAGGAGGACGGCCTCACGGACCAGGAGCTGCGCGACCAGCTGGCGACGCTGCTGCTCGCCGGGCACGAGACCACCGCGACGGCACTGTCCTGGTCGCTCTACGAGCTCGCCCGTGACGCCGGCCAGCTCGCCGCGGCACGGTCGGCGGCCGTGCGGGGCGACACGGAGCACCTCGAGGCGGTGCTCAAGGAGTCGATGCGCCTGCACACCGTGATCCCGATGGTCGTCCGGCGGCTGAGGCAGCCCGCCACCATCGGCGGCGTCGACCTTCCGCGGGGAGTGAACACCGGGCCGTCGATCCTGCTCACCCACGCCCGCGTGGACACCTACGGCGACCCGGAGGTGTTCCGCCCGCAGCGGTTCCTCGACGGTGAGGTGCGGACCAACACCTGGATCCCCTTCGGAGGCGGCGTCCGGCGGTGCATCGGCGCGGGCTTCTCGCTGATGGAGGGCGTGGCCGTGCTGCGTGAGGTCCTGCTGCGTCACGAGCTGTCCCTCCCCGAGGGCACGGTCGACCACCCCAAGGTCCGCAACATCACCAGCGTCCCGTGGCACGGCGCCCGGATCGTCGTACGCCCGCTAGCGTCACGATTAGGCAACGCGGATGCGGCATCGCTTGACTCCGGCCCCGACAAGGACGAGGTTCCCTAGCAGCGCAGTCCTGTGCGTCAGTTGTGTAGGCATCGACCTGCGAAGACCGTCGTCGACGAACCTCGGCGAACACCGTCCTCGTGGCCCGGCTGGGAGGAGCCCGACCGCTGTGAGCACTCCGCTGGACGTCGAGCCGGGCGGGTCGGCGGCCGCGTCCGAGGAGTCCACGGTCGCCGCCGGCCCGCGCATCGAGGGCCGGTCGCTGCGCCAGATCGCCTGGCGGCGCCTGCGTCGGGACAAGGTCGCGCTGTTCGGTGCCGGCTTCCTGGTCTTCCTGGTGCTGGTCGCGATCTTCGCGCCGGTCATCGTGAAGTACCTCGGGGACCCGCCCAACGAGTTCCACCAGAACCTCATCGACACCCAGGGCGGCACGCTGCTCCCCAAGGGGAAGTTCGGCGGGATGAGCTGGCACCACCTGATGGGCCTCGAGCCGGTGAACGGCCGCGACATCTTCAGCCGGGTGGTCTACGGCGCCCGGATCTCGCTGCTGATCGCGCTGCTCGCGACGCTGCTGTCGGTGGCCATCGGCACCACCATGGGCATCGTCGCCGGCTTCACGGGCGGCTGGGTGGACACCGTGATCAGCCGGTTGATGGACATGTTCCTGGCGTTCCCGCTGCTGGTCTTCGCGCTGGCGCTGGCCGGCGTGCTGCCGGACAGCGCGTTCGGGCTGCAGGGCAACGCGCTGCGGATCGTGCTGCTGATCTTCATCATCGGCTTCTTCAACTGGCCCTACATCGGGCGCATCATCCGAGGTCAAACCCTGTCGCTGCGCGAGAGAGAGTACGTCGACGCGGCGCGCAGCCTGGGCGCCCGGCGCGGCTACATCCTGCGCGTCGAGCTGCTGCCCAACCTCATCGCGCCGATCCTGGTGTACTCCACGCTGCTGATCCCCACCAACATCCTCTTCGAGGCGGGCCTTTCCTTCCTCGGGGTCGGGATCCGGCCTCCGACCCCGTCCTGGGGCGGGATGCTCTCGGACGCGGTGGTCTTCTACACCGTCCCGCACTTCATGCTCTGGCCCGGCCTGGCGATCTTCGTCACCGTGCTGGCCTTCAACCTGTTCGGGGACGGGCTGCGCGACGCGCTCGATCCCCGCGGCCGATGACAGACGACCGATCCGACACACGAAGAACAAGGGAGAGTTGGCTCTAGATGACCAGGAAGCGAT